>JBARMQ010000462.1:0-58922 GCA_049802535.1 Bryobacteraceae bacterium | reverse complement strand
TTGCGAAGTCTTTCCCGGAGCAGTGAACAGCGTGCCGAGCCGTGTGCGGATGGAGTTGGATGTGCGGGATACCGATGAAGGACGGCGCGACGAAGTATTGCGCACGATCGAGCAAGCAGCACGGAAGACGGCGGCGGGACGTGGTGTGCCGGTCGATTGCACGCTGCGCAACGCAGACGCGCCGGCGCAGGGCAGTCCGGCAGTGATCGCGGCGCTCGCAGCGGCATGTACGGAGCAGAATTACTCATATCGCAAGATGGTAAGCCGCGCGTATCACGATTCGTTGTTCATGTCGCGAATTGCGCCGACAGGCATGCTGTTCATTCCGTGCCGGAATGGAGTGAGCCACCGGCCCGACGAATACGCTTCGCCGGAGAGTATCGAAACGGGCACGTGTGTACTGGCTGATGCGCTTCGAGGTCTAGCACAATAAGCGCTAGTAGGGCGTCTTTTCGTTGCTCTTTGCCCATTCGGCGAAGGGGTCCCGAAAGTGTGCTGTTTGGACGCAATGGCCGGGTATCGATCGTTCCCCGGGCGCAAGCGCTACCTGATCGTAAATGAATGCATCGTCGAAGCCAGCTTGGGCCGCACCGGTTCGGGTGCAGGCGTAATAGTATGCAACGGGACGCGCCCAGAAGATAGCTCCCAGGCACATGGGACATGGTTCGCAACTGGTATAGAGCGTGCAGCCATCCAACTGAAAAGCGCCGAGAGCAAGGCAGGCGGCGCGGATCGCCATAACTTCAGCATGCGCCGTAGGATCGTTATTGGCGGTGACCGAGTTGACGCCGGTGGCGACCAGTTTTTCGCCTTTAATGACAAGGGCGCCGAAGGGACCACCGTGGCCTTGGCGCACATTATCAACCGCCAGATCGATGGCTTGCCGCATCCATTCTTCATGCGATTTAGGCATATGTGCAGCGACGTGCAGCAGTATAGCAACGGCTAGGATGAGGTGAGTAGGACGGGGCGATGCGGCGAAGTATTCATTCGAATCGGGTGGTGACGCCGGAGGGAACGCGAGCGGCTTGGGTCACGTTTGAACATGGCCGCATTGTGTCTGTCGTCAGTTCGCCGCCGCCGGTTGCGGGCGAAATCCTCGATATCGGGGAGGACGCTTTACTGCCGGGCCTGATCGATACACACGTTCATATTAATGAACCGGGGCGGACCGAGTGGGAAGGTTTTGCCACTGGGACACGCGCAGCGGCGGCGGGCGGAATTACTTGTGTTGTGGATATGCCGCTGAATTCGATTCCGTCGACGACCGATGTCACGGCTTTGGAGCAGAAGCGGGAAGCTGCGGCGGGGCAATGCGCGGTTGACTATGCGTTTTGGGGCGGTGTCGTTCCTGGAAACGAGCATGAACTTGCGGCGCTGGCAGAAGCGGGCGTGTGCGGATTCAAGTGTTTTTTGTCACCAACGGGAACGGAAGAATTCACGGCGCTTTCTCCCAATGACTTGCGATCAGGGATGCCACACCTGGTCGAAACAGGGCTGCCGCTGCTGGTGCATGCCGAGTTGCCTGAATATTTATTGGCGGCGGACGCACAAGCGGACAGCCGATTGTACGCAACATACTTGGGGACGCGTCCGGCTAAGGCGGAGACGGAGGCGATACGGTTTCTGATCGAACTTTGCAGAGAATATCGTCATCCGATCCATGTGGTTCACTTGTCGGCTGCGGAGGCGGTCGCCGATCTAAAGAAGGCACGGGCCGAAGGGCTGCCGATTACGGTGGAGACGTGCCCTCATTACTTGTCGTTCGTCGCCGAAGACATTCCGGCGGGTGCGACGGAGTACAAGTGCGCGCCGCCGGTGCGCGATGCGGCGAATCAGGAATTACTATGGCGGGCATTGCGGACAGAAGTGATCGACATGGTGGTGACGGATCACTCGCCTTGTCCGCCGGCGATGAAGCGGCGCGAACAAGGCGATTTTCTCGGCGCGTGGGGCGGCATAGCATCGCTGTCGCTTAGCTTGGCGGCAACTTGGACGGCAGCACGGCGGAGAGACTTCGGCTTAGATGACATTGCCCGATGGATGTGCGAGCATCCAGCTGCGCTGGCGGGTGTACAGCGCCGGAAAGGCAGCATAGCGGCTGGTTACGACGCCGATTTCGTGATCTTCGATCCAGACGCCGAGTTCACGGTTACAGAAGACCGGCTGCATTTTCGCCATGCCATTTCACCATATCTTGGACGAAAATTGTCGGGAGCGGTGAAGGCCTCCTACTTGCGTGGGGAAATTGTTTATTCCGCCGGGCTTTGGGCGGAACTGCCGGGCGGGCGAGAGTGCCGGCGGGTGGAGTAATTTTAAATATGCGGTCGAGTGTGGTGGGCACATCCGTTCTTCGGAAGGAAGTGCGGTCGAAGGTCACAGGAAGCGCGCAGTATGTCGATGACATGAAGCTTCCCAGGATGCTGCATGGATTGACGATCCGTAGCGAGATACCGCGCGGCCGAATTACCGGCATAGAGTTCCTCGCAGGCATTCCTTGGGATGAATTCACCATTGTGACGGCGGCCGATATTCCGGGCAAAAACCTTGTCACGCTATTAGTGGAGGATCAACCTTTCTTGGCGGCCGAGTACGTCAATCACTCGCAGGAGCCCATTGTGCTGCTGGCGCATGCGGATGAAGACTTGGTGCACAAAGCGCGCGCGTGCGTGCGAGTGGAGTATGAGCCGCTTCCCGCAGTACTCAACATGGACGATGCGCTCTCGGGCCAAACCGTGGTCTGGGGGCAGGAGAACATTTTCAAGCGATTCCAGATCAACAAGGGCGATGTCGACTCAGTGTGGAGCGAGGCGGCTTTCATCGTCGAAGGCGAGTATTCAACCGGCGCGCAGGAACAGCTCTACATTGAGCCGAATGGGATGGTCGCGACAGCGAATGCGGATGGCGTGACGGTTTGGGGATCGATGCAATGCCCGTTTTACGTGCAAAAAGCGCTGGCGCCGCTGTTCAACATGCCGCCGGAAAAGGTTCGCGTGATCCAGCAAGAAACCGGCGGCGCTTTTGGCGGCAAGGAAGAATATCCGTCGATGATTGCGGGGCATGCGGCGCTGCTGGCATGGAAATCAGGCAAACCGGTGAAGCTGATTTACGACCGCGAGGAGGACATGGCGGCGACGACGAAGCGGCATCCGTCCCGCACGCGGCATCGGACTGCGGTTTCAGCGGATGGGCGATTGCTTGCAATGGAGATTGAATTTGTCATCGATGGCGGCGCGTATTGCACGTTGACGCCGGTGGTGCTTTCACGCGGCACGATTCATGCCGCCGGTCCTTATCGCTGCGATAACGTGCGTGTGACCAGCACCGCGGTCGCGACAAATACGCCGCCACACGGAGCTTTTCGGGGATTCGGTGCGCCACAAAGCCTCTTCGCATTAGAGCGTCACATGAATAAGGTGGCACGGGCAGTGGGACTGAGTCCGGAAGAGTTTCGCGCACGGAATTTACTTCGACCTGGCGATACCACCTCTACCGGCCAGTTGGTAACTGAACCGATCGATATGCCGGCGTTGCAGCGCCGCGCGCTTGATCTTGCAGGCTATGACGAGAAGCGGAAGGAGTTCTCCGCGCAGAATCCATCCCGACCGGTGAAAAGAGGCATGGGCTTTGCCACATTTTTTCACGGAGCAGGCTTTACGGGATCGGGCGAGCGATATTTGCAATCGATCGTGACGATTGAGGCCGAGCGCGACGGCAGCGTGACCATTCTCAGTTCGATGACGGAGATGGGTCAGGGTACGAACACAATTCTGGCGCAGATCGCGGCGGAAACGCTGGGTATCGGGTATGCCCGCGTGAACGTGCCGCGGCCCGATACGGCGTGTGTGCCTAACAGCGGCCCGACGGTAGCATCGCGCACGGCAATGGTGATTGGCGGTCTGGTGCAATCGGCCGCGGTGAAGCTGAAGCAAATTTTGTTCGATAACCATCTCTTGGCGGATGAGTACTCAGAGGCCGGGTTCGCAGCAGCGGCCGAAAAGTATATAGACCAGTGCGGTGCGTTGCGCGCTAGCGTGCAATACAAAGAGCCGCCGAACATATTCTGGGACGACACCAAGTACCAGGGTGACGCATATGGGGCTTATTCGTGGGCCGTTTATGTGGCGCAGGTTGCGGTGGATACGGTAACCGGCGAAGTGCAGGTGGAGGATTTTGTGGCGCTGCAGGAAGTAGGACGCGTTTTAAATCCGACGCTCGCGGCCGGCCAAATTGAAGGCGGCGTGGCGCAGGGCATTGGGCTTGCGCTATACGAGGACGTGGTTTGGCGCAATGGCGTGATGGCGAATAGCCAGATGACAAATTATGTAATACCGACGACCTGCGACATTCCTCCGATTCGCGTGTTCTTTGAAGAACAACCGTACGCGCATAGCGGTACTGGGGCGAAGGGGATTGGGGAACTACCCATGGATGGTCCTGTGCCGGCGGTTCTCAATGCGATTGAGAATGCGTTGGGCGTTCCGTTCGACCATGCTCCGGTAATGCCGGAACACATATTGAGCGCCTTGCACAGCGGACGTGCAGCCGCATGACGACTCAGCACATTTCTCTGACCGTCAATGGCGTGCGGCATGAAGTCGAGACGCCTCCCATGAAGCGTTTGCTGGATGTACTGCGCGAAGACCTGGGGCTGACGGGGACGAAAGAAGGGTGCGGCGAAGGCGAGTGCGGTGCTTGCTCAGTGTTGATCAACGGCGAATTGGTGAATAGCTGCCTGGTCCCGGTGCTGGATGCTGGAGGATCGCTGATTTGCACCATTGAATCCGTGGCCAGCGAGGGCAGCTTGCATCCTGTTCAGCAAGCGTTCGCAGAGGCGGGCGGAGCGCAGTGCGGCATTTGTACCCCGGGCATGATTATGGCAACGATCGCGTTGCTGTCAAACAATCCGAAGCCGGCACGTGAGGAGATTCGCGAAGGATTGTCGGGCAATCTGTGCCGCTGTACGGGCTATATCAGAATTTTTGAGGCAGTCGAGAGAGCGAGCGAGCCGGGCGTGTGAGGTCACATGCCGGTGAGTATGCAATGGTTGCGGCGAGGGACCTGCCGACGGCGCTGAATCTGCTGTCGAATGGCGAAGGATGGCGGCCGATTGCGGGCGGAACGGACCTCATGGTGCTGTTTAACGCCGGTAAGTTAAGCTTTCGGAGGCTTGTCGGAATCAGAAGCATTTCGGAGTTGCGGGCGATCGAAGAAAGCGAGAACGAACTACGCATTGGCGCCACCGCTACGTACACGCAGATTCGAAGGAGCGCTATTTTGTGCGGGGCGTTTCCATTGCTTGTGACGGCGGCGAGTTGGACGGGCAGTATCGCGAATCAAAATCGCGGTACGCTCGGCGGCAACATTGCGAATGCTTCGCCGGCGGCAGATTCGGCGCCTGCGCTGCTGGTATACGACGCGGAATTGGAGCTTGCATCACAACGCGGACGACGGCGAGTTGCGATGAAAGATTTCCATAGCGGTTATAAACGCATGGAAATGACGCCGGACGAAATGATTTTGAGCATCCGCCTGCCACGGCAACGTTGGACACGCCAATACAGCCGCAAAGTGGGCGCGCGTAAGGCTCAGGCCATTGCGAAAGTATGGATGGCGGCTGCAGCGAACATGAAGGACGGCCGCATTCTGGACGTGCGAATAGGGCTGGGCAGTGTTGCACCGGTACCGCTGAGATGCTTGAAAACCGAGGAGGCTCTGTGCGGGCAGATGCTAAATCCTCAGACGCTGGAGCGGGCCCGAGCGACGCTGCGTAGCGAAATTCAGCCGATCGACGACATCCGGTCGACGAGCGAGTACCGGTTGCAAGTGGCGTTGAACTTGCTGGATGAATTTCTGCTGGGGCGCGATGACCTTGCATGATTTGAACGGGGCGCGGGAGGAACATGCACGCGAAGTGTTGCTGGCCTGTTGCGGATCGGAGGCCTGGGCCATGCGAATGGTGGCAAACCGGCCATTCGCAGACGCGGAGGCATTCGAAGCGCAAGCAGAAGAAGTGTGGTGGCAGTTGACCGATCAGGACTGGCTCGACGCGTTTGCGAAGCACCCCAAAATTGGACAGCAACGGGACAACGCGAAATGGCCGGCTGCCGAGCAGGTTGGCATGACGGAAGCGGGCCGAGATGCGGCAGAGCGGATGTACCAACGGAATGTCGAGTACGAGAACAGATTTGGGTTTATTTTCATCGTGTGCGCCACGGGAAAGACGGCTGAAGAGATGCTGTCGGCGATCGACCAGCGAATAGGGAATGAACCGGCGGCGGAGATGCGGATTGCCGCGCAAGAACAGGCGAAGATCACCCGCCTACGGCTTCGGAAGATGCTCGCCGAATGAGCACCATTTCGACTCATGTCCTGGATACGTCTGTGGGACAGCCCGCGAAGAATGTGCGCGTGCGGCTGTTCTCCGGCGAGACCGAGATCGGATCCGGCGTTACGAATGCCGATGGCCGGTGCGCAACTCTGTTGGACAAAGGGACGGATCTTACGACAGGCGTTTACCGTATCGTTTTTGAAATTGCGGACAGATTTCCCGATGGCTTCTATCCGGAAGTCAGTATCACGTTTGCGGTACGCGATTCATCGGCGCATTATCACGTGCCGCTGCTGATCAGTCCGTTCGGATTTACGACGTATCGCGGGAGTTAACGAATGGCCAATTTAACGTTCGACACGTACGGTAAGACGCGCGTTCGACTAACACAGGTATTGCGGGATAACGGCGCACACGAGGTTTTGGAGATCTCAGTTCGCATTCTATTTGAAGGCGGCTTCGAGAAGTCGTATACGGCTGGCGATAACAGCAGCATTTTGCCAACCGACACGATGAAAAATACGGTTTATGCGCTAGCCCGGAAACGCCGCATCGATAGCATCGAGGCGTTCGCCGGCGACTTGGCGCGGCATTTTCTTTCGCATGTGCCACCGCTTCGCAAGGTAAAGGTTGAAATTGAGCAAACGTTGTGGGGCCGGATCGGGTCCTACGCTACGGCCTTCCTGAAGAATGGGGAGGAGACCCGTTCCGCCGCCGTTGACGCCGATCGGGAACGGGAAGTCTACACATCTGGCATAAGCGACTTAGAAATTCTGAAAACCGGTAACTCCGGCTTCGCCGATTACATAAAGGATGAGTACACCACGCTTCCCGAGACCCATGATCGATTGTTGGGGACGGTCTTAGACGCGCACTGGACATATCGGTCAGGGGCGATTGACTTTAACGCGACACACACGGCAGTTAGACAAACGCTGCTTGACAGCTTTGCGGCGCACACCAGCCGGTCGGTGCAAGAGACTCTGTATGCAATGGCGGAACAGGCGCTAGCCACGCATGCGGTGCTCGCAGAGATCCACTTAGTTATGCCCAATAAGCACCGGCTGCTGTTTGATCTATCCCGATTCGGCTTAGACAACCCGAATCAGATTTTTGTGCCGACAGATGAGCCTTCGGGCTACATAGAAGCCCGCATCCGGGCCTCTAACTGAACGTGAGCGCGGACGTCACAGCGTGGCGCGGCCGATGAGTACGATACCGACGGCATAGGCGGCGAACATCAAGGCGACAAGGCGGTTCGTTCCCGCCGGTGCTGCGCGAAATTCTCGCCAGACGAAAACCCCCCACAGCGCCGCAATGAGCGTCGCGCCTTGGCCGAGAGCGTAGGAGATAGCGGGTCCAGCGACTCCGGAGGCGATGACATTGAGGCCTAACGCGACCATCCAAATCACTCCGCCGAGGATGCCGGGGAGGTGAACCACCGGCCGGGCGCGCAAATAATCGGAGAAGCGTGAATGACGAGAGCGCATGAACCAGCCGTTAATCGGAATGGAGCTGATGACTACCCCGATGCCAAAGAACAGCAAAGACGTATAAGGCGTTAACATGCCCGGTACGATCGGCCGATTGTTGAAGTCGGGAGAAATGGATCGCATCAATTGCGGATAGAAGAAGCCCATTAGTAAACCCGCTGCGATGGCGAAAAGGAGGCCGGATCGACGGCTGTTGGTCGCGTGCCGCAGGCGTCCATGGGCAATTGCCGAGACGATCATGGCGACAAGGATCGCGAGGACTCCCAGCGTAATGAGTACGACATTGCCCTTGGGGACCTGAGCATAACTTAAGCCAGTGCCGATGACGAGCGCCAGGCCGATGCCGACCGGGAAGGCGACGGACATTCCGGCTGCATCAATGGCCGCGACCAGCAAAATGTTAGCGAGGTTAAAGATGGCGCCGCTCACAAGGGCGCGTGCCTCGGCGGACGTTGAGGCGGTTTGCAAATTTGAAAATGCGGGCATACCGGCCGTGCCGGCGGCGCCTAAAGTGACACAGAGGAGCAGGCCGGTAAGCGCAACTCCGATGGAGTAATCCCAATAGAAAAGCTCAAACGGCCACGCGCCACGGCGCGCGAGCTTTTGCGTATTTGCCCAAGAGCCCCAGCCGATCATGGTGAGAACGCACAGCACAATCGCCGTGGAATCGCTGTGTACGGTAAACATAGAGGTCGCCTTTGAGACTATATCGAAGCACGGTGCGGCGTACCTCAAAGCAAATATCGGCGGCGGGGACGTGATACCCTGAGGACCTGCGGTTTTTCGCCTCCTCCCCCTGATTCAGAAATTGGTTGTCCCGAATGCAAAGAGCAGTGAGTTTGTTTCAGAACAGCAAGCTGGCCAAAGACCTTGCCTGCGGCGAGGAAGTTGCGCGGGCGATATGGCCTGAAGCGGTAGGCAAGGTGATTGCGACGCACACGTCGCGGATACGGCTGGTGCGGGCAACGCTGGTAGTGGAAGTCGAAGACGCGATCTGGCAGCGTCAATTGCACCGGTTGACTGCACAGATTTTGGGACGCCTCCGAAAATTAACGGGAAGTACCTTCGTCGAGGACCTGGAGTTTCGAATCGCCATCCCGCGCCGGCAGCCGCAGCGCGTTGAATCCCTCGAGAGTGAAACATCGTCCCACGACGATGAAGCGAACGCGATTGCCGATCCTGGAATGCGTCGGGTATATCGAATATTGCGGAAGCATTCTTCGGCCTAGGGCGTCTACGCGATTGATGGCTTAAAATGGCGACTTCCAGCCAGGAAGCCTCGTTGGAGGTAGGACCTGCCGAGTAGACGATTACGTCCATCCGAGACTCTACAGCTCATTTTTGCCGCCCTTCTGCTGGTGGCGATCGTCATCGTTTCCGCTCGGAACTGGTCGGAGCTGGAGCGAAGCCGCGAGGCCAGCGATCGGGCGCAGCTGTTGATCGAAGATCTGGACGCTTTCCAATCATCGGTGACCCAGGCCGAAACGGGACAGCGCGGCTATCTATTGACCAATAATCGCGAGTATCTGAGGCCCTACCTGGAAGCTCTGACGGCTGTTCCTGAAAGGATGGACGCTCTCGAGCCGCAACTGGATCCGCAAACGGCGCAATCGCTGCGCCGTTTGACACAAGCGAAGATGAGCGAGTTGGCCTTTGCGATCCGGCAGCATGACCAGCTCGGTCCCGAAGCCGGCTTAGCGGTAGTAAATACGAATCGCGGCCGCGACGATATGGAGCGGATCCGCGGCATCGTCAAAGGCGCGATTCGATATGAAGACAGGGTACTGAAGCAAAGAAGCGGGCGGGAGGATCAGCTTGAGAGCCGCACTTTGGCAGTAGCGAGCATTGGAAGCGCAGCCTTATTTGTATTTTTGTGCTTCAGCAGCTTCACGATTGGCGCGATTGCCGAGCGGCGAGAAGGCTTGATTGCCGAGTTGCGGGAATCAAGGGCCGAGAAGGAGGCGGCGCGGCATACCTTGGAAGTGACGCTGAAGAGCATTGGCGATGCGGTGATCACGACTGATGTTGGGGGCAACGTTCAGTTCTTAAACCCGGTTGCCGAGGGGCTGACGGGTTGGCCGGCAGCGGAGGCCCATGGAAAACCAGTGAGTGAAGTCTTCCAGATCGTAAGGGAGGGGACACACGAGACGGTAGAGAGCCCGGTTGAAAAAGTGCGCCGGTCGCTCGCGATCTCCGCCCTGGCCAACCACACGCTGTTGATTCGCCGCGATGGCAAAGAAATTCCGATTGACGATAGCGGCGCGCCGATCTTGGGGGACGAGAGAAAGTTTAGCGGCGTGGTCATGGTGTTTCGGGACGTCAGCGAACGCCGGCGAACCGAACGAATGATCGAAGAGTCGGCGAAGCGATATCGGCAGTTAGCGGATTCCATGCCTCAGATCGTGTGGACTGCAACACCCGATGGCGCGCTTGATTACGGCAACGAACGTTGGCGCGAACGCGTGGGCCTGCTGCCTAAGGGCCGAACGGAGGATTTGTGGCCGGCGGTTCTCCATCCAGAAGATCTGGAATATTTTGAAAGTGCGTGGGATCGCACGCGGCAGGACGGCGAAGGGTTCCAGGTAGAGTGCCGGGTGCGAAATGCATACACCGGACATTTCGTCTGGTATCTTTGCCGGGCGATCCCGGTAAGGGACGACACAGGGGCGCCGCAGAAATGGTTTGGCACCTTCACTGACA
This sequence comes from Bryobacteraceae bacterium, assembly GCA_049802535.1. Lineage (GTDB taxonomy): Bacteria > Acidobacteriota > Terriglobia > Bryobacterales > Bryobacteraceae > Bog-105. The sequence continues at coordinate 48,398 of JBARMQ010000462.1, read as the reverse complement.
TCGATGAGCGAAAGCGATCGGAGGTAGCGCTGCGGCAGGCGAATGAAGACCTGAGTCAGTTTGCTTACTCGGCGAGTCACGATTTGCAGGAGCCGTTGCGGAATGTGATTATGTTCACACAGCTTTTTGCAAGACGTAATTCGGGCCGCTTCGATCGAGACTCGCAAGAGATGATTCAACTGGTGGTGGATAGCGCCAAGCGCATGGAAGAAATGATGCGCGACTTGCTGCTATACGTGAAGGCGGGAAGCGCGCCAGCGGCGACGGACGCGCCCCCGATAGACACCCGGGCGGCGCTCGACAAAGCCCTTTCACAATTGCACAGCTCGATACGAAGCACCAACGCAATAATCGAGGTCACCGGACAACTACCGAAGTTAGCCGTTGATGAAGTGCATCTCACGCAACTTTTCCAAAACCTCATTGGCAATTCTTTAAAATATCGGAGCGCAAAGCGTCCACAGATTTCCATTTTCGCGACACCTCGGAATGAGGAGTGGGTGATCTCGGTACGAGACAACGGTATCGGCATCGATCCGCAATATGCGCGACAGATTTTCGGACTTTTCAAAAGGCTGCACGGGACGGAACAATATCCGGGAACCGGCATTGGTCTCGCGATTTGCCAGAAAATCCTCGAACGATATGGGGGACGGATTTGGGTGGACGCAAATATAGAACAAGGCGCACAAATTTCGTTCAGTCTGCCAGGGGTTGAACAGCCGGAGAGCGACGGATGATTCCGGGCGTCAAATTCTGTAGCCGGGACATCTAAAAGTCCATGGCAGCCGAACATCGAGTCGTGATTTTAGGAGGTGGCTTTGGTGGACTCTACGCCGCCCAGGCCCTTAAGCACGCGCCGGTAGCAGTGACGTTAATCGACCAGCGAAATTTTCATTTGTTTCAACCGTTGCTGTATCAGGTGGCAACTGGATCGTTGTCGCCAGGCGAGATCGCGGCGCCCTTGCGCGGCGTGCTGAGCAAGCAGAAGAATACGCAGGTTTTGCTGGGTGAGGCGGTGGACATTGATCCCCAGGGCAAGAAAGTCCTGCTCAAAGACGGCGCCCAAGTTGAATACGACTCGTTAATCGTTGCGACCGGGTCGCAGAGCGTCTATTTCGGCCATGACGAATGGAAACAATGGGCCCCCCCACTGAAGTCGGTTGAGGATGCGACCAATGTGCGGCAGAGAATTCTGCTGGCGTTCGAGATTGCAGAGCGCACGACAGATTTAGAAGAGCGAAGGGCGTGGCTGACGTTTGTGATCGTTGGCGGCGGAGCGACGGGAGTGGAGTTGGGCGGGGCTCTCGGCGAGATTGCCAATCATACGTTAAAGCACGAATTCCGATCGATACGGCCGCAGGAAGCAAAGATCCTGATTGTCGACCCGGGAACGCGCGTCCTGGCCAATTTTCCGCAGGATTTGTCCCGAAAGGCTGAAGAATCGTTGATTCACCTGGGCGTCCGCTTTCGCGGCGGCCTGAAGGTGATATGCGTTGACGGACAGGGTGTAATTGTCGAGGACAAGCTGGGCAAGCATGACAGCATTTGCTCAAAGACGGTGTTGTGGGCGGCGGGTGTGGCCCTTTCACCCTTTGGCCGGACGCTGGCCCGGCGTACCGGGGCGCCGACCGAAAAATCGGGAAAGATCCTGGTAGAGCCCGATTTGACGGTCCCCGGTTTTCCGGACATTTATGCGGTCGGCGACCTGGAATCCGGGAAGAACAAGAAGGGCCAACCACTGCCAGGCGTGGCGCAGGTGGCGATGCAGGGCGGCAAGTATGCGGCGAACACCATCATCAAAAAGCTCAAGCGGAAACCCGTTCAGCCGTTCCATTACTTCGATAAAGGCAATATTGCTGTGATTGGCCGGGCCAGTGCGGTGGCCGAAGTCTTCGGGCTTCATTTGGCCGGCCTTCCCGCGTGGCTGGTCTGGCTGTTCATACACTTGATGTACATCGTGGAGTTTCAGAGCCGTGTTTTGGTGTTTGTGCAATGGGGACTGCAGTATCTGACATACGGCAGGGGGGCGCGGCTGATCACCGGTTCCTCAAGCGCTGGCAGGGTTGAGGAAGCCGAAGCTTTGGAGACATCGGAAAAGCGATAAGTTTTGAAGACGCGGAAGACGGCACGGCACCAAGATTGCCACTCAAGCGAACAGCGGGAACTCTCTAGTACTTGGAGGGGGCCTGCGACAGCGTGAACAAACTTTCCTTCCGGGCGGCCTTAGAAAAGCAACGCTAGTTGGGACGTCGTGATGTTAGCTTAGAAATCGGCAGATGGAATTGTTGATTTCAGGACCGGAAGGATCCTCAACCACGGTACCGCTAGAGGCGGAGGCCGTCTCGCTTGGGCGTTCGGCGGATAACGACTTGGCGTATCCGGAGGATCCGTGGTTATCGCGGGCTCACCTGCGCTTTGAGCGCCAGGACGATAAGTGGTTCGTCAAGGACTGCGCCAGCCGTAACGGAACCATCGTCAACGCGATGAGCTTAAAAGAGGCTCATCGGCTGCGCCCGGGAGATCGCATTTACGCGGGGCACTTAGTCATTGAGATACGCGAATCGGGCGGTACGTCCGCGGCGATTACAGGAATTACTCCACCACCGCCCGTTGCTCCCATTTCGAAAAGTGGTTCCACCGGAAATCGGTTGATTGCCTTCGTCGCGCAGAACGACCAATTCTTGCGCGAAGCGACGGTAGTTACGAATCTTGAAAAAGTCTTGGGCCAGACGACTGGACAAGCCCGGCTTTCCCGCGATTCCACCCTGAGTACGGCGCGTGTCGTTCGGGCCCTGATTCACGCGGGCCAGGAATTGGCGAGCCATCGTCCGTTGGAGGAAGTTTTTCGCGTCATTTTGGATTTGTCTTTGGCGGCGGTCGAGGCGATGCGCGGCGTTATTTTGACGCTGGAAGACGGCGAACTGGTGCTGCGCGCGAGTAAGGGCGAGGGATTTACCATCAGCACATCGGTGCGCGATCGCGTATTAAGCGAGAAGTGTTCGTTAATGATCAGCGATGCGCAGGTGGATGCGGCGTTTCGGGAGCAGAACAGCATTGTTACTCAGCGAGTACGCAGCATCATGGCCGTGCCATTGCAAACGGGCGACCGGGTGATTGGACTGATCTATGTGGACACGGGTGCATTAATACGGCCGTTTACCCAAGAAGATTTGGACCTACTGACGGTAATGGCCAATGTCGCCGCCATACGAATCGAGCATGCGCGCCTGGCACAGGTAGAACAATCCGAGAAGCTGATGGAGTCGGAGTTCAACCAGGCAAGCGAGATCCAACGCAGTCTGCTGCCCACAGAAATTCCGAAATGCCCGGGCTATGAACTTGCCGGGTCGAATTTACCGTGCCGCACCGTCGGCGGAGACTACTACGACTACCTGCCTTACACGGACGGCCGGATGGGCCTGGTCGTTGGGGACGTTGCGGGCAAGGGATTGCCGGCCGCACTCATGATGTCGAGCCTACAGGCCCGCGTGCACATGTTGGCCGAAACCAGCCCGGAGCCAGCGGCGGCTGTTGAGGCGCTAAACCGCAATATCGCTCCGCGGTGTCCGCTGGGCAGGTTCGTGACTGTGTTTTACGGCTTGCTTGAGCCGTCAACCGGCCGGATGCTCTACGCCAATGCGGGCCACAACTATCCGCTGTTGATACGGGCGGATGGTTCGGTGGAGCAACTGCGCGGGAACGGCATGGTGCTGGGCATTGTGGCGAATGCGCAGTATCAGGCGTACCAGGTAGACATGATGCCGGGCGACGTGCTGGTGCTATTTAGCGACGGCGTCACGGAAGCGCGGGCGCGCAAGAGCGAGGAAGAGTTCGGAGATGAACGGTTGGCGCATTTCCTGCTATCGCATAAAGATCGGCCGGCCGAGGAAATGATCGAATCGCTGCTTGGGAAAGTGCGCGATTGGAGCGGCCAATGGGCGTTCGCGGATGACTTTACGATTCTGCTGGTGAAGCGTCAGGCGGAAGCGGCGGCCGCATCGTGGTGACCCGCTAAAATCGTGAGTAGTGACCCCATCTCCCGTTGAGCCTGCCGAGGGGAAGCCTGTCGGGCGGTTTTCTTCGCCCTTATTGCCTATCTTCCTGATTGTTGCCGTTGACGTTCTCGGCTTCACCATTATTCTTCCCCTTCTGCCCTTTTATTCCGAGCATTTAGGTGCTTCGCCTTCCGTGGTGGGCGCTCTCATTTCGACCTATGCTTTCTGCCAATTGCTTGCCGGACCGGTATTGGGACAGCTGTCAGATCGAATCGGGCGCCGCCCGGTCTTGCTGATCAGCCAAGCCGGAACTTTGGCCGGATTCTTAATGCTGGCATTTTCGACACAAATCTGGATGGTCTTTTTCGCGCGCGCCATCGATGGCATTACCGCGGGAAATCTAAGCATCGCGCAGGCGTACATCAGCGACGTGACGAAGCCCGAGAACCGTGCCAAGTCATTTGCATTGATTGGCATTGCATTCGGGTTGGGATTTCTGGTGGGACCGGCGATTTCGGGGTATCTTGCTCAATTCGGCTACCAAGCGCCGATCTTTGCCGCTTGCGGGTTATCGTTCACCAGCATTTTGTGCACGTTTTTCATTCTGCCGCGCCGCGAAATCGTTCATCAACAAAATCAAGAGGCGGGCGAGACGGGTCCCGGGGGCAAACGCCTTTCGCTGCTCTCGTGGGGAGAGTATCGGCGATTTTTCAAGAATCGGGAATTGGCGCTGCTGCTGGGTCAGTGGCTTTGTTTCGCGTTCTCGTTCTCCACGTTTGTATCGGGCTTTGCGCTATTCGCGGAGCGGAGGTTCGTCTACCACGGCCACCCATTGGGCGCGCGCGAAGTTGGTTATCTATTCGCGTATACCGGCTTTATCGGCATTATCATGCAAGGCGGTTTAGTGGGGCGGATGGTGAAGTGGATGGGAGAGCGTAACGTGGTGCGCTTGGGTTTTTTCAGCTCTTTCGTAGGTTACGCGGCGACCGGGTTCACCAGAACATTGCCGCAATTGTTGGGTGTAACGGCCATCTCCTCGGTGGGCGGCGGGGGATTGAGGCCGGCGCTGACAAGTTTGATCACCCAAAAGGCGGATCGGCGGGAGCAAGGCGTCATCCTTGGATTGACACAGTCGCTAACGTCAGTGGCACAGATCATTGCACCACTGATTGCAGGGTTCCTGATCGGTCAACGGTATTTGACGGTGTGGGCGGTTTGGGCGGCCATTCTAGCAGGTTGCGCATTTTTATTTGAGCGCCGGCAGACGCCTTAAATCTGCACCCGCTACGTACCTACGGGATCGCCGCCCTTTGACAGCTTGTCGATGAGATCTTCGGTTTTTTCGAGGGCTCGTTTAACGGCGGATTCGAGCGAGAGGCGATAGACAATCCATCCGATGACAAGATCCACCGCAAGAACTCCGAGGTAGGCCCACTCCGTGTTGAAGGCCCAACGGGCCAGAAACGCGAAGCCGATCGGCACGCTTAAGCCGATGAAGCTACCCATTATCCAGAGTTGTAACTTGCCTCCGGTCTGTCGGCGGAATGTTTGATTCGGATCGGTAGGGCGCGGCATATGCACAGACGCCAGATTCCCCGCACACATCAAGAAAAGCGTGATCACCAAGGTGGTGCCGAGGGCGTTTACGGCATCAATGGGCGTAACGCGAATGCGGAAGAGAGCAGCGATGATAATTACCGATGCGCTTTGAAGCATGATGAAACACAGGGCGACGAGATTCTTTGCCTTGAGTACGATCTCAAACGGAGCCGGCGAAATCAGGTAGATCTGGACCGCTTTGCGATCGAATCCGAAGACGTTGAAGACCATTACTTCACTCAGGATCAGCATGCCGTAAACATTCACGATGGGCAGGAAATTGTTGGCGATAAACCCGACACGGCCGCCCCGAAGAATCATCGGAAGGAATACCAGCACGCTGAAGACGCACGCGAGGCCGAAGAGGACACGGAAGCGAGGCATTCGGACAAGCGAGCGAAACTCCTTTTGGAGCAAAGCAGCTAGAGGATCGCGTGTGAGACGGTCGGGTAGGCTCCACAGAGCATCGAGCCACGATGTTTTGCGGGAGGCGGGGGAGGAAGGAAGACTTACAAGTTCGTCTTCTCGAAGGGATAGCGCAAATTGCCAGCGGGCAAAGTAATAGGCGGCGGCCAACCAGCCAACAACGGATAGGACCGACAGTAATGAGAAACTGCCGAGACTCAAGGCCGTCCATTCGCGCCAAGGCGTCGCCGGAACTCTCGCCACCGCGATGGCATACGGTTTCAGATAGTCGCGAATGGGAGGTCGCGCAATGAATTGCGGCGTGATCGCGAACAGAATGAAGATGAGGGGGCGCAGTTCGCGAAACTTCTTGTTGCGCCCGGATCGCATCAGCGCTTCGCGAAGGCCGATCAAGAGGAACAGGTTAAACGGGATGAAAAGCAGAAGAGCGAGGGCCCCGGCGAAGGGAACATGTGGGTGTCTCGCCAAACCGATGACACCTCCTAGCAGAACCGCAATCGCCTCCGGGGCCGTGGTGAGGCGAAGGAAGACTTCAATCGTAAAGAGAGCACTTAGCTTGATGGGATAGACACGCAGCTTGCCCATCTGGAGGGACCAACCTCCGCTCAGCGTGGCCAAGGGAAAGATCTGCCAGTAGATCATGATGGCGATCAGCGCCAGCGGAATCGCTATACGCAGGGTCTTCAGATCGATCAGTGGCAGGGCGAACGCCAACAATGTGCCCAGCCCGACGAACAGACCGTACCAAAGAAGGGAGAGAAACCAAATGAGAATGGTGCCCCAACCAGTGCGCGGAAAGCGATTGCGCATCGATCGGAAATGGACCCAGGCGAGCGCCCTAATTTGCGGCCACATGATCTTATAGCCAATTCAACGATTCGCGCACATGTTCCGCGCCGACCACTTTGACGAAGATCTCCTCAAGAGACTGCGAGCCGGCCGCAGCCTGCTGGCGAAGTTCATCCATGGTGCCTGAGAGGATCAATTTACCTTTGTTGATGATGGCGAGACGGTCGCAAATGCGCTCCACAACCTCCAGAACATGCGAGGTCAGAAAGATCGTCGCACCGCGCCGAACCTGTTCGAGAAGGATGTCTTTCATCAGGCGCGCGCCGACAGCATCGACACCTTCAAATGGCTCGTCCATGAGAAACAAACGCGGCCGGTGGATCAAGGCGGCGGCCATGGCTACCCGCTTTCGCATCCCCTTTGAATATTCGCCAATCAGCTTTCGGCCGGCATCGGATAGCTCGAAGAGCGAGAGCAATTCAGCCGAACGTTCGCGGGCAAGCGGACGCTCCATGCTGTACATGCGAGCGACGAATTCAAGATATTCGGGACCTGTCAAGTGATCGAAGAGCAGCGTATCGTCGGGGATCAGGCCAATTTCCTTACGAATCTCATAAGACTGGCCGGGCAACCGCATTCCCAGTACAGATATTGAGCCGGACGTGGGTTGTGCCAGGCCCATCAGCATGCGAATGGTAGTTGTCTTCCCTGCCCCATTCGGCCCGAGGAAGCCGAAAAAGCAACCTTGCGGCACAGTGATGGTTAAGCCATCGACAGCGGCAAATCCGTTGTAATCTTTCCGTAAATCATGCAACTCAATCGCCGGGATAGCGGGCGGAACGTCGGCCGCGAGCACAGACGGGGCGGAATTTTCGATCATGGGCGAGCTGATTCCTCCGCAGGTCCACTGCGAACCGCAGCCATCAGCGTTCCCATCTGACGGAGGATAGCAAGTTGGGCGCGCATTTCAGTGTTCTGCGCCTGGAAGAGAGCAATCCACTGGTCGCTTTCCGTCACGCGCGCCTGCTCCAACGCGGCCATGGTCACTTTGCCTTCCGCATTTTGGGCAAGCAAGATGGTTAAACGTTCGCGGGCTAAATCGAGCTGGGTGTGGGCGAAGTGCAAAAATTCCTGTGCCCGCTGCCATTCCTGATACGCGTGCCGCGTGTCGGTTGTCACTCGATTTCGCACTTGCTCCATCTGAATGCGAATTTTTTGCATGTCGGTAGCGGCCTGATCCGCCCGTCCCGAGAAGGATGAACCGACTAAGAACGGAATGGTGATGGATGCGCCTATCTGAAGGTTGTTCGCTTGAAATTTCTGAAAATATTGTTCGTAGTTGTATTTTGCAAACAAGGCGTACTGCGCGACCAGGTTGACCTGCGGAAGACGCTGAGACCGATAGGAATGCAACTCCAGTTCCTTGGCCAAAACGTTCGAACGCATTTGGCTGTATTCTTTGTTGTTGGCGAGTGCAATGCGGGTGGCATCTTCTTCGGAGCCAAGCTTGGGAACGCCAGGCAATTGCGATTCGATGGGATGAACCCGATCGGTCACGGGGAAGCCCAGGGTGACGGCTAACATCATTTCCAGGTAGTCGGCATCCATGCGAGCCGTGTCCACCCGATATTGGGCACTTTCCAGATTGACGTTGGCCTGCTTCAGCTCAACCGGCAATTCCACGCCTCCGGAAACCTGGGACGAGGTGACCTCCACCACTTTGCGCAGATCGGGAATTTCGGCGAAGACGGTTTCAGCAATATTCTCCGCTTGGCGGGCGTCCAGGAACAAACTGGCGGTTTGATAAGCGACCTCATCCGTCTTAGCCTGAGCGCCGAGGTTGGCTCCCCGGGCATTTTCCTTGGCTTGCGCGAGCAAGAAAGTGTCGGGCCGGTTATATAGCGCCATGTCCGTCTTAATTTCGAAGAGGCTGGGCGCATTGCCGTCAATGCTATTGGGATAGCCGTAAGTATAGGCGAGTCCGCTGCCGCCATATACCTTGGGCCGAAAGGGATCGCGGGCGATCTTTATACCCTGTTCCGTGCGTTGCTCGTCCAGGTGGGCTAAAGCGATATCGGAATTTTGGCGGGACGCAATATCGAGTGCTTCGCGAAGCGTAAGAGAATGAGTCTCCGCGTCGGCCGAGGCAGCCAAAAGCATTAGAAGCGCAAAGGGCACGGCTGCGTGCCACCAGACGGGGAGGAACTCGTTATTATTTCGGGTGGGACGCTTTGATTCCGTGCCCGTCTTGCGTGGGTTCCTCAAAAGAAGGACGTACTTCTGCATAGTCCTAACTATGCTAACGCCGATGACGGATTACTACCGTCGCAAGCTAATGAGGCGATCGGCGACGGGCGGCAGGGCTGGAAAATCTGAAGAAGGCTCGGTCTGGTACCAGTAGGCGACGGAACAAAAACAATCACCGCGATCGTTTGCATGACCATGCTCGATGGTGTGTTTCAGCGATTGGGTAAACGCGATGGGATTGTCGGCGTGCCAACGGTAGAGGCAGTAATGGCCATTGGTGATCTCCGGAGCGAGCATGTACGGAGCGCCGTTGTACAAGTTCGCGAAGGGCTTTCCGTTATCGCGACCGCCGAAATCCCAAGCGCCGCAGAAATAATCCTCCGTTCCCGTTCCATTAATCGACGGCTTGGTCTCCCCGTCGATGAAGGTCATGTCGTCGCCTTCGCCAAACCAACCGTCACGGTTCTGCACGACGCCTAGAGTTACGCCCATTAAATGGCCAGCGCCACGTGTCTCACAGAAAACGTAGTTGCCCTTGCCATCGATATTTAATTCTGGAGTACCGCTGGGGTATGATTCCGCCTGTTCCGGAATCGACTGTCTATATTGCGCGTGAAAATAGAGTGCATCCTCAGGCAACGAGGGAACGATTTGGTAATCGATGTTTGAGTAGAGGGCGTTAACCTGCTTTGTCCCTTCATTCGTTACCGTCGCCCGCGCCGAACGCTTGAAAGGCATGGCGAAATACGAGTTCAGAGCCTTTACCGACGAACAATTCAGAAACGCCGATTGATAGAGGTAATACTCTCCCAGGTTCAATCCGAAGAAATCGCCGATCGGCGTTTCGACGCTTGGCTTATCTTGCCCATCCCAGTAGATCCGAAACACCAGTTCTTTAAGATGATGCTCAGCCGGACTTGCGATGGTGAACCATACATGCGTGACGACGCCGGGCCCGTCGGACTTCAGAACCTCCGCAGTTTGGCCTGGAGCAACGGTGACGGAATCGCGATTGCCGCCGGTTCGGTCGTAGCTCGACTGCCTCAGAGTTTTATAGTCGTGCCGCCGGGCATATTCCGGAAGAGATCCAGTTGCGGCCATTGGGCCTGCGGGTTGCCGGGCGGAGGCGGTAGAACCAACAAGCATTCCAGCCGTTGCCGCGCCAAGGCCGCCGAGAAAGCGTCTTCGTTTTTCCATAAAGAGCTATTCTCCTTCAGGCCGCCATGACACGGCAACGAATTATGTTAGCCGTACTCGGATTGGGCTACCTATTCCAGTGATCGTGATGCTCACGGTAGTCCATGAGCCGGTTTGTATCGTCGTGCAACACGTCCCGATCGCGACCGGACAAGCGTTGGTCATTAGCTGACTTGGTGAGCGAGTCGATCACGTCGTTCAGTTCGCCCCCATCGTAGCGGCCATGATCCATCTTCGTTTGTAAGTCGGTCAACTCTTCCTTGGTCTTATCGAGCCGCCGGCGTTCTCTGTCCGCCGCCCGCCATGCGCTGCCGATGTGATCTAAATCCATCCGCACCTGCTCTAACAAATGAGCTCGCCATTGTTCACCCCGAAACCGCTCGTCTCGTTCGTGATACCAATCTTGAGCAAAGACATTCACTGCCAGCGATGCCAGCAGAACCGTGCCTACAGCCATGATTCGTTTCATTTCTTGTTTACCCTCCACTCCATCCGTTAGACGTAACTTTGAGTGTTTATTGTTTACGTACCTTTACGTGTCTAGATCTCGGTATCCAAAACCTGGGAGTACGTGAAGTACGAACTACGCCTACACTTAAAGCGGTCGAAAGCAAAGCAGAACTCAAAGAACCATCGAGGGCGGTTGGCGGATTTCGAGGCATCCTTTACCCGTGGGCAAGAGCTTTCCTGGATTCAGGGTACATTGCGGGTCGAACAAGGATTTAAATGACTTGATGAGATCGAGTGTCGCCTCTGGAAAGAGATGGCCCATCAGCTCCATCTTCTCCATCCCGACGCCGTGCTCGCCGGTGATGGATCCGCCGACGGAGATGCAGTAATCGAGGATCTCTTCGCCGGCGAGCTGCGCTCGGAACAGGTCGCCTTCCTTGCGAGGATCGAAAGGCAGAATCGGGTGCATGTTACCGTCGCCCGCGTGGAAGATGTTGCTAATGGCAATGCCGTGCTTCTTGCCAATTTCGTCAATCGCGCGGAGAGTGCTGGCGATTTTCGTTCGCGGCACTACGCCATCTTGCACGTAATAGGTCGGACTGACGCGTCCGATCGCGCCAAAGGCATTCTTGCGGCCTTTCCAAAGCAAGTCGCGCTCAGCCATGGATTGGGCGACACGCACCTCGCGAGCACCGCAAGCGCGGCAGACCGTGTCGATCTGCACAGCCTGTTCTTCTACCGCTTCGGTAAGGCCTTCGAGTTCAATCAATAAGACGGCAGCGGCATCGGTTGGATAGCCGGCATGAGTGGCCTCTTCGACCAACCGAAGCATGGGTCCATCCAGCATTTCGAGAGCGACCGGCATGATGGCTTGCGCGGTGAGCTCGCCCACTGTATTGCCTGCTTCATCCGTCGATCCATAGACAGCCAGCAGCGTCTTGATCGACTCCGGCTGACGTACCAGGCGAACGATTATTTTCGTGACAAGCACCATAGTGCCCTCTGAGCCGGTCAGCAGGCCAGTCAAATCGTAACCCGGACAATCCAGCTCTTTGCCACCCATTTCGATCACGGTGCCATCCGGAAGAACCGCTTCAAGGCCCAAGACATGGTTGGTGGTTACACCGTGCGCCAGAGTGTGCGGACCGCCCGCGTTTTCAGCCACGTTGCCACCAATGGTGCAGGCCTTTTGGCTTGATGGATCGGGGGCGTAAAGATAGCCGAACGGCTGGACCGCCAGGGTCACCTCAAGATTGACAACGCCCGGCTGCAGTACCGCACGTTCATTCTCAAGGTCAATCTCCAGAATGCGATTCATGCGGGAGAAGGAGATGACCATGCCGCCGGACCTGGCGATCGAGCCGCCGCTGAGACCGGTCCCGGCGCCGCGTCCGACGATGGCGAGGTTGTATTGACAGGCCAATCTAACCAACTCGACAACCTCCTCCGTCGAGCGGGGAAATACAACAACTTCCGGCAGCGATTTGTCCACGCCGCCGTCGTACTCGTAGAGCCTCAGGTCATTAGCGCGCGTCAAAACGCCATTTTTCCCAAGGCGCGCCTCCATCGTCGAGATAAGTTGTGAATCGAGTGACATGGCCGCCTCAGAGAAGGCTTTTCACGTAGGAGTCGATATCGTCGCTGAGCCAGTCCTCGGCTTGCGGGAATTTTCGCATGACGCGGCCGTTTTTGATGATGTAACTCTCTGGGAATTGGAATGTGCCGTACTCACTGCTAACATCTTCCGAGGGATCGCGTGCGGTGTCGAAGGCAACATGAATGCGATTCAAGAAGGCTTTGTATTTCTGGGGATTCTTGTCAACGCTGACCGCCAGCACCACCACTCCCGAATTCTCATACTTGCGTTGAAAGGCACTGAGTGAGGGGATTTCTTCGACGCAAGGGGCACACCAGGTTGCCCAGAAATTCAGCACCAGGACTTTGCCGCCGAAGGAAGATGCTGTAATTTGCTGCCCCTGATCGGTGTGCAGGGTAAATGATGGCGCCGGGCCGCCTTCCTTAGCCGAGGTATCACGCAAATTCCAGGCAAGAACGCCTGCAAATGCGGCCGTCAGGAGGCCGAGAAGCCCCCAGAGAGCTACGTTGGTGTTGATTTGGGTCTTGGTCACATTACTAAAGCGGGCCAGGGGAGCCCATGTAAGAATTCCGGTTACGAGATAATTTAACAGTATCTAACGAATCTGCCCGCACATCCAAAAGTAGGAATGTTCGTCACCCGAAAAGCCGAGTTCTCCGCCTCGCACGTCTGCCGTCTGCCATCCCTTAACGAGGAACAGAATCGGGCGTTATTTGCGGACGACGCGAATCCTTCCGGCCACGGCCACAATTTCATTGTAGAAGTAACCGTGGAAGGCGATCCGGATCCTCTGACCGGGATGGTCATCGATCTTAAGGATCTGAAGGAGATGCTGGAAGAAGAAGTAGTGACGCCGATGGATCATCGGTTCTTAAATTACGAGGTGAAGCCCTTTGACCGGGTGGTGCCGACGGCGCCAAATATAGCTCAAGAGATCTGGCGAAGACTCGATTTGCGGTTGCACCACACTGGAACCCAGCTCGCTCGGGTCCGGCTGTTTGAGACGGCAGATTTGTTTGTAGATGTCGTTAGAGACCGGCAGGCAGCATGATTAGTGTGACGCGGCGCTACCGGTTCCCGGCATCGCATCGGCTGCATGCAAGTCATTTAACCGATGCTCAGAACCGTGAGCTTTATGGAAAATGCAATAACCCCTATGGGCACGGCCACGATTACATCTTAGAAGTGGCGGCAACGGGCGAGATCGACCCCGAGAGCGGCTTGATAGTACCCACCGGGCATCTGGATCGGCTGGTGACGGAGCAGGCGTTGCGGCTTTTTGCCTATCGCTACATCAATATAGATGTCCCGGCATTTCGCGTTTTGGCGCCTACGACGGAGAATGTGCTTCTCTATATCGCCGATTTGCTGGGAGAGCACTGGAGCGATTACGTGCCGAATTCGAACGTCCGGCTGAGCCGGGTAAGCCTGCAGGAGACAGATCGAAACGGCTTCGAGGTATTTCCCGGCGTGGTAAGCCGAAAACAAGGTTCGATGCGCGAGAGAGTTTTGGCTGGCGTTTGAAAGAGAGTTTTGATGACGAAGAAGAATAGCAGGGTGGTCGACATTCAGTCGAAGGCGAAGAAAATCTCGATTGCGGATAACCTGCGGGAAGTGTTGCTTGCTTTGGGCGAGGATGGATCGCGCGAGGGCTTGAAGAATACGCCTGAAAGAGCAGACAAGGCGCTGCGCTTTTTGACCAGCGGATACCAGCAGGACGCCCGGCAGATTGTCAATGGTGCGCTATTTCCGGTGAAGTACGACGAGATGGTAATTGTGCGGGACATCGAGTTTTTTAGCCTTTGCGAGCACCACATGCTGCCGTTTTTCGGCCGGATGCACGTGGCTTATCTGCCGGATGAGAAGGTCATCGGCCTAAGCAAAATTCCTCGCATCGTGGATGTATTCGCCAGGCGGCTCCAAATTCAGGAACGGCTGACGCAGCAGGTGGCGGAGACGATTCAGGACCTGGTTAAGCCGCGCGGAGTGGGAGTGATTTGCGAAGCGCGGCATTTTTGCATGATGATGCGCGGCGTCGAGAAGCAACACTCGGGCGCAATTACGAGTGCCATGTTGGGCGCTTTCCGGACCCAACAGGAGACGCGGAACGAGCTGTTGTCACTCGTCGGCCAACGGCTGAATTCCATGTAGGTTCTGACGGGCGGTCTTGGGCATCAAAACTGCTCAACCGCGTGTTAGGATTGGGTTGCATGAGCGAGCAAAGCCGCCTTTTTGAAGCTGGTCCAGACCCTTTTGGACGCATGTGGACGGTGCAATTTCGCTGGCTGCAGACGGCCATTTCCATACGCCACGCCGATACCATCGACGTGAAGTTTTTTGTTTCTTCCGAAGGATATTCGACCGAGGAAAAAGTGATCGCGCTTCCGCGCCACGAACTTCTGACGCTTACCGCGAATAGCGACCGCAGACTGACCGATTCGCTGTGTATGCGCATTGCAGCGGCACATCTGCGGTACATGATAGAGACCTCCGAAGACATGGAGAAGACCTTAGTGACAGTGTTACCTGCGGAGCTCGCGCGATACTTTGAACAAATGAAGGAAACTGCTTCTCTAGCGCACCGATAAGCCACGTCCTTTTTGCGTTTGGCACGTGTTAAAGGTAGGAAGACGAACGAGAGCGATTTTAAACGGATGCGGCTGAGTCTCCGCGACAGGAATCTACGTTCGGTTGTACAAATGGAATAGCCATGGTTTCTTGCCCCAAGTGTGATGCGACCATAGATGTCGAAGAAGAAGAATTGGATGAAGGTGATGTACTTTCCTGCGATGAGTGCGGCGCGGCCCTGACCGTCGCCAGCTTGCACCCGGTGGAATTGAACTCCGAGGAGGAGGCCGACGAAGATGAAGACCTCGATTTCGACGACGATGAAGACGACGAAGAGGAAGAGGAGGGCGAATCGGTCGAGGAAGAGTGGGAATAGCGGCTAATGTGCCGCACGCCTTTATTTGAGTCGAGATGTTTTTGAATGTGGAGTTGTACTGTGAAGTTCTTCAGGACCGCCGGGATCGGCACATTGTTATTGAGCGTCGCGCTTCTAGGAAATGTTTGCCTAGCTCGACAAGATACTCATTCAGGCGTCGCAGGCCCGACAGCGATGCGATCGGTGGGTGGTGTCGTTAGTGGCGCGAATAGCGAACCGATTGAGGGCGCGGTTGTTTTGCTGACGGATAGCAAAACCCTGCAGGTACGATCGTTCATCACTTTAAAAGATGGATCCTATCATTTCTACGGGCTGGGCTCCGATGTCAATTATGAAGTGCGGGCGGAACACGGCAAGCAAACCAGTGGAACCAAAACGGTGAGTTCCTTTAACGAACACAAAAACATCACCATAAATTTGAAGCTAAAGTCGTAGCTGAGTCGAACGCATGAATTCCGCGCAGATGACCGGCCGCATTCGGGAGATCGGAATCGTTCCGATCGTTCGGACGCCGAACGCCGCCGCTGCTTTAGCCGCAGTCGAGGCTATCCTGGCGGGAGGCATACCCTGCATTGAAATTACAATGACGGTGCAGGGAGCGATTCGGGCATTGGAAGCTGTCGCCGATCGCTATGGCGACTCGGTCCTACTCGGCGCGGGGACAGTGCTGGATCCAGAAACGGCGCGCGCCTGCATGCTGGCCGGGGCGCAATTCTTTGTCACGCCGAGCCTCAACGTCAAGACCATCGAAATGGCAAAGCGGTACAGTAAGGCTATTTTCCCGGGCGCTCTGACACCGACAGAAATTGCGACCGCCTGGGAGGCCGGCGCCGATGGTGTCAAAGTGTTCCCTTGTAGCGCGATGGGTGGAGCGCGGTACATCAAGGCACTGAAAGGCCCGTTTCCGCACATCGACCTGGTGCCGACGGGAGGAGTCAATCTGGAAACGATTGGGGAATTTTTCGCAGCGGGGTCAAGCGCGGTTGGCGTCGGCGGAGAGTTAGTAGACAATAAGGCAATTGCGGCCGGACACTACCACGTGATCAGAGACCTGGCAATCAAATTTCAAGAGGCTGTGGGCCTCGCCCGCAACATACACTAGCTAGGGTAAGGCTTTCCCCTCATGAGTGTATTGCTTATTCTTCTCTGCCTCTGAGAATTGCGGCCATCACGCGAGGGCTACGCCGTCCATGCATCACGGCAACAACCCATAAAGGCTTTTCATCCGGTGCGTAGGCAATCAGATATTCACGAACGACGATGAACCGCAAAGGGCGTGAGGTGAGGTCTGTTCGTCTATGGCCAACATTGGGAAACCGCACCAATGCGCGAATAGCGGCCAGAATTTCCTATCGCACCCGCCGCGCTGCCTGTGGGCTGTCGTCGGCGATATATTCCCAAACGTCGGTGATGTCTTGAGCCGCAAGGGGATGAAGGTCAAAGCCCTCCCCTGCGGTCATTGCTTGTTCAACAGTTCATCTTCACGCTTGCGAAGGCTCTCAAAGAAGGCTTCGCCGTCAATGGGCTTTACCTTACCGCTTTTGAGGTCGTCGTAACGACTGTTGAGCACTTCGCGCGTCTCGGCAAGCTCGGCAACGTAACCGGCCATGGCATCCGCAAGAAGCTTGTCCGGTGTGCGTCCGGTTTCAGTGACCAACTGGTCAATCTTGGCTTGCAGGTCTGGCGCGAAATGTACTTCCATGCCTTCCAGAGTACGGAAAAAGCACCGCGAAGGCAAACGCAATTAGTGCGAGGAATCTTTCAGTACAATCAGCCGAATATGACGGCTAAAATTCTGTGTGCATGTACGCTGCTCATGGCCGGTGCCGTTGCTGCCGCTGGTCAAGATGAAACCCAGAAATAAACGCACCTGCTATTAGCCGCATCTTAATTTCAATGCAGCTCCGGGTGAGGTCGTTCAGTCGAGCATTACCTTGGGGCCGGTAAAGTGACGTGGTTTTAGCCCTGTTGCTCTGGCTGCGCCTGTTTGTCGTTCCTTGCGTAGCTCGTCAATTTCACGGTGCGCCATGTCGGCTACTTTCGCAAGCAACAAGAAATCATCACCGTTAGAACTGTCTGAGCTCTTCCAGTTGGCTTCACCGTCTTTATACCTGGGGGGCCGCGTCTCCGATTAATTCAGCTGTCTTTGTGTGAAAGCTTGCCTTCATTTGAAGAGACGCACAGCGGCTATGTAGTATTCTATTGTTGCTATGGCGAAGCGGCCACTTTTGGCTTGGTTTGACGCGGTAGGCCAGGATGGCCGCTACGCGTTGCGATCTCTGCGGCGCAGTCCACTGTTTGCCTTGCTGGTCATAGTGACGCTCGCGATCAGCATCGGTTCTTCGACTGCGGTTTTTAGCATGGTTGACCGGTTGCTGTTCCGCAGTTTGCCATATCCACGTGCGGATCGTCTGGTTTCCGTCGGAATTAGCGGGCCGATTGATGCCAACGAATTTATGATGGGCCGCACATATTTCAATTGGCGGAGGCGGACGACTCCATTTAAATCGCTGACATCGATGCTGCCGGCCGCGGAGTGCGATCTGGGAGACCAAAATCCCGTTCGTATCCACTGCGTTTATGTTGAGGCGGATTTTCTTCCCACGCTTGGCATTTCTCCTATAATTGGGCGCAATTTTACGGAAAATGAAGACCGGCCGAATGCTCCACGAGTTGCGCTGATCAGCCATGCACTGTGGCAGGCGCGATTTGCGGGAAATCCCAATGCGCTTCAAAAGACGTTGCTAATTGAGGATCAGCCGACGCGGGTAATTGGCGTGCTGCCGGCAAGCTTCGAAATGCCGCAGTTGGCGGAAGCGGATGTTTTGATGACGGAACAGCTTGATCAGACGGCGCAACTCCGCGACGAGACCGGCGCATTCTTGCGATGCTTCGCACGTCTTAAGGACAAGCTTACTTTGGAGCAGGCGCGAGAGCAGATGCAACCGCTGTATGTATCGAGCTTGGCCGATGTGCCGCCGATGCTGCGCGGTGAAGTGCACTTCATGATGCGGGGCTTGCGTGATCGCCAAATACATGATGAGCGGCTCGCGTCGTGGCTGCTACTGGGGACGGTGGCGGCGCTGCTCTTGATCGCGTGCAGTAACGTCGCTAATCTCGTACTTGCCCGGAGCAATCAGCGCGGGCGGGAATTGGCCATGCGTGCCGCAATGGGCGCGGCGCGTCTCCGATTAATTCAGCTGTCTCTAAGTGAAAGCTTGTTCCTCGGCGTGGCGGGCGGTGCTAGCGGCGTGCTACTGGCGTGGGGTTTGTTGAAAGCCCTGGTCAAAATGTCTCCCAGCGCGTTCCTGCGTCTCAACCAAGTGGGGATTGACTTACGGGTTCTCGTTTTCGCGTTTGTGACATCGTTGTTGGCAGTCGTCTTGTTCGGAGCGGCTGCGGCTTTGCGGCGGCCACGAGCCGAAGAACTGGCCGGTTGGCACGTGCTGGGGCTTGGACACGGCCGATTTCGTCAAGCGCTGGTTGCCTTCCAAATTGCCATCTCGTTGGTGCTATTAACCGGCTCATCTTTATTCGTGCGCAGTTTGCTGAAGCTCGAAAGCCAGCAATTGGGCATGCAGACGCAACGCGTCATCACCGTTTCTTTCCTCTTGGATAGCCACCGTTATCCGCAAGCGGCGGCGCAGAATGCGTTCTATCGAGCACTCGAAACCCGGCTGGCTGCTATTCCTGGCATTGCCACTTCGGGCCTCAGCGACACAGTTCCGCCGAGCGGAGTCATGCATGGGCGGCCGTTCTCAAATATGCGCATTGCCGGGCGTCCTCCGCTGCCGGAGCAAGGCGGCATC
Source organism: Bryobacteraceae bacterium (assembly GCA_049802535.1). Taxonomy (GTDB): domain Bacteria; phylum Acidobacteriota; class Terriglobia; order Bryobacterales; family Bryobacteraceae; genus Bog-105. The sequence continues at coordinate 29,342 of JBARMQ010000462.1, read as the reverse complement.
GTTGCGTTTCGATATGTTTCCCCGGGATATTTCGACGCTTTACGAATTCGGATAATTGCAGGACGGCCGTTCCGTGAAGAGGATCGCAATTCGACTCAATCGGCAATCATATTGAGCGCAAGCTTGGCTCGAAAACTGTTTGGCCGGGAGAATCCAATAGGTCATCAGCTTGCACTGAGGGGCTTGGATGGTGCGCATACGGTTTGGTCGCCGATTATGGGGGTGGCGCGTGATGTTAAGAACAGAGGATTGGCTTCGGATGCGGCGCCTGAATACTATCATTTGCGCACCTGGAATGCAGATAATTTGGGGCGGTCCGCCGTGGCAATCCTGCGAACGTCTCTGCCGCTCGAAAGTGTGAGCCGGATGGTCCGCGCTGAATTCGCGTCGCTTGATCCCAGGATGCCGATCAGTATTCAAACACTCACAATGCGTATCAATGATCTGACGACGCAGCCGCGCTTCGTGGCAGCGCTACTCGGCAGTTTTGCCGGCTTTGGACTGGTGCTGGCGGCGGTGGGCCTATACGGCGTGGTTTCGTTCCTGGTTGCACAGCAAACGCGCGAGATCGGCGTTCGGATGGCGATGGGCGCAAGTCCGTCTCGCGTCGCTGTGCATGTGTTACGTTTTGCTCTTCAGTGGACGGCCGTGGGAATCGTGGCCGGGTTAGTTTCTGCGGCGTTCCTGGCGCGGCTGATCCATGGATTGCTATTCAATGTCTCTCCGCAAGACCCGGCGGCTTTCCTCGTAGCGTCAGTGGTTCTGTTGTTCGCGGCGCTGCTGGCGGCCGGGCTGCCATCGATGCGGGCGGCGCGCGTCGATCCGGCGGTTTCGCTGCGGCACGAGTAGCCGGAACGACGTCATTCAATGCGAAGGGCGCGGATCGGGTCGATGGACGAAGCGCGAGCCGCGGGAATAAGTGCGGCCACGAACGCGGCTATAGCGAGAGAGCCGACGGCGGCGCCGAGAGCGATGGGATCCCAGCCGGCGACGTTGTAAAGCTGGGAAGAGATGAGATGGCCAGCGCCGATGGAGAGCGGAATTCCGAGCAAAAGGCCGAGAAGCACCTTGCGGAAAGCAGATTTCAGAACTAAATTGACAACGATGGAGCGGTCCGCGCCAAGTGCCATTCGAACGCCGATCTCACTGGTGCGTTGCGCGACGGCATAGGCGGTGACGCCGTAGAGTCCGATGGCGGCCAGCAGAAGGGCGATGCCGCCAAAGAGTGCCGCGAGACTGGCGACTGCGCGCTGTTGGTCGAAATCGAGATCGACCTGTTGCTTGAGCGTTCGAACGTCAATGATCGTGAGATTCGGATCAGTATCGGCAAGTGTCTTTTTGAGCATGGGCTCCAAAACGCCGGTATCGAGGGTCGAAACAATCAGCACGCCGCGGATATAGTGCGACCAGCCCTCCAATCTGTCCATTATGGGATTGCTGTAGCGGACGCTCTGCTGGAGAGGCACGAAAAACATGGGACGAGCCGGGCGCTGCGGCTCAGTGTATTTTGCGTCGCCGACGACGCCGACAACTTGAAACGTACGCGCATTTTCCGGAAGGTCCATGCCGAAGCGCTTCCCGATGGGATCTTCGTGCGGGAAGAACTGATGCACAAAGGTTTCATTGACAACCGCAACAGGCGTGCTGGAGGTGATATCCGATTCCGAGAATGCCCGGCCGCGCAGCAAACGCTGACCGAGAGTCTTGAAGTAGCCGACGCTGACGCGGTCCCACGACGAATTGGAATTGTCGGTAAAGGTTGGCGTGGGATGGCCGTCGACGACGATCTGTTCGCCCCAATTATCTGTGAGCGGATTGTACATGGCAAGGCCGGCTTGTTGGACACCGGGAATCTGTAATAGGCTGCGCTCCAGGTTCTGGTAGAGGGCGTTCAGCCGGTCGACGGAATAAGTCGCTGGCGGCGAATTGAGATTGACTTCGATGCGGTGGGCCATCTCAAATCCGAATTTTTGATCTTGGAGGTTAAACAGGCTGCGAGTCAGCATGGCAGCCCCCGCGACCAGAACAACCGAGAGCGTCGCTTGCAGCACAAGGAGAGCCTGGCGAGAAAAGGATGAGCGATCGCGAGTGCTACGATTGACGCCGCGAAGAGCTTCAATCGGATCGGTGCGAGTGGCAAACCACGCCGGAGCGGCGCCAAAGAGCAAAGCCGTAAAGAGGGCGATGCCGAGAGAAAAAGCGAGGACCGGCAGGGACGGCGTGGTATCGAGAGCAAGCAGATGGTCACTGTGAAAGACCAGATTCAGCAGCAGCCTGCCCACGGCGTCAGCCACGATAAGGCCAGCCAAAAATCCGGCAATCGAGAGGAATAGGCTTTCGGTGAGTGACTGGCTGATGAGACGGCCGCGCGAGGCGCCGATGGCGATCCGTAGGGACGTTTGACTGCGGCGAGCCATAGCGCGCGCCAGCATGAGATTGGCAACGTTGGCACAAGCAATCAAGAGGACCAGACCGCAGACCGCCAGCAGAATTTCAAGGCTGCGGCCGTAATCTTCTTGCATCGCCTCCACACCCGAACCGGCTGGGACAACGGTGATGTTCTGGCGCGGCAGCAACCGGACGATTTCCGGTATCCAAGCAGACGGGAAGCCGGCATTATCTTTCAACCAGCGGCGCAGGATTGCGGTGAGTCGCGGGCCGACGGAGGATATGTTCGCACCCGGACGCGCGCGGCCGATGACGCGGAGCCATGCAGAAATCGATTGATGAAGCAACGAGTTCTGACCATCGATCAGCGGCTCCTGTTGCAGCGGGATCCACAGATCAGGCGGATCGCTGCGGAGCGTCTCCCCATAGAAGCCGGGCGGCGAAATGCCGATTACAGTGACGGGATGGTCTTGAACGATCAAGGTGGACCCAATGATAGATGGGTCAGAAGCGTAGAAGGCTTTCCAGGCGTGGTAGCTGAGGACGGCAACAGGCGGGGCGGAAGCGTGGTCATCGGAGGGCGAGAGGACATGACCGGCGAAGGCGCGAATTCCAAATGTCTCGAAGTAATTGCCGGTGACGAATTCGGAGCGGACCGTGCGGCCAATGTGTTCTGTCCTCTGACGGCGAACGCTCATTTGGGTTCCGGAGGCCTGAAATGCGGTCAACAGTTCAAACTCGGGGGTGTTGGCCTGGATGACTTGGAAGAACGGGTAGGTAAACATGCCCCAACGATCCTGGGGACCGCCTTCGACGCAGCAGTCCGTTCCGTCCCCGATGCGGTAAAGGCTGGCGGGATCGACCACCGGAAGCGACCGCAACATGATGGTGTGAATCAAAGAGAAGATCGCTGTGGTTCCGCCGATGCCCAGGGCGAGCGTCAAAATAGCGGTGATGCTGAAAATGGGGGAGAGGCGAAACTGTCGCGCAGCGTACCGAAGATCGGCGAGAAAATTTTGCATAGATCTATGAAGCCTGAATGCATTTTAGACGCCGGATCGGCTGGTTGAGAAGAAGGGAATAAATTCAGTTAGATACGGCCGGAAGCGTGTCTTTTAGAGCGGGCGCACTGGTGCGTTTTTGAGACGAAGTGTCCGGAGACGGTCAATCATTAGAGGCGTGCCTAAGGTTGCTTCAAGGGAAATCTTCCACAGGATATAGATTAAAAGTATTGACGGCCACTAGATATAGCGGTATATGTATTTAGGGTTGACACAAATGTAATTTGCGTCAACCCAAATCGTTTCGCCTCCCCAGAGAAAGGCACCGCATGGGTTTACTGAGCGTTAATGTCGGCCTGAAGGTCAAAGAACATCACCAGCCGCTTCCCAAAGAGGAGCGTACGGGAGTGTCATTCCCCCGTTATTTCACCTCGAAATTGGAGTCTGGCAAGACTCCCTACGATGAGGTTTCCTGGGAGTTGCGGACGGCGACAATCGGGAATGACAAAGGCTCGGTCATATTCGAGCAGCGGGATGTGGAGACACCGGCCGATTGGTCGCAAACGGCGACCAACATTGTCGTCAGCAAGTATTTCCATGGACGAATGGGATCGCCGGAGCGCGAGACCAGCGTAGCGCAATTGATCCATCGCGTAGTGGACACCATTGCCGATTGGGGACTGGAAGGCAATTACTTCAAGACCAAGCAGGACGGCGAGAATTTCCGGATGGAATTGGCGCACCTGATGCTGAAGCAGAAGGCATGTTTCAATTCGCCGGTTTGGTTCAACGTCGGCGTTCGCGAATCGCGCGGCTATGGATTTTATTTCGATGAGGCCGAACAGGTCGTCCGGAAAATGGTGCCGGGCGAGAATCATCCGCAGTGTTCGGCGTGCTTCATCAATTCGGTGAACGATTCTCTTGAATCGATTTTAGATTTGGCGAAGACCGAAGGAATGTTGTTCAAGTGGGGATCGGGAACCGGAACGAATTTATCGAGCATTCGTGAAGAGGACGCGCATTTGTGGGGCGGCGGCCGGGCTTCCGGCCCATTGAGCTTCATGAAGGGCTTCGATGCATTCGCAGGCGTCATCAAGTCGGGCGGCAAGACGCGGCGCGCAGCGAAGATGGTGATCCTGAATAGCGATCACCCGGACATAGAGAAATTCATTTGGTGCAAGGCGAAGGAAGAAAAGAAGGCGCACACATTGATCGACGCGGGCTACGATGCGTCGCTAGATGGAGACGCCTACAGCTCGATTTTCTTCCAGAACGCCAACAATTCGGTGCGCGCTAGCGATGAGTTCATGCAAGCGGTAGCGGATGACAGCGATTGGTGGACGCGTGGAGTGGTTACCGGGCAACCGATTAACCGGTACAAGGCGCGCGACCTGATGCGTCAAATCGCGGAAGCCACCTATCAGTGCGGCGACCCTGGTATGCAGTTCGATACCACGATTAACCGTTGGCATACATCGAAGAACACGGCCCGGATCAATGCCTCGAATCCATGTTCGGAATACATGTTCCTGGACGACTCGGCTTGCAACTTGGCGTCTTTGAACCTGATGAAGTTTGTAGGCCCCGATGGCGTGTTTGATGTCGAAGCGTTCCGGCACGCGGTGGATACGGTCATTGTGGCGCAGGAGATTCTGGTCGGCAACGCCAGCTACCCGACGGAAAGAATCGCAAAGAATTCGCACGATTTCCGGCCACTGGGCCTGGGGTATGCAAATCTTGGCGCGATGTTGATGTCGCTGGGACTGCCGTACGACAGCGATCTCGGCAGAGATTTTGCAGCAGCGATTACGTCGATCATGTGCGGGCAGGCCTATTTGAGCAGTGCCCGAATCGCGGAAGCGGTTGGTCCCTGTGTGGGATATGAGGCGAACGAAGAGCCGTTCCTGGATGTCATTCGGATGCACTGGAATTCGGTCAATTCGATCGACAGCAAGCGCGTGTCGCCGGCGATGTTTAAGGCTGCGGAAGAATGCTGGCGAAGCAGCTATGAACTAGGTTCGCGCGTTGGATTCCGCAATGCACAGACCACCGTACTGGCGCCGACAGGAACGATCGGGTTCATGATGGATTGCGATACCACCGGAATTGAGCCCGATCTGGCGTTGGTGAAATACAAAAAGCTGGTGGGTGGCGGCGTCATTAAGATCGTGAATAACACTGTGCCGCAGGCATTGATCAAGCTGGGTTATTCCTCTGAGCAAGTCAACCAGATTGTGAATCATATCGATTCGAGCGGCACCATCGAAGGCGCTCCTCACATCAAGCCGGAGCATTTGGCCGTATTCGATTGCAGTTTCCGGCCGCAAAACGGTAAGAGGTCGATCCACTATATGGGCCATGTGCGGATGATGGCTGCCGTCCAGCCATTCATCTCGGGCGCCATTTCGAAGACCATCAACATGCCCGAAGAGTGCACCGTCGAAGAAGTGATGGATGCGTATGTGGAGAGCTGGAAAATCGGCCTCAAGGCAGTGGCCATTTACCGCGACAATTCCAAGCGCGTACAGCCATTGAGTTCCGGGACGGGTAAGGGCGAGAAGAAGGCAACCGCCGCCACTCCTGCTATGCAAACCGTGGAGAAGGTGGTTTACCGGCCGATTCGTCGCAAGCTGCCGGATGAGCGGGCCTCGGTTACCCACAAATTTTCGATTGGCGGCCACGAAGGATACATCACCGTAGGGCTCTACGAAGACGGCACGCCGGGCGAAGTTTTCATTTCCATGGCGAAGGAAGGGTCGACGATTTCCGGCTTGATGGATACGCTGGCGACGTCGATTAGCTACGGGCTGCAGTATGGCGTTCCGCTGAAGTTTTTCGTCGACAAGTTCAGCCATGTACGCTTTGAGCCGAGCGGCTGGACGGGTAATCAGCAGGTGCCCTATGCAAAATCGATTATCGACTACATTTTCCGGTGGTTAGGCGCGCGGTTCCTGGGCATCACGGAAGCGAGCGAGGCGGTGATTACTCCGAAGCTGCGGCCGACGGAGCCGGAGCCGCAACAGGCGCTTCCCTTCGAGGCTAATGTGGTGAGCGACGCACCGATGTGTTCCGAGTGCGGGAGCATGATGACACGGAACGGATCCTGCTATAAGTGCGAAAACTGCGGGGGCACTAGCGGCTGTTCGTAGAAATTGCGGTCTGTGGGCGTGAAGTGCAAGAGCGGACGGCTCGGCTTTTTCGAGAGCAAGCCGAGCGGTCCGCTCTCTTTTTGGCGCTATCGGATTACAAATCGACCGGCATGTGCATAGACGCGACTTCAAAGTGCGCTGCCTTCGCATCCCAACGAGATAGATACTGCAGCCGCTCTTTGGGAATGACCGCTGTTTCGTAATCCGGCCCTGCGACGGCGCGAACGGAATCGAGAGAATCCCAGAGAATGATCGTGATGAATTCGACCTCGTCGCCGGCGTCGTTGCGGAATAGATAACTGCCGCGATATCCCTTCACCTTGCTGAGACCGGGAAGAAGCTCTGGCTTGAGCAAGGATTCGTATGCGTCAGCATATTCGGGCTTGGTATAGCCGCGCCAAATTCTGGCAATCAATGTGCCTCCTTGTAGATAGCCGCATTGTAGCTGCTAACTGACTCGTAGCGCGATCATCGGATCGATTCGCGAGGCCCTCCGGGCCGGCAAGTAGCCGGCCAAGACAGCGACAGCGAGCAATATTGCCGAAGTCGCGAAGAAGGTAAACGGATCGCCATAGGTCACTCCGTAGAGAAGACCGCTTAAGCCGCGGGATAAAGCAAGTGAAGCGGCGGCGCCGAGCAGCATTCCGAGCGCCGCCAGCCCGAGCGTTTGCGTCATGATGCGGCTTTGTACGGTTCCCGTCGAAGCGCCGAGCGCCATGCGGATGCCAATTTCCTGCGTCCTGCGGTTCACCGAATAGGAAATGACTCCGTAGATTCCGAGCGAGGCAAGCAGCAGCGCGAAGCCCGCGAATCCTCCCAGCAAGAGGACGATAAATCGGCGCGGGGAGACGGCTCTGTCGACAAGGTCCGTCAAGGGGTGGACACTGCCTCTTGGCAGCTCAGGCAGAATGGGCCGGAGCGCGCCCTCTACATTCGAAGCCAAGACAGGGAACGGCAGCGTTGAGCGCACCACCAGGTCGACGTTGCCGTAATCCTGACACTGCCGAATCGGAATGTACATTTCGTTGCCGGAGCCTTTCTCCAGCACGATGTGCCGGACGTCGGCGACGACACCCACGACTTGGCGATCCGCGCCGCAATCGCCTTGGATCACCTGACCGATTGGATCTCGACCGGGCCAGAGATTGCGTGCCATGGTTTGGTTGACAATGATCACTTGAGTACTTGAAGGAACATCCCGCTGGGTGAAGTCGCGGCCTTTTCGCAAGCTCATTCCCATGGCTTTGATGTAGCCATCGCTGATGATGCGGACGAAGGCTTCCGGGAAATCCTCCGGTTTCACGTAGACTTGGCCCTTGGCCGGCGATCCCCACGTGCGATTGTGCCCGAGCGGTAATGCATCGGTCATACCGGCGGCCTGAACTCCGGATAGAGAACCAACTCGACGGAGAACTTCATCGAAGTACGCGTTGGTCTGCGCTTGTTTTGCGTTGCGCCGATCCGGATCGACGCGCACGGTTGCGGCGCTTTCGGGGCGAAACCCCATATTCACGTCCAGCACATGCAGAAAGCTGCGAATCAGCAGACCGGCGCCCACCAGCAGGATACAGGCGAGGGCAATCTCCGTGACCACCAGTGTGCCGCGCATCCACATTTGGCCTCGCGATTCGCTGCCGCCGCGTTGCGCAAGCGAAGCACTCAAAGGAAGAGCTGAGACCTGCAGGGCCGGCGCCATTCCTAACACCAAACCGGCGGCGACTGCCACGGCCAACGTGAAGCCCAGCGCAACAAGGTTCAAACGAACGCTAGACAGCAACGGGATGTTAAACGCGCTGAGGTGCGCGATCCCGCGAGTTGCCAGAACGGCCAATACGAGACCGAGCACCGCGCCACCGGACGTGAGTACAAGACTTTCCGTCAACAATTGGCGAATGAGACGATACCGTCCAGCGCCAATGGCCGTACGAACCGCCATCTCCTGTTGCCGGGTGGCCGTGCGGGCGAGCAGCAAATTTGAAAGATTGGCGCACACAATCAGCATGACGACGCCAACCGCGCAAGCAAGTGTGAAGAGCGCGGGCCGCAGCTTTCCAATCACGTGTTGCGGCAGAAATGTGAGTTTGGGATGGATCGAGTTTTGCCTCGGATGCTCATCTGAAATATGATCGCCCAATACAGTCACCTCCGCCTGCGCCTGTTGGATGGAGACGCCGTGCTTCAGCCGTCCTACCAGCGCCAAAGTATTACCCCAGCGGTCCGTCTCCGCCGTTAGCGGGAACGCAGAGTAGAGGTCGATATGCGAGCCGGGAGCAAAGATGGACCCGAAATCAAACGAGCGCGGCAATACTCCGACCACGGTGACGTCTTGATCGTTGATCCGAACGATTTTACCGATGATGCCGGGGTCGGAAGCGAAACGCCGCACCCACAGCCCATAGCTCATCATCACGGCGGCCGCTCCGTTGAATTTGCATTCGTCCGCGCTGAAATATCGGCCCAGCAATGGTTGGACCTCGAGCAAAGAGAAGAAGTTTTGCGAGACCGGGACCGTGCTTAACCGTTCGGGCTCACCACTAGTCGTGAGCACGCTGTCGCCGACACCGTAGAAGGCGAAGTAGCCTGCGATATCGGAGAAAGATCGATTGCGCTTTCGCAGATCTTGCATCCGGCCCACTTGAACAGTTTGGCCGGACAAATCGCCTTCTTCCTTGACTTCGTTTGCGATCCAGACCAGGCTTCCCGGATCTTTAAACGGGAGCGGCCGGATAAGAATCGTATCCAAGACACTAAAGACCGTAGAGCTTGCGCCGATTCCCAGCGCGATAATGAGCACAACAAAGGTGGTGAACCCCAAGTCGCGCCCAAGAGTACGGACACTGTAACGAAAGTCCTGCGAGGCGTCGCTCATCCAACGCGAGATCCATGTGTTGCGAGATTCTTCGGCCTTCAAAGTCACGTTTCCAAACTTTCTCCGGGCCGCGGCACGGGCTTCTTCTTGGTATTCCTTCGTCGATCATCCTACGGCTGAGACGCGCCGGCTGTTCCCGAATATTCCGGTTCTTATGCAGAGATCCTAGGTATTCGGGCTAAACGCTCGTGAGCCGTTAAGCGAACACGGTCCTCTTTAAGAACCGATTTTGGAACTTGCCCGAAGGGTCGTATTGCTTCACAAGTGCCTGAAAGTCGGGCAGTTTTTCGTAAAGTGACGGGAATCGAGAGGCGGGAACGGTAAACAGTTTGCCCCAGTGGGGCCGTGCATCGAAGGGTTGGAGCACCGCTTCGATACGAGGAAGCACTCGCTGCACTTCGGGCCATTCCGGCTTCCAGGTGAAGTGAATGGCCAACGATGGCCGCTGATAAGCAGAGCTCATCCAAAGCGCATCGGGTGCAATCGTACGCAGCTCCGTAATGAACAAATGCGGCGTTATGGAATCGCGCAGGCCCTCTACCGCTTGAATCGCTTCCCAGGCGCGGGCTCGAGGCACCAAATATTCGGTTTGCAATTCGTCGCCGCTGCTAGGAGTGAAATTCATGCGGAAATGGGGCAGGCGTTCATACCAGGGGCCAGGGATGCCCAATTGATCCGTACAACTCTCTGCCGAGTGTCCTGCCAGTGGATGCAGCTTGGTCTTGGCTGCAGTGGCGCCATAAAACAGCGGAGCAATCTCAAATTTTTCATTCGGATCAACCTTGCTCTTGATCCACACTTGCGTCGCGCGATGATTCTGCCAGTCGGTAAACAAACTAACGCTGTAACCTGCGGAGAAAATGGCGTCGAGATTCTTTTCGAGTTCTCGAAACGAGAGATTTTCGTAGACGACCTGACGCATGAGAAAGGTGGGTTGCACAGCCAACGTGACCTTAGTGACCACCCCCAGAGCGCCTAAGTCGACGACCATGCCCGCAAATGACGTCTCATCGTGCGATACTTTGACGATCTCCCCATCCGCAGTGATTAGTTCGAGGCCGGTAACGGCAGTGGACAAGTTGCCATTCTTGATGCCGGAACCGTGCGTGGCTGTTGAGCGAGCGCCCGCAACAGAAATGTGTGGCAGGGACGCCAGGTTATGCAGGGCAAAGCCGCGGCTATCGATATAAGGCGCAAGCAGGCCATAGCGAACGCCTGATTCGACGGTGACCGTGCGCCGGCCGGCATCGAGCGTCATGTTGGTCATCTTCTTCAACGAGATCTGATTTTCGCTGTTGTCGGCGATGTCATTGAAGGAGTGCCGCGTGCCTAACGACTTCAAGGTCTTGCAATTGCGTACGATCTTACGAACTTCATCCACCGATTGCGGCTGGTAGAGATGAGCGGCATGGTAGTGGTAATTGCCGGACCAATTGGTGCGCGGGTCATCGGACGGAAAACCGCTCACGCGGGACAGCACATTTCCGGCAAGGATCGCCGCCGAGGTTTTGAGAAAGTTTCGCTTGTCCAAACAGAGGTAGTGTACAGCAAAATGTTGAGCACCGCAGGCACCCCCATCTTTACTGAGACCGTCATCCTCGAAACATATTTCGGCTGTATACTGAGGTCGAAATGAATCGAAAAGAATTTCTCCGCCTTGGCGGATCCGCGCTTGGGTATCTAGCGATGAGTCCCTTTAGTGAAGCTGCGCCGACGGATTCGAAGTTTTATTTCGCGGTTGTCGCCGATTCACACATCATCGATAAGTATTACAAGGGTCCCGAAAGCAATCAAGAAGATACAGAGTCGATGTTCAAGACTGCCGAGCGGCTCGAATCGGCGCGCGATGTCATCAATGGCCTGACGCCGCGAATGGAGCAAGTCTTTTTGGTCGGCGATTACTTCCACAATTACCCGTCGCCCGATATCGATTTCTATTTCCAGAACTACACGCGCATCGATCATGCAAAGGAAATTACTGACAAATTCCAAGCCCCCGTACATGTAGGGTTTGGAAACCACGACTATTGGGCGACTGGCATGCCGCGCGAAACATCACACGAGCTGTTTCGGCGCAAGCTGGGCCTGAAACCGTATTATTCGATGGAATATCGCGGTTGGAAGTTCATCCATCTCAATAATTTCTTAGGCGACACATGGGCCAAGGGTAATGCGAAATTCGATCCCGGGAAGGGTTCGCTCGGCGAAGAACAATTGAACTGGTTTGAAGCGGAATTGCAGCAGCACAAGCCATCGTTTGTCTTCATTCACTATCCGCTGATCATCGTCCAGGATCGCGAGTTCCAGGATTATAGCGTGCATGCGCTGATCAAGAAGCATCGCGACTCCATTCAGCAAGTTGTTTCGGGCCACTGGCACAAATGGTTTGAATTTGGACGGTCATACGGGCCTCCGGCATTGGTGATGGCGGCGACACGCTACGATCCGAACGCGTATCTGATTGTCGAAGCCGATACCCGGACCGTCAGCCACCAGTTTTTGAACCTGGACCTGGTGGATTGGAATACTCACTACAGCAAGCCGTATAAGCCCCAAGCCGTTTAGCCGCGCTACTTGGCGTGCATGGCGGAGTAAATGGGATAGTGGTCCGATCCAGCGGCCGAGCGATCAATCTCACCCGACGACAGCGTCACTGGGCCACGGGCGAATATCCAGTCTAATGCCATCATGATGCGGTGAGATCGCTCGATTTTTTCGCCGAGCGCGCTCCGGAATCCGTTTTTCTCGAGCTTTTTGAGAAAGTACGAAGGGAAATATTTCGAATTCAAATCGCCGCCTAACAAGATTGCCGTGTTCGGCGGGTAGCGCTTGGCATCTTCGAAGATCTCATCCAACTGTGCCGCTTGAATGCGGCCATTGCTGCGGCTTTCGAGATGAGTGTTGTAGACCACCAGTAATTGGTTATTAAAGGTGAGGTCGGTCACCAGCGCAATGCGGTTCCCTTCCCTGCGTTGCATTAGAGGAAGGTTTGATGGCAGCCAGGAATGAGGCCTCCAGAAGTTAGACTGCCGGTGAAAGCGCAGAATCCGCGATTGCCGGATGGGCAGCCGCGTAAGAGTGGCTTGACCCGTGTAGGCGGCGCCATGATCTTCCTGGCTGAGCTCTTCGAATTCGGTGCCATAGACGAAATTCACGTGCAGCCGGCGCGCTAATTCGGCCGCTTCATCCAGATCATGGCCGCGTTTGGTATTCCAATCGACTTCCTGCAGCAGATACAGATCCGCCGGCCGCTTCTCTAAAACCGATCCGATGGTAGTCAATTCAGTGCCGCGATCGATGTTCCACGTCACCACCGCAGCGGTCTTGACGCTTCCATCGGAAGGCAGCGCCACGGATTGCCGCGGATTATTGAAAACATTGGGTAACGTATCATCGGCGCTACCGTTAAAGGCTACCCACGTGAGCAGCAATGCGATAGCCGGCGGGACTATGCGGATAAACAACATTGCTAGCTCTACGCCGGTTCCTTTGACGAATTGGCGAGTTGCCTCAAGGAATCGGTGAATGGCGCCCGCGCCACGCCGCGCTCTGTGATGATGGCGGTCACATAGCGGTTGGGCGTAACGTCGAAAGCCGGGTTCGCGACTCGAACGCCTTCAGGGGCAACGTGCACGTTCTGGACATGAGTCACCTCACGGGCATTGCGCTCCTCAATCGGAATTTGAGCACCGCTTTGCAGCGTCAGGTCGAGTGTTGAGATGGGCGCGGCAACGTAAAAGGGCACGCCGTTTTCTTTAGCCAACACGGCCACGCTGTACGTGCCGATCTTATTGGCCACATCGCCATTGGCGGCAATGCGGTCCGCACCCACCACAACACACCCGATCCGCCCGCTATGCAGAAAATGGCCTGCCATGTTGTCGGTGATCAGCGTAGTTTCAATGCCATCGCGTTGCAATTCCCACGCAGTGAGGCGAGCGCCTTGCAGGAATGGCCGCGTTTCATCGGCAAACACGTCGATCTTTTTTCCGGCCTGTACGGCGGCACGAATAACACCGAGTGCCGTGCCGAAGCCGGCGGTAGCCAGCGCGCCTGCGTTGCAATGGGTCAAGACGGTTTTGCCGTCCGGCACCAGCGGCGCGCCGTGGCGGCCAATGGCTTGATTGATGGCGATGTCCTCACTGCGCACCAAAATGGCTTCCGCGACAAGGCGATCACGAATTTCCCCGAGCGTGCGATCGCGGATCGAAGTGTAGAGGTTGCGCATGCGATCGATGGCCCAGAACAGGTTAACCGCAGTGGGGCGTGTTTGAGCCAGCGTTTCGCAGATGACCGGCATATCGGCATCAAGGTCGGTGGAATAAAGCGCTCCCAAAGCCACGCCCATCGCCGCCGCGACGCCAATTGCCGGAGCGCCGCGGATAACCATGTTGCGAATAGCATCGGCCACTTGGCGATAATCGCGGCAAGTAACAAAAACGGTTTCATGCGGCAGGCGCGTTTGGTCGATCATGACCACGCCTTTGGGCGTCCATTCGATGGTTTCGACCGTACTCTTTTCAACAGCCATAGAAGTTGTCATTTGAATTTTCCGTATTTTTGAGCGATCATCGCCACCACAAATAGGGCATTGTATGCGCCATGCATGATGGTGGACGGAATGATGGAGTTGGTGGTTGCGCGCAGAACTCCAAAGACCGCGCCGGCCAGCGAAACCGCAAGAACATATTGCCACGCCCACGAGTATTCGGGACCATGCAGGCATCCGAAGGTCGCAGCTGTTAGACTGATGCCGGCGGCCACTCCGAAAGTTCGCGATAACAGCGGCTGGAGGAATCCGCGAAATACTAGTTCCTCACTAATCGGCCCTAGAAAGATGGCGAAGATGACCAACAACGCAACCATCCACCAGGACCCCAGCAATTTGTCGAAGGGAGATTTCACTTGCGGCGTGTGCAACAGGGCCGCGATCGCGGAGACGCCGAGAGCGAGCAATACCCCTCCCAAGGCAAGCAATAAAGGCGAGATTTGCACTTCGCGCCAGCCCAGCGATTTGAAAACGGGAGCATTGTGGCGCACGAGGAAAGTCACCTTGAACGCCAGATAGATTAGTACGTAGAAAACGATCTGCAGGGGCAGTGCGAGAGGCGTTGGATCCTTGCGGAACGCCGGGTGGATGGTCGCGAGACCGGCGGCCATCAAGAGAATAATCAAAGCCGAAGCCACGCACAGACCGCCGACCAGCAGAAGGTCCACGTAATCCCAGAATGGCTCGCGCGGGCGAACAGGCGGGGTCTCGGTGGCGGGTGGAAACTCAGTATCCATCTTGCGAGGATCGTTCAGGCGGCCTGTCCACGTTTGTGCATCTGGCGCAAAGCTTGGGCGGTATGACTATGGCGATTCTCCATCACTTCTTCCGGAGTACCCGCCGCGACAATCGATCCGCCCGCTTCGCCTCCCTCAGGTCCCAAATCGATGACGTAATCGGCATTGCGAATGACGTCCAAATGATGCTCAATCACCAACACGGTATTCCCAAGGTCGACCAGTCTTTGCAGCACCTCGAGAAGATGCCTCACATCATCGAAGTGGAGCCCGGTGGTGGGTTCGTCCAGCAGATAAAAGGTGCGGCCCGTCTGCCGCTTACTGAGTTCCTTCGCTAATTTGATGCGTTGCGCCTCACCGCCAGACAAAGTGGTGGACGATTGGCCCAGATGAAGGTAGCCGAGGCCTACCTCGCTCAACGTCTTGAGCTTGGCATGCACCTGCGGAATGTTTGTCAGAATTTCGAGAGCGTCGTCGACACTCGATTCCAACAGGTCGGCAATGCTTTTGCCTTTATACTTCACCTGCAGCGTCTCCTGGTTATACCTCCGCCCGCGGCAGACATCGCAGGTGACATAAACGTCGGGCAGAAAATTCATCTCTATCCGTTTGAGTCCATCGCCCTGACACGCCTCGCAACGGCCGCCCTTGACGTTGAAACTGAAGCGGCCGGCTTTGTAGCCGCGTTCGCGAGATTCCGGCAGCATCGCGTACAGGTCTCGAATGGGTGAGAAGACGCCCGTGTAGGTGGCTGGGTTTGAACGAGGCGTACGGCCGATCGGCGCCTGATCGATTTCGATCACCTTATCGATGTGCTCCAAACCAGTGATGGAGTCGTGCGCGCCGGGGTCCGCGTGCGAACCATAAATCTCCTTCGCCAGGGCGCGGTACAGAATGTCGGTGATCAAGGTGGATTTCCCGCTACCGGAAACACCAGTAACGGCGATGAACGTGCCGAGGGGGAAATCGACGTCGATGTCTTTCAAGTTGTGTTCGCGTGCCCCCTTAACAGTCAATTTCAATCCATTTCCAGGCCGGCGCACTAATGGTGGAGTAATCACCGCGCGGCCAGAAAGATAATCGCCCGTCAACGAACCCTTGGAAGCTTCGATTTGCGCGGGACTGCCTTGCGCGATTAACTCGCCGCCTAGTCGCCCGGCGCGCGGGCCGAGATCGATTACATAGTCGGCGCGTTCTATGGTTTCGGCGTCATGCTCGACCACCAACACCGTGTTGCCGAGATCTCGAAGCCGGTGCAGCGTGTCCAGCAGCTTATGGTTGTCGCGGGGATGAAGGCCAATCGACGGTTCATCCAGCACATACAGCACGCCACGGAGCTTGGATCCGATCTGCGTGGCAAGCCGGATGCGTTGCGCTTCGCCGCCTGACAGGGTCGCGGAAGACCTTTCTAAACTGAGGTAATCTAACCCCACGGCGCGAAGAAAATCGAGACGGTTTTGAATCTCCTCCACAACCCGCGCGACGAGTTTCCGTTCCCGCCCTGTGAACTCCCAACTCCGAATGAGCATTAGAGCACGAGCGATAGGCATGGCGGTAAAGTCCGCGATTGAGATGCCTTTCACTTGAACCGCAAGGCTGCTGGCCTTCAGACGCCGGCCTTTGCATTCGGGGCATTCGGTCGGTGACATGAAGTCCATCAACCAGTCACGATAGCCTTCGCTCGCTTGGCGATACGAATCATCCAGCAGCTTCAAAATGCCCGGGAACTGCGAATTGCCCCTGAGCAGGATGGCTTGAGTTTTCTTCGGAAAGCCTTCAAACGGAGTACTGAGATCGATCCCGAGGGCTCCCGCCGCATCTGTCAGATTGGAGATGATAAACGTCGAGGTGGAACCAGGGCCAAGTCCACCATCGAGCAACGGCTTGGTTACATCCGCTATTACTTTCAAGGGGTCGAAGGCCCAGGTGCTGCCGACGCCATGGCAGACGTCGCACGCGCCGTAAGGACTGTTGAAGGAAAACGAACGCGGTTCGAGTTGAGGGACGCTGGTGCCGTCATTCGGACAGGCGAGCTTTTCTGAAAATAGCGTTTCGCCGCGATTGACGACAGCCATAATAACGAGTCCGTCGGCAATCTTCAACGCTGTTTGAATGGAATTCTCAAGGCGCTGCTCAATGCCCGCTTTCACCAAAAGGCGGTCCACCACCACGTCGATCGTATGGTTTTTGCGTCTGTCTAATCGAATCGGCTCGTCCAATCCGCGCAGCTCACCATCGATGCGCGCGCGAACGAATCCACGCCGTGCCCAGCCGTCGAGTTCCTTCTTGTACTCGCCCTTTCGGCCACGGACAACGGGCGCGAGGATCATGACACGCTCATCCTGGCCTAGAGCCAACACTTGTTCGAGGATTTGGGACGGAGATTGGCGGCTAATTTCAGCGCCGCAAAACGGGCAGTGCGGAATGCCGATCGCCGAATAGAGCAACCGCAAATAATCGTAGATTTCAGTCACGGTTCCAACCGTGGAACGCGGACTGCGCGACGTGGTCTTCTGCTCAATCGAGATCGCAGGACTTAGCCCGTCGATGGAATCGACATCGGGCCGTTCCATTTGATCGAGAAACTGGCGGGCGTAAGGCGACAGTGTCTCGACGTACCGCCGCTGGCCCTCGGCGTAAATAGTGTCGAACGCGAGCGAGCTTTTGCCGGAACCGCTGAGTCCGGTAATCACGGTGAAGGTATTCCGCGGAATCTCGACACTGATATTTTTCAAGTTGTGCTGGCGAGCGCCATGCACAGAAATACGATCTAACATTCGGGGGCTACTTCTATTGTCTTTCACGCGTCTTTGAGGATCAGGCGCGCAAGACGGGCAAGGAATCAAGCGTGCCACCCAAAGAACTAGCGGGTTCCTCTCCTGTCTGGTGGCACGCAGCCGTGCCCTTTGCGCTTTTGAGGTCAGGCGCGAGACGTCGCTAAGATGACTTGAGCGGCCCAAACCGGGGAACGGGCCACAATCGAGGGTAAGAAATGGCCAAAAATTTCAAGGACTTGTCAGAGCGGGAGATTCTTGCGTTGGCGATATCGCTTGAAGAAGAAGATGGCCGCATATTGGGCGATTTCGCCGAGGGGCTGCGCGACAGCTATCCCGCCACGGCGAAGTTAATGCTGGAAATGCAGGTGGAAGAGTCCGAACACCGGTCGGTTCTGATCGACCTTTATCAGCGCCAGTTTGGCGACCACATTCCCTTGATCCGCCGGCATGATGTGAAGGGGTTCGTCGAGCGGCGGCCGGTTTGGCTGGTACGGCCGTTGGGTTTGGATGCGGTGCGGCGTCAGGTGGAGACGATGGAACTGGAGACACAGCGCTTCTACCAGATGGCCATCGGTAAAGTGACAGACGCATCTACGCGCAAATTACTGGGCGACCTAGCCGACGCCGAACAGAAACACTACGATATGGCAGGTCAACTGGAAAAGGAGCACCTGACGCCTGACGCACGAGCCCAAGAGAGCGAACATCAACGGCGCACGTTTGTCCTGCAAGTCGTTCAACCGGGACTTGCGGGTTTGATGGACGGATCGGTGTCCACGCTGGCCCCGGTCTTCGCCGCGGCCTTCGCAACGCGCCTGAGTTGGGACGCATTTCTCGTGGGAATGGCGGCGTCGCTAGGAGCGGGAATCTCCATGGGCTTTGCCGAAGCGCTATCGGACGACGGAGTGCTGACGGGGCGCGGCCAACCTCTGTTGCGTGGAACTGTGTGCGGCTTGATGACCACTGCGGGCGGGATTGGGCACACCCTGCCGTTTCTGATCGGCGATTTCCGCCTCGCAACCGCTATTGCCATCTGCGTCGTGATCGTGGAGTTGATCGTGATCAGTTGGATTCGCAATCGTTACATGGACACGCCGTTTGGCCGCGCCGCCGTCCAGGTGATGCTGGGAGGCGCGCTGGTTTTCGCGGTGGGCATTTTGATCGGGAAATCGTAATCGCGTTTGGGTTACAGCGGTACTATAAGGCAATATGGCCGCCGGCATCGCGGTACCAGTTGCAGAATACCTGCGCACCTCGTACGATCCGGACTGCGAGTACGTTGACGGACAGGTTGTAGAGCGGTCTGTGGGCGAGTATCCGCACAGCAAATTGCAGGGGCTGCTATATGCCTATTTTCTCCGGCGGAGAAAACTGTGGAATATCACGCCGATCATTGCACAGCGCGTTCAAATATCGGCATCGCAATTCTTAATGCCTGATATCTGCGTACTCTCCGGGCCCGAACCTCGGACGAAAATTGTCACTGAGCCTCCGTTCATTTGGATTGAGATTCTATCGAGCGAAGACCGGCCGGTCCGGGTCAACCGCAAAGTTCGTCAAGTGATCCAGTTCGGCGCCGTTTACGCCTGGATAATTGATCCCGAGACGCTTGAAAGTTACATCGTCACTAAGAATGGCGAAGCCGAAGTAACCGACGCCACCTTGCAGATCGACGGAGGCATCGTGGTGCCGCTTCGCGCAATTGAAGAAGACTAATTCACCGGCTTCGGGGTGCCCTGGGTAGCGGATGTCAGGTGCTCATCCTCATCTTTTCGCGTTTCGCCGGGAAACAACGGGCGGCTTAGCGGTTTCTTGTAGCCTGCGTGGCAGGTGTAGCAGAGCACTTTCGGTTTACCTTTGAAAGTCTCTGTATCGGCGGTATGCACCATCGCAATCATCGCCCGTGCGGCCAATTTTGGCTTCTTGTCGTCTGAATCGAAGTGATGGGCTACATGACAAAATTCGCAGTTCTGGCCCAGCGAAAAGCTGAAGTAGTGCATGGTATCGATGAACTCGGAAACCGGAAGCGTCTTCAGGCCCGTCTTCACATTCTTGAATCGTTCGGCGGCCGTCTGTTCGGGCTTGCGCAACGGATCGCCTGCCGAATCGGGCTGTTTGGTCAGAACTAAGAGCGTGTGCTGCTGGTGATCCCCGGACGACGCAGTTAAATCGACGGTAAGAGTTTGGCCATCGGCAGATACTTCGTCGGTCTCCTTCGTAGAAGTGGCGTGGGCGCCCACAGTATCTTCGCTCAAGGTCAGCGTGTTCCCGCTCCAGGACGCGGTCACCTGGGTTGGCACTCCGTGAAAATTCGTGATGTTGGGCTTACCGTCGGCAGCAAACGCGAGGGTAGAACGCTCCTCGTTGTGCCCCATGTAGACGCCGGTCTTCTCGACCACTTTGTCGCCGTTCTGTTCAATGATCACCAAGTAATTCGACGGCACTCTTGGGGGGCCCTGACCACCGGGAGGAGCGGGAAACTTGCTCCTTTGTAAATCGGCTTTCCAAACGCCGGAAATGTTAGGCGTTTGCGCGCAAAGTGCCGCGGCGAACAGGGTGCATACCAGTAATTTTGGCGACATAAGAGTGGGGCGCCTCTCAGCGTAGCACCGCACCCTTATTTGTCGAAAGAGCCCTTAATCTTCTTCCTCTTCGTCTAAGTCAACCTCCTCGTCGTCGAGATCTTCGTCGTCTTCATCGTCAAGATCTTCGTCATCCTCGTCATCGAGCTCCTCGTCGTCTAGATCCTCATCGTCGAGATCATCGATGTCGACGTCATCGTCCTCGAGATCCTCTTCTTCGTCCTCGTCCTCGGCGGGCAACAAGGCGCGTTTAGGAAAAGTTAACGCGGATGGGGCGAATACGGGTAGGGCGGTTGTGAATTCACACTCCAAATACATCGAAGATTCTCCTCATTTGTAAATATCGAAATCTCGTAGTTTTTATCATGCATTAGCCGTTGAAGCAAATCACATTAAAAAACCGTGGCCGGATCGACCTCCAGAAAGCAGCATAGACGATGCCATTAGCAGATTCGGTACACCCAAGGAACGTGGCGTTAAATTTTTCGAATGCGACTGCTAATCGTCCGTCCGATACTGGATGGCATATGAGCGGTTATCGTTGCACAGTAGGATCGCTCGTTTATCATTTCGAAGATCTCAAGACGCTGCTTGCGAAGGCATCTCCCCTACGTTCGGGGGACGAGTTGGCGGGTATCGCGGCACGGTCGGCCGAGGAGCGGGTCGCGGCCCAAATGGCTTTGGCCGATCTGCCGCTCCGCGCTCTCCTAGGGGAACCGCTAATCCTGTATGCGGTTGATGAGGTTACTCGTCTGATCGTCGACACGCACGATGGCAATGCATTTGATCCAATTGCTCATCTTACGGTAGGCGAATTCCGCGATTATTTGCTCGAAGACCGCACTGATGGCCAAGTGCTCCAGGCGTTGGCACGCGGAATTACGCCCGAAATGGTTGCTGCTGTTTCAAAGCTGATGCGTGCCCAGGATTTGATCCAGGTCGCACGAAAAATTCGTGTAGTTACCCGGTTTCGAACGACCGTAGGACTGGCCGGGCGGCTTTCCACCCGCTTACAGCCGAATCACCCCTCGGATGACGCCACGGCCATTGCAGCATCGATCATCGACGGCCTGTCGCTTGGCAGCGGCGATGCCGTCATCGGCATCAATCCAGCGTCGGACAATCCAGAGACGGTGCGCACGCTGCTGCACCTGATCGATGCCGTTCGCGAGCGTTATGCAATACCCACCCAGAGCTGCGTATTGGCTCATGTCACCACCCAAATTGAGGCGATCGAGGCGGGTGCGCCCGTCGATCTGGTGTTTCAGTCGATCGCCGGCACTGAGGCTGCTAACGCTTCCTTCGGCATCAATCTCGGAATCTTGAAGGAGGCGCAGGACGCCGCTCTGGCGTTGAGGCGCGGCACGGTGGGCAGGAACGTCATGTATTTTGAGACTGGTCAGGGCAGTGCGCTTTCGGCCAATGCGCATCACGGCATCGACCAACAAACGTGTGAGGCCCGGGCGTATGCTGTGGCGCGGCATTTTGATCCAATGCTTGTCAATACCGTCGTCGGTTTCATAGGACCTGAATATCTCTACGACGGGAAGCAGATAACCCGCGCGGGCCTCGAAGACCACTTCTGCGGTAAGCTCCTTGGCCTTCCGATGGGCTGCGACGTGTGCTACACAAACCACGCCGAAGCCGACGGCGATGATATGGACGGGTTGATGACACTGCTGGCGGCTGCGGGCGTGAACTACATCATGGGGGTACCGGGATCCGATGACGTGATGCTGAACTACCAGAGCACTTCCTTTCACGATGCGCTCTATCTGCGCAAGCTGTTCGGTCTTCGGCCTGCACCGGAGTTTGAGACGTGGCTTGAGACACGCCGGCCGGAGCTGCCCGAGATGATGGCGCTGCTGAACAAATGAAGCGATTGGGAGACTTCACGCCGGCGCGGGTCAGTTTAGGTCTGACGGGTCAAAGCCTACCCGTAAAGCCGCTGATGGAACTGCGGCTGGCGCATGCGCGAGCCCGCGACGCGGTGCATTTCCCCTTGGACGTTCATTCGATTTTGGCCGAATTAGCTGGGCACGCTTGGATGTCGTTAACCGTGCACAGCGCCGCGCATGATCGCCAGGAATATCTCCGGCGGCCCGAGTTAGGGCGGCGCCTTGATGACTCGTCCCTGCAGAAACTTGCAACCGCGCCGAAGGCGAAATTGATTTTCGTCATCGCCGACGGTTTGTCCGCGCTAGCTGTCCATCGCCATGCGGTGTCCTTGCTCGAAAGGCTCCTGCCATCTCTCGATCCCGCCGATATCGGGCCAATCATCGTCGCAGAACAAGCGCGCGTGGCGATTGGCGATGGTATCGGCGAGATTTTACAAGCAGACCTGGCCATCGTTCTGATTGGCGAACGTCCAGGCCTAAGCGCACCAGACAGCTTGGGAGCTTATCTTACCTGGCATCCAAAGACGGGACGCACGGACGCTGAACGCAATTGCGTCTCAAATATCCACGCGCAGGGGCTTACCTATGATCAGGCAGCTTATAAGCTCGCGTTCTTGATAACCGAATCCCGGCGGCGCAAGTTGAGTGGCGTGACTCTGAAAGAAGCAGCGGGAAATCTGCTCGCGTAGACGTTAGTCGAGCCCCTTGGTCTTGAACCGCGCCTCCACGTGAAGTGCACGCAGAAAGTCTCGGATCGCGCTTTGGGCGTTTTGTTGGGCCGTATCGAGAATGCCCATTTTCAAAGCGGCCGAGCGAATATCGTCTAAGGCTGACAGGCGAGCGCGATGTTCCAGGTCAGGATCGTAGGGGACCCACGGCGTCCACCAGGTGATGTGATGATCCCAAACTTTCGTTTGCTTTTCGTCGATGAACACGTTGAATACCCGCGCCGGCGGAAGGTAAATGGTGACGACGTGTCCCTGATACGTCGCATCGCCGGCTTTGATAACGGAAAGATCGACTCCCGCGAGCGCTTCGCCTTGGACCATTAGCAACAATGACTCCTCCCCAAACGGCTGCTTCTGTTCAGTAAGGCCGACCACCCGTTGAATGCTATATCGCACCGTCACAAGCTGTTTTAGTTGCTGAATTTGCGTCACGACAGCCGCAGAGTCGAAGCGGCGCAGTCCGAAACCGGCGCCGACCACTCCGAAATAGACGACGGCTATGAAGAGGAAGAACAGCAGCAAGCTGAGGGAGACGACGGCGATGGCTTTCCACTTCATGATTCGATTGTTGCTCGGATTTAAATGACAGTGGGCAAAATTGGTACGATACCGTTTAGGGTCAAGCCCCCAAGCAGTCTCTGAACAGAGGTTTTTGGCATGTTTCAACGTCTTTTGGCGACCGCAATTTTCCTAACGGCATCGGGCGCTTTGCTATCCGCGCAACAGATCACCGACCATAGTGTCGTCCACGATAATCCGGAGATCGGCGGCGTTAAGAACAAGAAGGAAAAAGCTCCCACTTCGCGCACCTTACGCGGCACCGTCACCGATGACACCGGCCAACCGATGGCTGGTGCTTTGGTCACGCTGACCGACGATTCGACCAAAGACAAATTGACATTTATTACCAAGAAAGATGGCCGGTTTAACTTCGCCGACCTCAGTTTTAACAAGGACTATGACGTGGTCGCCAAGTACCGGGATCAGGCCAGTACACCGCGGAAACTAAGCCAGTACGACCGCACGCCCGATATTGTCCGTATCTTGGAACTGCAAGAGCCTGAAGCGAAGAAGTAAAGCATTACCGTGCCAGCAATTGGCACAAACGCAGTAGCTCGGCGACCGACCAAGCCTGCGCAATACAGCCGCCAGGTTCGTGCGGCGCGTCGCCGCTGAATACTTCGGAGACTTGGTCAAGACCCGCTTCCCGCAGATGCGGGCCAAAATCGACTAACCATTGTAAGGCGAGCGCTTTGCTGCCTTCGGAATACTTGTTGACCTTTAGCCACGCAGACCAAAAAGGACCCGCAAGCCACGGCCAAACTGTTCCCTGGTGATAGGCGCTGTCCCGGCTGTGAGCATCGCCGGCGTAGTGTCCTCGATACTGGGGATCGTCGGGCGCCAGCGTGCGGAGACCGCGGGGCGTCAACAGTTTTTCCCGGACGACGTTGAGGATTTGCTCGGCCCGTCGTCCTTCGACAAGCGGATATTTGAGACTTACCGCAAGAACCTGATTGGGGCGGATTGCCGCATCGCGCCCGTCATCACTGACGACGTCGAATAGGCAGCCTGTCTGTTCATTCCAAAACTGTTCAAGGAAAGATTCTTTGGCGCAAGCGATCAAAGCGGCCAGATCTTCGGCGTCGGCTTCATCACCGGCTCGCCACGCCAAAGCGCACAGGAATGAGAGTGCATTGAACCAGAGCGCCTGTATTTCCACGGCCTTTCCCGCACGCGGAGTTACGGCTCGGCCATCTACTCGCGCGTCCATCCAGGTAAGCGCCTCGCCGGCACTTAGCCCTCCATCGGCAGTCATGTGGATGCCGTAGCGTGTACCTCGCCTATGCCAGGCGACCATGTCCTTCAGGACAGGATAAAGTTGATCGTGTACGAAGCCCCAATCATCGGTCGCTTCCAGGTAGCAGCGTGCCGCCTCGAACATCAAGAGGGCCGCGTCAACCGTGTTCCATTCAGGAGCTCCGGTGGAATCTCCAAAGCGATTGGGAATCATGCCTTCGCTCGCGTTCGCGGCGAAAGTTTGAAGAATCTCCCGGGCGATCGAAAAGCGGCCCGTCGTCAGCGTAAGCCCGGGGAGCGAAATCATGGTGTCGCGACCCCAATCGGTGAACCAGTGATAGCCGGCGATCACCGTATGGCCCACCCCGCGCCGGACGATAAACTGATCGGCAGCCTTGGTCAGAATGGCTGTCATCTCGCCTGTTGCCGTTTTCGGCATCAGTGAGATCCTTCGTTTTTGTTCCGCTTCGACTAGGGAGTCAACTTCGGCGGTGGTCCGGCGCTGAGTGGAGGCGACGAGATGAACGGCTTGGCCGCCATTGATTTTGAAACGGAGAACAAACGGCTGAAACAGATCTTCACATTCTGAGAACCCGCGCTCCTGTTCGCGCGCATATTGAAAGTTGTAATACCATTCGCCTGTAACTTGAGGCAGGCCCCCACTGTGGGCGATGTAGAGATCCGGAAGATCGGGATACGGGCGAAGGTGGATTACGCCACCAGCGTCTTCTTCAAAATCTGCACAGATTGCCGGATTCGCATGCGCCATCGCGTGATAGTCACGAAAGGCGAGCAGCGGTCTTAACTCCAACGAGAGTTCGCCGGACGCGTTGCCGCCATCCAGCAACTGGTAAGAGATCACGACAGTGTTTTCGCCATGAACCAGGAAAACGCGCTTCTCAATAGCCACATTCCCCACTTCAAAATGGAATGTGGGAAACGGATCTAGTTGATAGCTGGTGAGGTGCCGGTAACCCGTGGGATGGATAGCTCCCGGGTATTGATTGGTACCGAGTTCAAAGCGTTCGCCGCTTACAACAAGCGTCTCCTCCACTTTTGAGAGCAGGACCGCGCGGCGGACAGGGATTTCTACCGCAGCGACCAGCAGCCCGTGGTAACGCCGCGAGTTTAATCCCGAAATAGTGGAGGAGGCGAACCCGCCGATGCCATTCGTCTCCAGCCACTCGTCTAAGAGAAGGTCGCGTGGAAAGTTATCGCTCCGTTTCAAGCGCGAGCACAGCGAAGCTGGTCGCGGCGTCCGACATAAACTTGCCAATGTCGCTCGCGGGATCACGCTGCTTATTTAAGGAATAAGCGATCCAAGAGCCCTGCGATGGATCTTGATTCTTCAGCAGCCAGCCCAGTCCCCTTTTCACCTGCGCCTGGCTGCGCGGCACGCCGGCTTCTTCCAGCGCGAACACGGTTAATCCAGTCGCAAGCCCGTCGCTCTTAGTTTCTAGCGGCGTATTGTCTTTCCGCTTCCACGGTCCCATTGGCGTAAGACTCCATCCGCCGTCGGCCTGCTGCATCCCGTACAACGTGTCTTCGAAGGAGGCGCGTTTTTCCGGTGTGAGCAGCCCGGAAACCTTTGTGGACGTCCATAACAGCATCAGCTTGTTGTACACAGGCTGTTTATCGAAGTTCGAGACCAGATATTGACGCAGTAGCGCAAGATTGTCTTGAATCGTCGGATCGGCGCTGTAATGATCCGGAGCGATACCGGTGGCTAACGCGGCCATGGTGGCGCCCCAATATTCAGAATCGTCGCCTTCCCACGGCGCGTAATGGAAGTTCTGCCAAACCCAGGCGCCCGTTTTCTCGCCCGTTTTCGATTGAAGGGCCCACATATGATCGAAGGCTTGCTTGGTGACCGGGCTCAAATTTCCTTGAACCTGGTCATATCGCGCCAAAATTAAAGCATTCAAAACCGACTCGGCATTTCGCGATTCGACAGATTTGTTAGGGCCCGACTTAGCATCGCTATAGAAGGGTTCCATTTCGCTCCACAGAGTGACGCGCTTGGTGATGTTCGCGAGCATCCCCTGCTCCGCCGGCGCCAGTGACGTTTGGCCCAACGATGTTCTCAAGTCCGGCCGCGCCATCGCATAGGGGACAGCAGTGTGACAAGAAACGCAATGGGTATCGTGGTCGCGTTCCGCCTTCGGCCACGTGAGCCACCATGCCTCGCGACTGTCTAGATAACTGGCCGCAGCTGCTTTATTCCATCCCGTCTCAGCTGTGGGCGCAACCTCGGATTTCGTCGCCGCTAAGCCAACTCCAAGGCATGCGGAAAAAACGCAGAGCACAATAACTTGGTTCTTCAACGAAGCTCTCCTTCCTGTTGTCGCGTCGCGAAACCTTAGGTTTCCGCGCACAAACCGGCGGACTTGGCGAGGCTTGTATAGTCTGTTGGCGCTAGCCGCGAGACCCGTTCAGATTCTATCAAGTTTGGACGACTATTCTGGTTCTATGAATCGGGTCAAGTATCTCGAGTCGATCTGGCAAGACACTTCATACGCATTCAGAACAATGCGTAAGGAACCGGTGTTCGCAATCACGGCTGTTTTGACGCTGGCACTCGCCATCGGCGGAATCACGGCGATGTTCACCGTGATCCACGCCGTTCTGTTGAAGCCACTTCCCTACCCCGATTCCGAACGGCTGGTTCTGATCTCAGGAGGTGCAACTCCTTCACGCCTGACTGAGATGAAGGCTAGTGCCCAATCCTTTACGGGCATCGGCGCATATACCGGAGAGGAGAACCCGACAATCTCGGGATCGGGAGAGCCGGTGGTTCTGAAAAGCGTTCGTGTTTCGGCTAACTTCCTTGACATACTGGGCGTTGCGCCATTGCGTGGGCGGAGTTTCAGAACGGCGGAGGATTTGCAGGGCGCTCCGCCTGTCGTAATGATCGGATATGAGCTCTGGCAGTCGCGATTCGCGGCAGACCCCGAAATTTTGGGTAAGACTGCGGATCTTGGGGGAACGCCGTACACCATTGTTGGCGTGCTGCCGCCGCACTTTGCCTTTCCATCGGCAGATGTACAAGTGTGGATGACGGCGCCTGCGCAATGGTCGAGGATGACTGCAAAGTCCAGAGCTTTGAGCCCGTTTCTAACCATCTTTGGGCGGCTGAAACCGGGCGTGAGCTTAGACCAGGCGAGCGCGGAAGCGAAGGTAATTCATCACCAGTACGCAATGGCGCATCCGGCGATGCTCGATGCCAAGCCGAAGAATCCAGTCAAAGTGACGGCGATGAAGGACAGCCTGGTAGCGAGCGTCCGCTCAATGCTGTGGATGCTGCTAGGCGCTGTGGGTTTTGTGTTGTTGATCGCTTGCGCAAATGTGGCGAGCCTATTGCTGGCCCGATCGGCATCACGTTCGCGCGAGATTGCCGTGCGTTCCGCTCTAGGAGCGCTTCGCGGCCGATTGATTAGGCAACTTATCAGTGAAAGTGTCGTGTTGTCGCTTGCCGGCGGAATGCTTGGTTTGCTACTTGCCGGATGGAGTCTGCGGGCGATCCACAGCATGACGGCGTTTGACCTGCCGAGGGCGCACGAGGTTCATCTGGATGCTATGGTGCTTGGATTCACTTTGGCTATTTCGATCGCGACGGGCGTGCTGTTTGGATTGGCGCCAGCATTGGGCGCATCGCGGCCCGACATCATTGGCGTGTTGCGAGCGACCGGCGAGGGTGCGCGTCAGACTGCGCACGGTGGTGGATTGATACCGGGCTTCGATGCGCGCGGTTTTTTGATGGTCGGCCAAGTCGCCCTTTCGATTGTGTTGTTGATTGGCACGGCTCTACTGATCGAGAGTGTGAGCCGGCTGCGCGGCGTTGACGTTGGGTTCAATCCAGCGAATTTACTGACAGCCAATATTTCGCTCTCGGCGTCACGCTACGGGACGGATCAGAAGCGGGCACTCTACTTCCAGGAACTGGTCGATCGCGTAGGAACGTCACCGGGCATACGCAGTGCAGCGGCCGCAATGTTTCTCCCCATGATGGGTTTCGCGGGAACGCCGGTCCAGGACGCGGCCAAACCGGTTCTCAAATTGAATGAGCGGCTGATTGCGACGCTTGGAGTCGTGACGCCCGGGTATTTCCACACGCTGGAAATTCCCTTTCGGCGAGGGCGAGACTTCACCATCAGGGACAAGGAAGGCGCGCAGCGAGTAGCGATTATCGACGAAGCGATGGCCCGTAAATTTTGGCCCTCGTACCCCAGCGGCCAAGATCCCATCGGTCAGCGCATGTGGGTGGGCGGGGTGAATCCGAATCCCGCGGAAATTGTGGGAATCGTCGCCAACGTTCATCAGAGTCTCGAAAATAATGGCTGGCCAGAGACCGTGTACCTCTCATTCGCGCAAAATCCTCAGCCTTTTGGAATTTTGGCAGTGCGGACGGTAGGCAAGCCGCTGGACTCCACCAGCACGGTGCGCGAACAGGTGACGGCGTTAGATCGGGACCAATCCATTTCGGAGGTCAAGAGCATGGACGAACTGGTGGATGAGCAGGTGGGTGAACGGCGTTTGCTGGCAATTCTATTAGGATCGTTCGCGAGCATGGCGATGCTGTTAGTGTTGATGGGAATCTACGGCATCATCGCTTATTCGGTGACTCAACGGACGCAGGAGATGGGCATCCGGCGCGCGCTGGGCGCACAGCAGAGTGACATTTTGGGCTTGGTAGTGGGACAGAGTTTTCGTCTCGTCGTGGCGGGGGTGGGCGTCGGGGTCGTCGGCGCCATTGGCTTGACTCGCCTGATGGAGAGCCTGTTATTTAATGTCAGCCCGACGGATCCGCTGACGTTTGCATTGGTGGCTTTGCTGTTCCTGCTGGTGGCCTTGGCGGCAAGCTATATTC
>JBARMQ010000461.1:0-8467 GCA_049802535.1 Bryobacteraceae bacterium | reverse complement strand
GCCGTCATGTGACCAGCTTGCCCTTGCATCCATCGCCGGGTTAGCTGTCAGCCGAACCGGCTTGCCGCCTTGAGAACCGATCACATAGATATCCCAATTGCCTGCCGCATTGCAATCGAACGCGATTTTCCGCCCATCCGGCGACCAGCGCGGGCTACCCGCCCATGCCTTAAAGG
Source organism: Bryobacteraceae bacterium (assembly GCA_049802535.1). GTDB lineage: Bacteria > Acidobacteriota > Terriglobia > Bryobacterales > Bryobacteraceae > Bog-105. The sequence continues at coordinate 8,291 of JBARMQ010000461.1, read as the reverse complement.
ACGTGAGTTGTATAGGATTCGAGCCATTCGCGTCATCAACCCATATCTCCTCGCGGCCGGAGAAACTTGCTTCGAACGCGATGCGCTTCCCATCTGAGGAATACCGCGGGTGGCCTTCTTCCCTGGTTGAGGGCACGAGATCCGTTGCCTCACCCGCTTGTTTGGCTTTAAGCGAGACGCGCCAAACATTTTCGTAGCCGAACTTATGAGCGTAGACCAACCGGTGCGCCTGGCGTGAGATGGCGGGATCAAACGGATCGTCGCCTGTAACAGTCAATTTGCGGGGCTTGCTCGATGGTTTAGCCAGCGTACGCCACAATTCCAGCCTTCCCCCGCGCATCGAGGGAAAGACCAGCGCCCGGCCGTCGGAGGTCCATGCCAGGCCAGTAATCTCCTTGCTGTCCGAAGTGATTCGTTGAGGTTCGCTTGTGGGGAGCAGGTCCTTCGAGATCGGGACAACATAGACGTCGCTGACGGAATAGGTTACGGTTCGCGTAAATGCGAGTGTCTTCCCGTCGGGCGAAACTGCAAGACTACCGTCCCCGAATATGGCCGGAGGTGGTGAAGTCAAGGGCCGCTTTTCGCCGGATTCGGCGGAGATCCGGACCACGCGGCGCTGGTCGAGCGCAAGCAGCCACTTGCCATCCGGAGACCAGGCAAGAAAAGGCGGAGGCACCTCCCATTCCCAGTCGGGAAGGGACATTTCCAGATCGGCACTAAATCGGATGCGAGCTAATTCCCGTTCCTGACCGCCAAGAGCTGGGATTACTATAATTGCCGAACGCTCATGATCGACTGCTCGCAGGAACGCGATCAACCTGCCGTCTGGAGACCAAGCCGGTGCGAAGTCTCCACTGGAATTACTCGTTAGGCGAACAGGCTCGCCCGGGCCAATCATCTTGACGTAGATGTTCGAGGGACGCTTCCCCGGTTCGCCCCATGAAAAAGCGACACGCGTGCCCTCGGGAGAAAAGCTGGGAAACAACTGAAAACCCGGATAGCTGGTGAGAGGCACTGGAGCGGCGGGCGCTTGATGACCTCTGTCTCTCACGACCCACACAAGTCCGATTCCTGCCAATACTACGGCAGCGACTACCGCCGGAACAGCCCACCGGAAATGGCCTTTCGGAACCGCAGCCTCGATCTGTTCCTTGGCGATAGTTGAAATTGCCTGACGATGATCTGCCGCCACGGTCCGCGACACCGGCGCAATAAACCGATATCCCCGGCGCGCCAGGGTCTCGATGAAGCGCGGATTGGCGGGCTCGTCTCCTAAGGCGTCGCGGAGCTTCCGTACCGCGCTGTTGATCGCGTTATCGAAATCGACGTAAGTATTTTCAGGCCAGAGCCGTTTCTGAATTTCCTCTCGCGTGATGATTTCGCCGGGGCGCTCCAACAGAAGTATGAGCATCAGAAGCGGCTGGTCCTGCAACTTCAGCTTTACTCCATGCTTTCGCAACTCCCGGGTGCGCGGGTTTAACTCGAATACCCCGAACTGAAAAGCCGGCTGCTGCTCTGTTTCGGGCATAGTGTCCGCCTAGTAACTCACGAATCCTAATCCTTTCCCGTCCATTCGGACAAGTCAGATCGCTGTGCCGGTGCCGAAAATGCGAACGCTCGAGCGACATCTTCCTCGTCTTGGCAGCGATTTCTTGCCTACTATCGTCGAGAGCCCAGCCAGGAGCTAATTTCGCCGCAACACGTCGAACTTTTGAACCCGCGCAAGACGGGCACGGGATCGCGCGTGCCACCCGAAAAATTAGCGGGTTCCTCTCCTGTCTGGTGGCACGCAGCCATGCCCTTTGCGCTTCTGAGGAAACGCTGTACACGGGGTGATTGCGCCTCGAAAGGCGGTGGCCCGGATTCCCACAAGGTATTCGATGCTGTATAGCTTCGTCACGGTAGGCTCATGGATGACCTGCACTTCGAAGCGGCCGCGAAACTCGATCGGATAAAAGATTGCGTTTTGGGTAATCATTGGCATAGGGCCCGGCGCGTCCCAAACCGTGATTTCGCCGCCGCATATCTCACCTTTGTGATTGCGATGCTCCTCTCGCTTCACATTCTGTTCGTTCGGGCTGTCTTCGGCACCCAAAGGGCCATTGAGAATGTCCTTTACGAGTTGTTTGAGGCCGGTTGGATCGTGGTAGAGGGTCTGGAAACTCGTCTTCCGAACAAGCTTGATCTGAGCGGGATCGACCTCATCCAGCCTGAACGAAATCTGAAAGGAGAAGGCGAAGCCACCTTCCGTTTTCCAGCAGGGGCCGAGACAGTTGGGCAGACGCGAGTTCCGAAAGCCGGTCATCATGCCGAATTGGCCTGTATTGACGAGGGCATCCTTCACTAACATTGGCGAAGCATATCACAAAATTGCGCTTTGTCAGCCGCCAAATAGCTCCGTGCCTTCCGCTTCACTGAGTAGCAGAGCCTGCAGCCTAACGATCTGGCCCGCTCTTCGAAACAGCAGGTCTCCTCTGCCAAGAAGCGACTCCGCGCCGTTTTGTTCCAGCATCATGCGCGATTGTGTACTCGAAGCCGTTCGCAGACAGACTCGCGCGTCCAGATTATTCTTCAAGGAGGGCGTCAGGATCTGAGCGCGGGGATCCTGTGTGGCCACAACGAGGTGAATCCCTGCCGCACGCGCCTTTGCCCCCAACTGGACGATCGACATTTCGATAGCGTCGCGATCCTTTTTGTGCGCCACCAAATTGCCGTACTCGTCGCAGAAAAGGACGATGCGGGGAAGTTTCAACTCGGGCGCCTTCCGCTTCAATGCCTCCAAGTCGGCGCAATTGTGAGCGGCGAAGAGCTGGTACCGGTCTTCCATGGCTTGAACCAAACTGTTAAAGCCGAGGACGGCCTCGTCTGGCGTGAACAAGAGCGCGTGCGGGTAAAGCAAAAAAGGAGATTCTTGAATCTTACCGAAGGTCACCCGCTTGGGATCGATGACAACAATGCGCAGGCTTTTGGGCGTATTGGTTGCGATCAGGCTGGCAAGAGCGGTCCGGAGCCACTCACTTTTGCCACTGTTCGTCGTTCCGGCCGCCAGAATGTGCGGACAATCGGAGCTCAAGTCAGCCAGATGTAGACGCCGGTTCAGATCCATGCCGACCAGCACTTTGGCGTTGTCCTTATGGTCTTGAGGCAACTGATCGCGAAAACCTTGGAAGAGCAACTTTTCCCGGTCCGGACGCTGAAGATCGACCACTAACGTTCCGTCCTCGAACCGGATCATCGCCGGCTGTGAAAGGCGCAGTTGCACCGCCAAGTCCTCGCCGAGCGGAAGAATCCGATTGAGCTTGACGCCGGGCTTGGGGATGATGTGAAACCGCAGGAACGTTGGTCCCACGACGGGGTCCGATTCAAGCGCCACCATGGGACCGAACTGCTCAAGCACCCTGACCAGCCTGGCGCCCAGTTCGCGGTGGGCGGGACTCGCTGGTCTTGCGTAGCCCTCACGAGTCACGCCCGCGAGCTTGCCGATCAGGGCAAGCAGTTGCGGTTTGACAGCTTCAATCTGTTCATCGGAATACTTGTCGTGCTTCAATTCCGGTTTGAAGCGAAGCAACGAAATCATTCCAGGATTTCCATTTGCTTTCACTCGAAGCATCTGATGGTAGAGACAGAGCTGAGCAACGTCGGCGGCCTCCGCACCCGTGCCCAACTTCATTTCTACGGCGCACCAACGCTTTGACGCCGGATTCCGCCAGACTCCATCGGCAATGCCCGTCACCAGGACCGGAGCGGACCAGCTGCTATTTTCAACCAGCCAGTTCAGTTCCTCTTCCACCGAAAGCTTTTCGGCTCCCGACCAGCTATGCGAGGCGGGCTCGTATGCCAAGACCTTTTCCTGATGGCTGTTGGTCAGTAACGTTGTTATGTATTGGCAGAGATGGCGGGTCGCTTCCCACATGTCGAGGACCTGTTGGGTGCTCGCCTGGAGCGCAGCCTGATTCTCGCGCAATCGCGGACCAACAATGTTTTCGTAAGCGTGCTCGCGGAGCCGGTCGTGATCGCTCAAGGTTTCCGGATCCAGTACGGCAGTCCAAGCGAGTTTCGAACGGGCATCCATTAGCGAGCTGAAGACTTGATGAAAGATCGTGCCTAACAGGGCAGTACTCGCCTGACCGTCGCCGGACGCGAATCCGGAAGCGCTTCGGATCTCTCGACGTATCTCCGAAACGCTCAGCCGGACAGGTTCAGGCATCAGAGGCTTCCGTTGCGTGCCCCTCGATTGCCTGGAAGAGAACCATCGGAGGACCTGCCAGCACACCAAGCCGCATAGGATGACGAGACGCACACGCACTGACTTCCTCCAGGGGTATGGATAACTCGTGAGCTGCCGCTGACGCCGCGATCACTTTTCGGTCCCTAAGGAGGGCCGCAAGTTTCGAAAGAGTGGCGTCGACCGCTTCGGCAGTCTGGCCAGCGAAAGCGTCCCGTAGTTGCTCCAATTGTGCAGGCAAGTTCGACAACGCCCACTCTGTGACCTCCGGCTCGCTGATCATTTGTCCCTCTTGCCGCAAGTCACCAGACCGGGCTGAGGCGATCATGTCACGAATTGCCTGTAGCGCGGCTACCGCCTCAGGTAGCGGGAGAACCTCCTTGGCGCCGCGGCTCTTGAGTGTGCTGAGATGTTGCGCCCCCCGATCGCCGGGCGTAACGGAAGCGTCGCGGATCACATAGAGATTTGCCCTTTCGGGCTTCCAGAATCGCTCGATCTTTTTGAGCCGGGCCGTGAGTGCGTTGCTGCGTCCGTAACAGAGCGACACGGCAAACTCGCCCCCGCCGCGTTGGAAAGCGAGGCTTGCATAATGCGAACGCTCCGCGTTTTGACCTAAGGGCGAAAAGCCACTGTTTTGAAGGAGCCAGGGCAAAGCCTCACTCAGCGTTTTGTCACCGCCAAGACGCGCGACAGTAGCTCTTGCAGCGTTGACGGTCTTCGAGTAAACCTCTTGAAGAAAATCTTGCCGGGTCATGCGCTGACTTGCTACTGCGATGCCATCCGTGAAGAGGTTCTGAAAGAGGGTCTTGCACTCCTGGATTAGCGTGCGAGGAAGACATAGTCCGTTTTTCACGAAGAGTGGCTTCAGGTCCTCCTTGTTCAGCGGGTACAGCGGGTCATCGGCATGCTGACTGCGCAGCGAAACCAGATCCGGTGAACTCTCGAGCCGCTCTTTCACTAAGCTCGTCGCCTCGTCCCATCCAATCGGTCTCAGCGTGACTTTCCGCTGAAGCCAGCGGTCCCGGTCAGCTTTATTGGTCAGACGGTCGAGTAGGTCTTCAAATGCGGAGACGATGCAGGAAACCAGGAGCAGATGGTTGTGGGTGTCGATCAACTCCGCGATAAACGTGCCCATCGCATGGAAGCCTTCCTCATCGCCCCGATAGGTTTGTAGGGCTTCCACCTGATCGAAGCACAGCATGACGGGATCCGGAGCGAGGAACTCGAGGATGCCGTTCACGGCAATGCGCGCTTCGTTTTCCCGGCTGTGGTCTTCGTCCTGTTCCTTATCCGCGCCAATGCCAAGGGCGTCCAGATCCGTCTGGGAGAGGACCTCTCCGCGAAGCCAAGCGGACGCGGCGTGGACGTGGCGGCCCTCTGCGTAGGATTCCAAGACCCGCCGCAAGGTCAGGCTGCTCAGTTTCTCGAGCCGATCCGAGTGGAGCCGAAGAATCGATTGCAACCGTGAAGGTTCCGCGCCCTCCTGCTTTAGGAGATCGCCCGCAATGGAAGCTCGCACATGCCGCCACAGGGTAACGGCGCTTGCGTTCGAGCGAACGTAGAAATAGGCAACTTCCTTCCCAATTTTCGTCCTGAGCCTGCCCAGCAAGTGTGTCTTGCCGCTTCCCGGCTCGCCGGTAATGACCACTGACGCTTTGCCGCCCCACCGGACCTGATTCAACTCACTCATCACGTCGCGGAAGGCCACCTCGTTAATCGCCGCGACGTCCGATCGAAGCTCACCCCAAGGCGAGCCGAAAGCGGATTCGCCAAATGGATTCCACTGCGGAGGAATGCAATGCGCGTTAGCGGGCGTAGATGGAGACATAGTAAGTTCCCAACCCATCCGTCACGAATTGCTGCCGTTCTTCTGGAGGCAGAGCGGCCGCGTGGTCGTGAAGGCTGAGCAAGGCTTTTCGCTCATGCTCTAGCAGAAGCGCGGCTTGATCGAAGATTTCTTTGGGGATGTGGGCGAGTTCCGGCTGCTGACGGAGGCGATAGAAGGTCACAGTTGTCCCGGGGGAGAAAGCAATCCGATTCACGGCCTCAAACATTGCGGCAGCTACTTCCTGCACCGTGGCCTTGGCACTCGAAGCGGCTGCTGGTCTCGCGTCCGCATCTTTGTCCGAGAGAAGCGCTGCGACTCTGCTGGTTAGCTGTTCGCGCCCGAAATCCTGTAGCAGCCGCCCAATTTCCCACACCAAGTAAGGCTCGGGATGCTCTCTATTCACCACTTGCTTTTTCTTCGAGCCCGGCGGCGAAGCGACCAGACTCAAGCGTTGTTGATGAACCAGATCCTTCAGGGCTTGACCGACCACCGTTTTTGAAAGCTTCGGCTGTCCGGCCGCGGCACGCGCCGTTGATGATGCCTGATCTAAGACCTCGCTCGCGGCCAGCGACAGCAAACGCTGGCGCGCCTCTGCCTCCGGGCCGCAGTGCCAATAAAGATGACTGGTCTTAGTTCCCCAGTTGAATATCTGCTCCGTTTCCAACTCTTCCGCGAGAGCCGCCTGGAGGGCCTTGCCGGTCACCTTCTTAGGCAGCCCGGCGGACTTTATCAGGTCCACTGGTCTGATGGGTGCAGGTGAGTTCTGAATCAGCTTCAGAACGACAGGCTTCACCTCCGGAGGGATTTCAATCGGAGCCCGATTTGTCTTTGACTTCACAATCGCAGAAATCAGGCTATCACGCAAAAACGGGAAGTGATGCTCAGGAATATCCCGGTGGAGGAAGATAATTGGTGGACGGCATGGGGTTTGAATGCTCGTCTAGCACCGAAGATCAATAGCTTCCGCAACTTACGAACCGCAGAAACCTGTAAAACCGCACAAACGGCGTGGATTTGTCAGAAATCTGTCAGACCGCTCCGTTGCACCTCCTAAAACACAGAAGGCACCGTTAGAGCGGTGCCTTCTGTCAGAAAGGTTTTGGTGAAGCCGTGCGCGTCAACACGGTCACTGCCCAAAGTGTATCCGAAAGTCTGGAAAATCGCCAGCAAAGAAACATTACGTCCCTTGTCGGTTCGGGCATCTCTCGTCAGGAGCGGAGATCCAACCTTGGCCTCCAAGTAGGCGACGTATTCAACCCGTTCAGTCTCTTCGACGGAGCGCTTGTCCCGTCGGAGGTCCTGAGAAGCCCGGACCTTCTTCCTTCTGAGAAGTTGGTCTTCGCCCGCATGATGCAGTTTGCCGGCGGGAAGGGAAAGGCTTGGCCTTCCGTCGAGCGGATCGCAGACGAGGTTGCTTTGTCCGTGGCCCAAGCCCGTCGATGCGTCCGTGGCCTCGAAGGCAAAGGTCTGATCCGGCGCGTTGCGTGCTCGGGCCGCTCGAACGAGTTCGAGTTCCTTTGGCACGACCTCTACGGGCCAGCCAGTCCGAGACCCCGCTCACAGGTGAGCGAGGTACCCCAATCATGCATGAGTGCACTACCCCAATCATCCATGCATGGTTCGGGGCAGGCACTGGTGAGTGCAGGGGGGCACTCGCCCATGATCGGAGCGGGGCGCTCATCGGTGATCGCCAGAAGAGAATCACTTGAATCATCATCATCAGAAAAGATTCAACTTGAAGAGAATCAGAGCTCGCCGGCGTTAATACCAACCATCTCGCGAACGTTGATCGATGATGATTTTGCGCAGGAGGGAAGAACTCGATGATCCCGAACAAGAGTTCCTTCTCCGCTTGCAGGAACGCCACGGTGATTCTGTGGACCCACATGCGATCCTGCACTGTGTTCTCGGGGATCTGAAGAGCTACTCGGATCTCAAAGCATTTCTCGAATTCGAGAAGAAACAGACCACCGCGCCCGAAAAGCTGAAGAACCCAGCCGGCCATTACAGGCGTGTGGTGGGCAAGTTCTATGAGTCTCGCGTCAAGCGCCGCGACTGGGATATCCGATCCCAGATGCGTGCGCTCGAAGCAAAACTTGGAAGCTCCGCCGGGGCAGCTAAACAGTCGAAAACTTGTTCGCTAGCTAGCTACTGCTTATCCGGTTGTTTCAGCAAGCCACTAGCGGTAGTGGTCAGCCCTCAGATGGCGGTTCACCGAGGTCGGATGCACCCCGTATC
>JBARMQ010000460.1:0-2754 GCA_049802535.1 Bryobacteraceae bacterium | reverse complement strand
CTCTTCAGGTGCGGCGCGAACAGTCGCCGGCGTTCGGTCCAGAAGGAGATTACAGCCCTTTACAAGTGACGGGTTCGAAAGCAGGATATGCGATCGGGTATTTGCGGAGCGGTCGCGTCGCGGTGTTAGTGCCTCGATTGACGCTGAAGACAAACGGCCCGTGGAGAGACACTGCGGTTCAGTTGCCGGCAGCACAGTGGCGGAACGCATTTGCGGCCGCGACGTATGCGGGACCGAAAGTGCGATTGGATGACGCGTTCGCCGAGTTTCCGGTGGCATTACTCGTTCGGCAATGAGGTCGTGGGAAAGGGGTTGATGCATAAGTTCACTGTTTGGGCTCCGAAAGCGAAAACGGTTGCTGTCCAGATTGACGGGCGGAGCTTTCCGATGCAGCCCGGCAATCAAGGCTGGTGGTCCGCCGATGTTGAGAACGCGGGGCCAGGAACCGAATATCAATTCAAGGTGAACGGCGAAGCCCTGCCCGATCCGCGCTCGGCTTATCAGCCCAAGGGACCACACGGTCCATCTTGCGTGGTGGACCACTCTGCGTTTAGTTGGACCGATTGCAAGTGGCAGGCGCGGCCGCTTTCAAGCGCCGTCGTTTATGAAATGCACATCGGCACCTTTACTCCGCAAGGCACCTTCCTCTCGGCGATGGAGAAGCTGGACTATCTGGTGCATCTCGGCATAACTCATATTCAGATGATGCCGGTAGGGGAGTTCTCGGGGAGTTGGGGCTGGGGGTACGATGGCGTAGACCTTTTCGCTCCGCATCATTGTTATGGAACACCAAACAATCTGAAGCGGTTGGTCAACGCTTGCCACGCAAAAGGGCTCGCGGTATTCCTTGACGTGGTCTACAACCATCTCGGGCCTTCGGGCAATTATCTGTCGCGCTTTGGACCATACTTCACCGACGGATACCGCACGCCTTGGGGAGAGGCAGTCAATCTAGATGATGCGGGCTCCGATGAGGTGCGCCGATTCCTGGCCGATAACGCCTTGATGTGGCTGCGCGATTACCACATGGACGGGCTGCGGCTTGATGCAGTACATGCGCTGGTCGATAAGTCCGCGGTTCACTTTCTAGAGTTCCTGTCGTCGGAAGTTAAGACTTTGCAAGCCCAGATCGGGAGGCATCTCGCCTTGATCGCCGAAACCGATCTGAACAGTCCAATTCTAATAACGAGCCGCGAAGCTCGCGGCTTCGGCTTAGATGCGCAATGGAGCGATGACTTTCATCATGCTTTGCATGTACTGGTCACTGGCGAAAATAACGGTTACTATGCCGATTTTGCGCCGTATACGGATCTGAAAAAGGCATTGCGCCATACCTTTGTTTTCGATGGACGATACTCTGCTTTTCGAGAGCGCGTACATGGGCGCCCGGTGGTCGGATTATCAGGCAATCATTTCCTCTGCTACGCGCAGAACCACGATCAGGTTGGCAATCGTGCGCGAGGCGAACGGCTGAGTCAACTGGTCAGTTTGGGCAGGCAGAAGATTGCATCGGCTATCGTCTTTACGGCGCCATTTATCCCGATGCTGTTTCAAGGGGAGGAGTACGGAGCGTCGACCCCTTTTCAATATTTCACACAGCATCCGGATTCGGAATTGGGCAAGCAAGTTTCCGAAGGTCGCCGTAGCGAGTTTGAAGCGTTCGGATGGCTTCCGAAAGAGGTGCCCGACCCCCAAGATCCGGCCACTCTCGAACGTTCGAAACTGAACTGGGGTGAAGCGCACTCGGAGCCGCACGTTTCCATACTCAATTGGACGCGCCGCTTGATTGCGTTACGGCGCCGGTCGCAGAGCCTTACCGATGGAGCGGTCAGTGCAGTCGAGGTGGACTTCGATATCGATGCGCACTGGATGGTCATTCGGCGCGGGTCAATTGAGGTGGCCATTAACCTGTCCCGCGACCGGCAAGCCATCACTGTCAGACATCAAGGTCACACCATCGCGTCGGAGCATGGATGGTCATTAGGGCCCGGTTGGATTGAGCTGCCGCCGGAGAGCGTGGGAATTATTGAGCGGCTTTAAGGTAACGATCAAAGAAGTCCAGTTGCGCTGTATAGAGTTCGCGCCGGAGCGGACCGGACACGCCGTGGGTCTTCTGCGGGTAGATCTGCATGACGTACTGCTTGCCACTCCGTTCCAGGGCGTTGGCCATCTGCATGGTGTTTTGAAACAGAACGTTGTCATCTTCAATGTTGTGCAAGATGAGCAGCTTGCCTTCGAGCTTGGCCGCCGAATTCACGTCCGAACTGGAGTCATAGCCATGCTTGTTTTGATCTGGCAGACCCATGTAGCGTTCGGTATAGATGGTGTCATAGTTGTGCCAGTCGGTAACGGGCGCGCCCGCGACACCGACCTTGAAAACATCGGGCGCAAGCAGTAATGACCGAAGCGTCATGTAGCCACCGTAGCTCCACCCTGTAATTCCGACTCGCGCAGGATCGATGAAACCCAGGGCGATCAGATGACGTACTCCCAACGCCTGGTCGGCCACTTCGATTTCACCCAGATCGCGATAGAGCGGCGCCTCAAACGCATGCCCTCTGTCGTATGAGCCGCGGCCATCCATCTGCCAAACGACGTAGCCGCGATGCGCGTATACTTGCTGCATGTCGACGCCACTCCAGCCGTCGACAACTGTTTGTACCCCAGGCCCGTTATAGACCGAAACGATGAGCGGGTACTTGGTCTTCGGATCGAAATTGGGCGGCTTGATCAGGTGACCATACAGCGTGATGC
>JBARMQ010000459.1:0-5563 GCA_049802535.1 Bryobacteraceae bacterium | reverse complement strand
CTCGCCGCCCGCGTCTTCGGGCGTCGGAACATACAGCAGATCGAACGCCTTCGCCAATGCAAACCTCGCCGGCTCCAAGCACCGGTCGCAAGGGGCTTCCATCGTTACCGACAGATTTCCCCGGATGCGAATCTCCTCAAGTGCATCGTGCGCCAGTTCCGCAGAACCTACCGCATGCAGAATCGATGTCTGTAGCGAAGGATTCCCGAACTCGATTTCACCCGCTGGAATGTCCACCGTAAAGCGGACAGGTCTAAGTTCTAATTCCTGGAGGCTGATGTACATGCACAACCCTCCGGCGGCCGCCAAGAGAGGCCAAGCAACGGACAAACATACAACCTACGAGTATAACAATTAAAGATCTGTACGAAAGAGGACCGCGGTCTTTCTACTTAATCGCGGAGAAGTCGGTTGGTGTCAGGAATGTGGAATCGACTTTATTGACAAGTTTGCCATTGACTTCAGATGCGGCGGCGACTTTCTTCCATTCGGGATCGTCGCGGAACTCAGCCCAAGATTTCGTAGCGGCCTCACGGCTGGGGAACGCGAGCATGTAATACAGGGTGCGGCCCTTCAGAGGCGGGTCCATGGGCACCCAATATCCGATGCTGGTCATGTTGTAACGATCAAAGATGGTGCGGGTATGGTCGCGGAAGCGCTTGAGTAAATCGTCGAGCTTTCCTTCGTTGGCGTGATAGACGCGTAGTTCGAATACGCGGTCGCCGGTTTGTGCATGAACCGTCGTGTTTCGGCCGCTCCAGTACCCCGCAAGAAAGACAGTCATTCCGAATGCCGTAGCTAACGCAATTTTTCTAAACATTCTTGTTCCTTTGCTATTGAGAATTTGGCAAGACCCAGGCGTACATCAGCCCTTGCACCAGGGTTAGTAGATACTGGCGGCCATCCAATTCAAACGTCGACGGGCAACTGACCAGAGTGCCGCCGGCGTTGACATGCCATAGAACGTTGCCAGTCTTCGGGTCGAGGGCCAGCAAGTTGCCGGAGGTGTCACCAGTGAAGAGAACTCCCCCGGCGGTGGTCAAAATACCCGCGACGCTTTCGCCGTCTCCAATGGGATGAGTCCACCGAACTGATCCATCGCGATAGTCAAGCCCCTCGATCGTTGACGTAGACCAGAGATTTCGATCGCGCCCGCCCCACCCCTCGGCCTTGGTCGTGACGGTCAGATAAAACTCACTAAACATGCGCCGGGCGTTGACATAGAAGAGACCGGTTTGAGGATCGAAGCTGGGTGACATCCAATTTGTCGCGCCGTCGGAGCCGGGAGAAACCAGCGAGCCGTTGGGGGTCGGGAACTTGGTGAGCTTCGCAATCGGGCGGCCACGCTTGTCAATGCCACTCGCCCAATTGGTCTTGATGAAGGGAGCAGTCACCAGATGTTCGCCGGTCGCTCGATCCATCACGAAGAAATACCCGTTGCGGCTGGCCTGCGCCAATAGCTTGCGCGGCTTGCCGTCGAACGTGCCGTCGAACAGGACAGGTGTTTGCACCGCATCCCAATCGTGAACGTCGTGCGGTGAGGGCTGAAAGTACCACTTCAGCTTGCCGGTATCGACGCTCAACGCCACGATGGAACAGGTATATAAATTGTCCCCTTGCCGCGCATCGCCGGCCATGACAGGGTTGGGATTGCCGATACCCCAATAGATCAGGCGCAACTCCGGATCGTATGTGCCGGTCATCCATGGCATACCGCCGCCGTGCGTAATGGCGTCGTTGTTGCTCGGCCAAGTCTCGGAACCGGGTTGGCCCTCCTTAGGTTCGGTGTTCCAGCGCCACTGCACCTCACCTGTTTCAGGATCGAGCGATTCCAGAAAGCCGGGGATATCTGTCACGTCGCCCGATACGCTGACCAGGATATGTTCGTTGATGACCAGCGGAGCCATGGTGGCGAAATAGCCCAGTTCCGGGTCGGCCAATTCTTTGTTCCATCGCTCTTTGCCATCTTTGGCCTCAAGCGAGATGAGATGCGCGTCGGGCGTCTCAAAATAGAGCCAATTGTGGTACATGCCGACGCCGCGATTGCCGATGGTATCGCCGCCTTTGGCGTCCTCGTAGGTATACTTCCAAATTTGGCGGCCCGTGCGTGCGTCCACCGCCCACACGATGTTGGGAACCGTGAAATAAAGAATGCCGTTAACTTCGAGCGGAGTCGACTTAAGTGCTCGCGAATTAGTGTTGAAAATCCAGGCTAAGGTCAGATCCCTGACGTTATTTGAATTGATTTGCGAGAGCGTGCTGTAACGCTGGCCTGAATAATCGCCGTTGTATGTGGGCCAAGTGTCGGTGGGGGGTACGAGAAGCTTCGCGGGATCGAGCCCTTGCGCTGGAAGGATGGCGGCGCAAGTGAGTAGAAGAATACAGAGTTTGTGGAGAGTCGACATGAGCGGCAAGGGTTCTATTTCAACGTTTCAAGATAGGCGAATAAGTTATGCACGTCGTCATCTGTATATTTCGCGAGTAACTCGCGATGAGTCGCTAACGGATCCTTCAAACTAAATTGAATATCCTTGCGATTCCAGGAGTGATACCAACCATCGCTATCGCGAATGGCGATCGAAAACTCGTCTAGATGGACGACGTGACCTTCAATGGTCTTGCCGGATGGCAGCGTGATGGTAGCGGTGCGATCGTTCGGGGCTCCTGTCGGGCCAGGATAGAGAAAATGCTGCTGCAGTTCGAGCGGCTGGTAGCGCGCCGCGATGCCCTTCAGGTCGCCATCGACCGAGTGGCAACCGGAGCATCCCCCGGCTCCCGAAAAGTAGGCCTTGCCTTGCTCGGCATTTCCCGTTAACAGCCGCGCAACGGGATAATCGTCACGGACGCCCGCGCTATGCTTCGCTTCGTAAGTCCGCGCATGCAGGAAAGCGACAATCTCGGCCAATGCCTGATCGCTGAGGGTTCCGGCGGAGAAGGACGGCATTCCCTTGTCGATTCGGCCATTGCGGACAATCGGGTCGATCAGATCGCCCTGGTTGTCGTGATTCACAGTTAGTGACCGGACTAAGTCGGGGCCTCGCGAGCCAGTAGCATCATCGCCATGACAAAAGCCGCAATTTTGCGCGAACGTTTTCGCACCAGCTTTCGCTAATGGGTCGGACATAGGGGATGGAGGAGCAGGTCTGTGACCTTGGGCCAAAGCTGTGGCGGGAAGAAAAGCGCACAAGACAGCAAACGTCGCGGGCAGTTGGAAATGACTGGCCATGAAAATCCGATTGTATCGTTCGTCCCTCGGGACGCGGTGAACAAGATAGCGAGCGCGATAGCATTTCAATTGGAGATGATTGAGCCCGGCGGTATCGCGGCGCGGCGCACTAAGAAGTCGGACGAGACGCGAACGCGTATTCTCGAAGCTGCGCTTGACCTGTTCCGCGAGCGTGGATTTGACGCCACCACCACGCGTGATATTGCTCGTGAGAGCGGGGTTGCACTGGGAGCGACGTATTATCACTTTGAGTCAAAGGAAGCAATTGTCCTGGCTTTTTATGAGCTCGCCAAGGAAGAGCTCCATGAGCCTCTCGAAGCCGCGGTCGTAGCCGCAACCGGATTAGGCGACGGCTTTTCGGCGCTGCTTGAGGCCAAGTTTTCGTACTACACGCCCAACAAGAAATTTCTCGGAGCGCTGTTTCCGCATTCCGCCGATCCGCGCGACCCGCTGTCGCTATTCAGCGAGCAAAACCGCCATATCCGGCAGGCGGACGCGCAGTTCTTCATAAGACTGCTTGACAAGTCGGGCATTTCTATCCCCGATGACCTAAAGCCTCATTTACCGTTGCTGCTGTGGCTGTACCAAATGGCGCTGCTGCTGTTTTGGATTTATGACGACACGAAGGACCATGCGCGAACGCGGCTGGTGACGGAAAAAAGTTTGGCTGTCGTCACGAAGGCGATTGATATGAGCAATCTTCCGTTCGCGCGTCCCGTTCGCAGGCAAGTAATCGATCTGATCAACGCTGTGATGAAGAGGCCATAATGCGGGTGGGTGCTTGACCGCCACCGCCAACAGCTAAAGGACGTTTCTGAGCCGATGCCAGAAGCCGTGATGCTTCTTCGGCTTGGGTGTGTAGTCCGTGTCGGCCGTTCGGGTTTCTCGAGATCTCGCAGATGCTGAAAAGCCTCGCGCACGGCGAGGCTGACGGAGAGTAGCTTGCTTAATATGTCTTGGCTTCTTGCGAACAGCCGCTATATGCGTGGGCAGCCGCGGCGGCGAGATCGCGGCGGACTTGGCCACAAGTTTTGATTCAGGATCCTTCGAAACCAACTTTGCTTGCACAATGAACCGTTTGGGTGCTGATCCTACGTAGTAGAAGGGATAGCATGTGATGAGCGTCAACCATTTTCCGCCGTCGGGCAGAGGACGCAACACCTCTACGTCGGACGGGAGAACGATCTGCGTTGAAACCACCCGATAGGTGTAGCTGCCGGTGGGCGATTCGAAGGTGACGTCGTCATCCTTTTTTATATTTCGCAGTGGGCGAAAGAGCGTATCGCGGTGCGCCGCAATGGCGAAGTTACCCGTCTGGCCGGGCATTGCGGTGGAAGGAACGTGTCCTGCGCCGCGTGCCAACGTTTCGGCTTCGACGCCTTGCAAAACGATGGCGGAGAGATTTAATCGGGGAATGACCACCTTACCCACAAGCGCTCCCTCTGGAAGGGGTCGAGGGGGAGTGAGTTCATTAGGAACGGCAGGTTTAGCGACGCTTGCGTTGCTCGAAGTAGACGGCGTCATATAGGCGCCCAGCGGCGTGCGCTCCCTCAACCAGTCGACAAACGTGACGGTACGCCCCGCTATCTCTTGGTCGAAGGCCCAATTTTCATACACCTGATAGATGTGTTCATTGGCCAATGAATAGCCGTAAAATCCAATGCACACGATCCCGCACAGGAAGAGGAGTAGTCGCAGCTTGGTCACCATTCCCGGTTTGGGCTTGGGCTGTGCCTTGCGTCTTGCATTATAGCTATGCAGCCCGGGTTTGATGGGCGCGACGCTCAAATCTTCCATGGGCATCTATTGTTCCCTCACGGCATTAGCCGCGGTACTGTGCGAATGCGGCACGTTGGCCTGTAATTCCCGATCGTGAAAAACGTCTGTGAAGGGGACGTTGGTGTAACTCGTCCTGGTCCGGACAATTAGCTTGCGGCCTTTCCCGTTCACCGCTCCGACCTTTATGCTCCTCACAACAGGGGTCGAAACATCTACGGCACCGGGAGGTACATATCCGATGGTGTAGCGGCTCCGAATGTCGGAGCTGATTTTCTCGAAAATCGGAATGATGTCATTTAAGGAGTCAGGCTGAAAGAATTCTCCACCGCTAATCTTCGAAAATTTTCGAAGTACCCTGGGATTTTGATCGCGGTCGAATGGGTCGTACAAACCTATCGTATAAACGGTGGCTCGCGATGCTTGTATCAGATTTAATACCTCGGCAAGGCTTGTTTTGCTGACGTTGTCGCCACCATCGCTCACCACGATCAATGTCCGGTCCTGGTAATGACTACGTTCGAGGTGCGCCAGTGCGTGTGCGACCGCATCGTATAAGGC
>JBARMQ010000458.1:0-2060 GCA_049802535.1 Bryobacteraceae bacterium | reverse complement strand
GCATCAGACGCAATCGACCATCCTCCGCGGCTCTGCGGCTCACCTGGTAACAGTCGTCAATGCTTTCGCGAAGGACTATACGACCGCCATCACTGGGTCTAATGCCTGCGAAGTCCTGCAGGCTCTGAGTGAGGCTCCGGGTCCACATGCGGATTCAACTCTTCGACCGTTCAGCATCAATGCCTTTCAACACGAACCTGGTGTGGAGGGAGGCTTCTATTCTTCGGCGACGAACGAGTTGCTCGGATACGCGTTTCCCACCACTGACGGTCCGGGGCCGAAACAAGACATTCCTCCACGCGAACGCCCTACGATCCTCTCGGTTGCGCAGCAGGCGGCGAATACCGGCAAGGCAGCGGCGTTTGCTTTCAGGGGGCAGAAAGACGTCATTTTATTCCAGGCGGCCCCAGTCTCCAGTGACGGCAAGATTGTGGGCAGCGTCTGGGCCATGAATCGTATCCATGATGTTGACTCGGGGAGGGATCTTCGAGCGCTTTTGGGCATTAGCTGCCTGGGTCTCGCGGCGATGGCCTGCGTCGGCGTCGCGTTCTGGATTACGCGGAATGTTCAGGCCGATGTTTTGGCCATTCAAGACCGCCTTCATGATCTCGAGACCGACCTCACACAACCGCGTCGAGGGAGTGTAAGTGCCTCGGAGTTGGACAGCATCCTGATCGGGATCGATAGACTAGGCATCTCATTGCAGCAGAAAATTGAGAAGGAACGTCAGCTCGTCGACCAACTTCACCACAAGGAACGGCTAGCGGCGCTCGGTCAGGTGGCGGCCGGCGTAGCGCATGAGTTGCGCAATCCGCTTGCGACCATCCGCTTGCGTGCTCAGATGTCGATGCGCAGCAAAGACCCCGAGCAACTTGACCGCTCTGCAAAGCTGACGCTGGAAGAAATTGATCGGCTGAGCAGTGTCCTCGACCGGCTCCTGTACTTTGCGAAGCCGATCCAGCTTCAACTGAATCACTTCAGCGTCGGTCTGCTCTGCGAAGACTTGTTTGCCTCACTTGAAGCCGAAGCTGCAAACGCGTCAGTTGCATTCGAACTCATCCGTTCAGGAGATACAGAGATTTCCGGGGACGCATTGAAACTCCGCCAGGTACTGGAAAATCTTGTACGCAACGCGATGGAGTCATTTGAGTCAGTCAAGACGACAGAGAAGAAGATATCTGTTTCCCTTACCACCACTGCCTCGAACGTCAACATTCGGATCGAGGACAACGGTTCGGGAGTTGGGGATAAAGCTCTCGATCGGGTGTTCGATCCTTTCTTTACAACAAAAGCGCGCGGCACCGGGCTCGGACTTTCGATCGCGAACGAAATCGTCAAGGCGCATCAGGGTACCCTAACGCTCGAACCCCGGCCACGCGGAGGTACGGTCGCCGAGCTGGTTTTGCCCCGTCACGCGGACGAACGTCACAACGGACGGTTAGAGCAGAGAGGGACGGAAAACTTATGACCGAGCGCATCCTCATCGTTGACGATGAGCGTAATTTACGCGAGAGTCTTTCGGAAGCCCTCACCCAGGCCGGCTACGAAGTGCTGACGGCCTCAAATGGCAAAGAAGCGTATTCGATCATTCAGAAACAGGATCTGGATTTGCTGTTCTGCGATTGGAGGATGCCGGAGATGGACGGAGCCGCGCTGCTGACTCTTCTGCGTGTGGAGGGGCGACTGGTTGATCTGCCAACGATTGTCATCACGGCGCATGGGACAAGCAATAACGCAATCGATGCAATACAGCTAGGAGCCTACGACTTTGTCACAAAGCCGTTCGATTTGGATGAGGTGCTTGTGACCATTCGCCGCGCGCTCAGCCACTCCGCGTTGCAAAAAGAGGTTGCCCATCTGCGACAGCAAGTTGCCGATGTCAACCCTCGCACGGGGGAGATCGTTGGCTCGTCGGTTGCCATGGTCAATGTGTTCAAGGAAATTGGCAGAGTCGCCAAGACCAATTCCACCGTGCTCATCACGGGAGAATCGGGTACGGGCAAGGAACTTGTGGCCAAGGCGATCCATCATCATAGCAACCGATGCAATGGGCCCTTTAT
>JBARMQ010000457.1:0-21830 GCA_049802535.1 Bryobacteraceae bacterium | reverse complement strand
TGCTATTAAGCGCGGCGACCTCCGCGAACCGGATCGTCTTATGGGATTCGTGAGAACGGTGGTCCGGCGACAGGTTGCTGCTTATATCGAGCAAGCTGTTCATACCCGCCGGGATCAAGCAGACCTTGAATCTGGCGCGTCGGTAGCTGACCGGAAGCATAATCCCGAACAGGCGGCCATCCTCAGGCAGAAATCTGCTCTGATGAAAAGCGTTCTGGAGGCTATGTCCGATCGTGATCGCGAAATTCTTAAGCGGTTTTATATCGACGAACAGTCCCAGGAGGACATATGCCGCGAAATGGACCTCACTGAAACTCAATTCCGCCTGCTCAAGTCGAGAGCCAAGACGAAATTTGGAGAGATGGGCCGGAAAAAGCTGAGCATCGGCGGAATTTTCCCAGTTTTCATGAGAGCAAACCCCAGTTGACGGCACTCATTGGCTATGGAACCAAATTCTGTGAGCCACCCCTCGGAAGATCTCCTCGAGAAGTTCGCGCGGAATCGGTGCAGTGACCAGGAAATCGAACTGGTCGAAACTCACGTTCTGGCGTGTTCGGTCTGCGTTACCAAGTTGGAAGATTTGGACAATTTCCTCGCTGCGTTCCGGCCCGGCTATCAGGAATTCCTGAGAAGCCGGACCCGAACCAAACCGCTTTTTAATCTTAGGTGGGCATATGCACTCGCGGCCGTCGCAGTACTCGGAATCGGTGTGTCCGTTATGCCTCGCCAATCTCATCCTGGCAGTCTGCCCTATGCTCCCGCAGCTCAATTACAGCTGTCGTCTCAGCGTGGGAATGAGGCCGCTACCGCTCCTGCCGCCCGGCCGCTGCAAGTGCGTTTGGTCGCCACCGACCTGCCGCAAGCTGCTCTTGCGGGGGAAGTCGTCACCTCAGTCGGTTCCCCCGTTTGGAAGGGATCGGTAAAGGTCACCCATGACGAAGCATCCGTGAACCTGCCCGCCTTACACGCCGGCGCCTATTTCCTAAGGCTTTACGGCAACTCTCAAGATCAATCGGACCTGCTTCGCGAATTCGCTTTTCAAGTCAAGTAGTCTACCTGGGTATTCTTCTTTTCAGAAAACACGGCGGTGCAGGCGGTCGATCGCAAATTTGGCTGTATCGGCTACAGCCATAACGGCCATAACGCCGGCCTGCACCGGATCCGTCACAACCAAATCCGAAGCATCGGGCACACTCCCAGCCATATTTAAGCTGATAACCAGCAACCCTTCCCCTCGGACTTCTCGCACGGCAGTCTCAATTTCACCGCCCATCAATGATCCTGCTAACACCAGGGCTCGCACTCGGGGTAGCCGGCGGACTGCCCTCACAGCCGCCGCTAGTGTTTGTTCGCCCACCAGCGGGATCGTATCGACCGAAATATGTTCGCCTCGAATGTTGTGGCGGTCCGCTTCCGCAATCGCTCCCAGCGCCACTTGCCCAACCTGCGCTCCTCCGCCCATGATGATGATGCGCTTGCCGTAAATCTTTTGCAGCGTCTGAACGACACTGATTTTGTTAACGACATTCAGCGCCTTCAGGTCGCGTGTTAGCGCGTCCGTTTCGCCCGGCAAATCCAACTCGAAATAGATACGGGTGCTCGCCGGTTGCTCCTCAATAATCGAGACGGACCGTATGTCTCCCTGGTGAAGCGCAATCACGCCAGTCAATTGGTGAAGCACTCCCGGCGCGCTATGTGTTTCGAGCACCAAACCGACCCGATCCGTGGCGGCCCCGTTCAGAGAGTTACCTCATACTTCTTCAGCAATCCGTCCCAAGCTCCACGAGCCTTCAGAATCAATTCGCAAACTTCACGGACTGCGCCGGCGCCGCCCGGGACGCCGGTAACCAAGTGCGCCGATTTTTTCACTTCGGATCGCGCATTGGCCGTCGCAATGGCCAGTCCCACCCTGCGCATAATAACGACATCGGTCAAATCGTCGCCCATATAGGCGACTTCCTCGCGCGCGATCTTGGCATCCGCCAGAATTTCCTCGAGAATTGGGATCTTTTCAATGTGTCCTTGATACACGTACGTCATCTTGACCTGACGCGCCCGCTCGACGGTCGCAGGGGAGTTGCGGCCACTAATCACGCCAGTCTTTATGCCATTCCAATTCAGCCATTGCAGGGCAATGCCGTCTTGCGAATCGAAACCTTTGGTTTCTGCCATATTCCCCCCGCCGTCCGGGACCATAAAGAGGCGTCCATCGGTCAAAACTCCATCTACATCCATAAGGAGTAACCGAACGACGGATGCCATTCGATGGACCTCCGCTTCAGTCAGCGGCTCATTGATACGCATACAATTAGGTTTTGTCTCCCACTTTGCCGGATCGGGTCGCTGAGGTCATATCCCGCTATGATATGACCCCGCCCGGACAAACGATTGGCGTTGCGGTTTCGGGCGGAGCGGATTCTGTCGTACTTCTTCATTGTTTGGCGCGATGTTGCGAAAGACTCCTGCTTCGACTGGTCGTCCTCCACGTCAATCACCAGTTGCGTGGGGAGGAGTCTGAACAAGACCAGAGTTTCGTAGCGCAATTGGCCGCCTCTCTACGGTTGCCGGTCGAAATTCATCGCGCGCCGGTCGAGAGCGTGGGAAATTTGGAGGAACGCGCCCGACTCGCCCGTCGCCAGTTCTTCCGTCGCTGCCGCGAGGAAGGCTTGGTGGATCGCGTCGCACTGGGCCACAACCGCAGCGATCAGGCCGAAACCGTTCTCTTTCGTCTGCTACGGGGCGCTGGGACGGCCGGTCTTGCCGGTATGCGTTTCGTATCCGACGGTTGGCTGATTCGCCCTCTGCTAGACGAAACGCGGTCTGCGATCCGCGCTTGGGGTCAATCCGAAAGCCTCGTTTGGCGAGAGGATTCCTCTAATCAAGACCGCCGGTTTTCTCGAAACAGACTGCGTATTGACGTATTCCCAATGTTGACGCAAAGCTTTAATCCAAATTTGGAAGGAATTCTTGCCGGGACCTCCCGCATAGCCCAGGATGAAGAGGCCTACTGGACTGGCGAAATCGAGGAGATCTTCCGGGAGCTTGTCAGAAGCACCCATTTCGGATCGATCCTAAACACCGGAGCATTGCTTCGGCTTCAACCGGCTGTTCAACGCCGTCTGGTCCGCCGCGCGTTGTTCGAGGTGAGAGGGCACCTGCGCGGCATTGACCTCAGCCACATTGAGAGCATCCTCGTGATTTGCGCCAGTAGGCACGGTCATGATCGGGTCATGGTTCCGGGCGCGGATGTCCTTCGCTCGTTTGACCGGCTACTCTTCCGGTCTCCGGCGGACGCCGAGCTAAGGGAAAGGCACTATTCACAGTCGATTAGCCCGGGAAAAACCTGCCATCTACCCTTTTATGCAGGACGCATTTATGTCGATCCGGTCACTCCTAACCAGGAAAACTGTGTTAATTTCAAGGAAGAATCGAAAAGCGAAGGGGAATCGGTTGATCTGGATGGGGACGCGCTTGCCCTTGCGGGCGGCTTAAATCTCCTCTATGTGCGGAACTGGGAACCAGGCGACAAGATTCAGTGTCAAGGGCATCACGGGCCTGAAAAGCTGAAATCGCTTTTTCAGGAACGTCGTGTCGCGCTTTGGGAACGGCGTCACTGGCCAATTTTAACTGCTGGCGGTGTGATCGTTTGGGCTAAGCAGTTTGGGTGTGATGTTCGGTTTTCGGCGGTGGAGGGTTGCCGATGGAAAGTACGCTTAACGTACTGGCCCTCGGATGAGAGCCCGGCCGGGTAACAATCGGGTTTAGCGGTTGTGAACCGAAAGCCTTCCGATTGACGTCTCTGTATTAGGTGTTTTCGGGCAATGTGATTGCCCGGCTGGCCGGCATCCTCGACCAGCGGAAAGTGAATTCATGAGTTCAAATGTTAAGACCGCCGTTTTTTGGGTTGTCATCATATGTGCGGTCGTTCTGGTCTGGATGGCGGTGAAGACCGGCAGAGGGACCCCGCCGCGAGCGATCTCTGTTTCCGAATTTGTCAGTCTGATCCAGTCCGACCAGGTGCGGGAAGCTGATGTAACCGGCACTGACGTTGCCGGAACCGAGAAAAACGGGATGCAGTTTCATACGCAAATTCCCCCCAACTATCCCGAAATTTGGAAAATCATGCAGGAGAAGGGCGTCAAGTACAGCTGGAAGGATTCGACTGGCAACGGTTGGGTCGGCATCCTCTTTAATGCCATTCCAGTTCTGATACTACTTGGCTTGTGGATCTTCATGATGCGCCAAATGCAGAGTGGGGGCAATAAGGCGCTGAGCTTCGGAAAGAGCCGGGCTAGGCTTCACTCCTCTCAGCAAAAGAAAGTGACGTTTAAGGACGTTGCTGGAGTGGAAGAGGCAAAGGAAGAACTTCAGGAGATCATTGAGTTCCTTCGCGAGCCGCAGAAGTTCCAAAAGCTCGGCGGCCGGATTCCGAAGGGCGTTCTCCTGGTAGGATCGCCCGGCACCGGCAAGACGCTTCTCGCTCGGGCCATCGCTGGAGAAGCGAATGTGCCTTTTTTCTCCATTTCGGGTTCGGACTTTGTCGAAATGTTCGTCGGAGTGGGCGCAAGCCGTGTCCGCGACTTGTTTGAACAAGGTAAGAAGAATGCTCCGTGCATCATCTTCATCGACGAAATTGACGCTGTAGGCCGCCACCGCGGCGCAGGTCTTGGCGGTGGTCATGATGAGCGCGAACAGACCCTGAATCAATTGCTGGTCGAAATGGACGGCTTTGAGTCCAACGAAGGCGTCATTCTGGTCGCGGCAACAAACCGCCCCGATGTGCTCGACCCTGCATTGCTGCGGCCTGGCCGTTTTGACCGTCGCGTGGTGGTCGATCGCCCTGATGTTCGTGGGCGCGAAAGCATTCTTAAAGTCCATACGAAGAAAGTTCCGTTATCGGACGACGTAGACCTTTCGGTAATCGCTCGAGGCACGCCGGGTTTTGCCGGCGCGGATCTTGCCAACCTGGTGAATGAGGCTGCCCTCGTCGCTGCTCGTCAGAACCGTAAAGTCGTTACTCAATTCGACTTTGAGCTTGCCAAGGACAAAGTGCTGATGGGTGTCGAGCGGAAGAGCATGATCATCAGCGACAAGGAAAAGCGTATGACCGCTTTTCACGAAGCTGGTCACGCCTTGGTCGCGGCGCTTCTCGAGCACGCGGACCCGCTTCATAAGGTCACCATCATTCCTCGTGGAATGGCGTTAGGTCTTACGATGCAGCTGCCGCTCGACGACAAGCTCTCTCACGACAAGAACTACTTGCAGACGCGCCTGGCGATACTCATGGCCGGTCGCATCGCAGAAGAGATTTTCCTGAATCAGATGACCACTGGGGCAGGGAACGATATTGAGCGCGCTACTGAGATGGCTCACAAAATGGTTTGTGAGTGGGGCATGAGCGAATTGGGCCCACTCAGTTTCGGGAAGAAGGACGAGCAAATCTTCCTGGGACGCGAGATTGCCCAACACCGCGACTATAGTGAAGAGACCGCCATCAAGATCGATGCCCAGGTTCACAAGCTGGTCGTCGATGGCTACAATGTGGCGCGTGGCGTAATCGAGGAACGGTCGGACGCTCTGGTCCGCATTGCTGAAGCTCTACTGGAACGCGAAGTGTTGGAAGGCGCCGAGGTAATGGATCTCATTAATGGCAAGACTTTGCCTAAGCTGGCGGTGGCGACCAAGCCAAGCCCCACTGACACTGGCACTCCACAATCGGTGATTGCCCCGCAACCGTCCTCCGGCATGCCCGGATTGATGGGAGGCGAAAGCCCTCAGCCTGCTTGATTCCGGCTTTTCCGGTTTACCTGTTCGACGTCGACGGCACCCTGGTTGACTCCGCCCCTGATATTTGCGGAGCCGTCCAGGGTGTTTTGTTGTGCGAAGGCGTCAAAGACATCGGAGACGAGTTTTTGCGGGGGTATATCGGGCGTCACCTCAAAGACTTATTCGCGGATCTTTTTCCGAACGCTTCGTCTTCCCGCATCGATGAATTGATCGAAGATTATCGCCGCATCTACCCCGCCCGCCAGCATGCGGCGACGGTGAGATATCCTGGCGTGCTAGAGGCATTGACTTCGTTGCGCGGCAAGAAATCGACCGCAACAACCAAAGGCACCGCCACCACTCGTATTGTGTTGGAAAAGTTCGGTCTGCTTCAATACTTCGATCACGTCCAAGGCACGGACGGGTTTCCGGCGAAGCCCGAGCCTGAGGTCATCTTTCGGTCCCTTTTGGCCCTAGGCGCGCAGCCTGCAGAGTGCCTGTTTGTCGGTGATTCTGAGAGCGATATGATTGCAGCCCGTCGCGCTGGCGTAAAATCCGGCGCGGTAACCTATGGCTACGGTAAGCGCGAGGACCTGGCGCGATGGACGCCGGATTATTGGATTACTGACTTGAGGGATTTGCTGGGTGGTTGAGTTATTGGATTACCAGACAGCGTACTGGAAAGCAGCGGAATGAACATATCGCAAACCACACTGGATTCAACGTTGCAGAGCGTTGACGACGCCGAAGCCATCGTTATGGGCGCCGCAAAGGACCTAGGTTTTGAAGATGACGACCAACATCAGATTGGCATGGCGGTTCGGGAGTGTATGGTCAACGCTGTGGTCCATGGCAATCGATACAGTAAGAACAAAAAGGTGCACTTAGACATCGAGTCAAACGGAAATAGCTTGGTAGTGGTAATCGGGGATGAAGGCGCAGGGTTCGACATGAATTCCTTGCCGGATCCGTTGGCTGCCGAAAACATTTTGCGGCAATCGGGGCGGGGTTTACTCTTAATACGGGCTTTCATGGACGATTTCGATCTTCACCCGCGGCCCGGCGGAGGTACTGAGGTGCGAATCGTGAAGACGCTAACGAAAAGTGAACAGGGGGAACGGCAGTGAGTGTTAAGTTGACAGCCCGCCACGTTGGCGACGTGACGGTCATTGATGCAGCCGGGCGCATTACTTTGGGTGAAGGCGCCAGCGCGTTTCGTGACATGCTTCGCGACCTGGCGGCTAAGGGAGACAAAAAAATCCTTCTGAATCTCGGGGAAGTCTCTTATATCGACAGCTCCGGCATTGGGGAAATGGTATCCGGCTTTACGACTCTGACCAATCATGGAGGCCAGCTCAAATTAATGGGCCTCTCGAAGCGCGTCAAGGATCTGCTCCAAATCACTAAGCTCTACACCGTTTTTGAAGTATTTGAGAACGAAGCCGACGGCATCCGCAGCTTCTCCTGATTCTGGCGTGCATCAAGAAGGCCGTCCTGCGATTCACATCCTGGAAGATGCGCGAAGTGCCGGAGCCGCGGCCGCCGAAGCGGCAGCAACTTGCATTCGGGAGTCTATTTCCGATCACGGCCGTGCGCGTATTCTCGTCGCGACCGGTAATTCTCAAATTGATCTGATCGACAGGCTGGTACAGGCGCCACTCGACTGGAATGCTATTGAAGTTCTTCATCTGGACGAGTATGTAGGCATCCCAGCCGATCACCCCGCCAGTTTCCGCCATTGGATCAAGACCCATTTACAAGATAAGGTCTCGCCCCGAAGAGTTCACTACATCCGCGGTGATGCGGCCGATCTCGAAGTGGAGATCAACCGCTACACGCGCCTGCTTGCAGAAAATCCGCTGGATGTTGCGTTCGTCGGGTTTGGGGAGAACGGCCATATCGCATTCAACGATCCGGGCTTAGCCGACCTTAATGATCCAGCGGCGATAAAGCGGGTCGCTCTTGACGATTTGTCGCGCCGCCAGCAGGTTGGGGAAGGGCACTTCCCCGATTTTGAAAGCGTCCCGACGCATGCGCTGACCCTAACGTGTCCTACCCTGCTTTCGGCCCGGAGGTGGGTCTGCTGCGTACCGGAGAAGCGAAAGGCAAAGGCAGTCGCCGCTGCGCTTGAGGGACGTATTTCCGCCGATTGTCCCGCCTCATACTGCCGCCTGCATCCGGCAGTCGAAATCTTTCTCGATCAGGACTCAAGTTCTCTTCTATGCCGTTAGCTGCCGTGCCGCTGAGCCGGGCCGCGCGATCTCAGACCCAAACTTGATATCCTCGAAAGTTAGGACTTTTAGAGGTTTTCCCCATGTCTGGACATAGTAAATGGGCCACGATTAAGCACAAGAAGGCCGCCCTTGATGCGAAGCGCGGAAAAGTATTTACGCGCCTGATCAAAGAAATCATGATTGCAGCGCGTAGCGGTGGCGATGTGGATATGAATCCGCGCCTCCGCACCGCGGTCGTAGCAGCGAAGGCTGTCAGCATGCCTGCCGACAACATCAAACGCGCAATTATGCGTGGAACTGGCGAACTGGAAGGCGGCCAGATCGACGAAATTCTGTTTGAAGGTTATGGCCCGGGGGGCGCTGCTGTGCTGGTTTCCACAGCAACCGACAATCGAAATCGCACCGTCAGCGAAATCCGCCATGCGTTTTCCAAGAACGGCGGCAATTTGGGCGAACAGGGCAGCGTTGCTTGGATGTTCGAGCGCCGAAGCCAGATCATCGTTGATGCCGCCAATGCGGATGAAGAGAAACTGATGGGTATCGTCCTCGACGCCGGTGCTGACGACATTCGCGATCAAGACGGCGCCTGGGAGATTCTTTCGCCTCCGGAGGCTCACGAAGCCGTTATGAAGGCGTTAGAGGCAGCGGGGATTCCCAAAGAATCGGCCGAAATCGGCATGATTCCCAAGAATACGGTCAAGCTGGAGGGCGCTCACGCGAGGTCGATGTTGAAACTCTACGATGTTCTGGACGAACATGACGACGTTCAGAATGTCTACGGCAATTACGAAATCGACGAAGCCGAAGTTGAAGCGATGGCATAACTGCCGCCATGCGCCCGGCGATGAAAATCTTAGGTATTGACTGCGGGACCGAACGTACCGGCTACGGCATCATCCAGACCGACGGGCGAAGACATCACTTGATCTCTTACGGAGTTGTGCGCACAAAGACGGCGGACGCGCTTCATCTGCGCCTGAAAGGGATTGCGAGTGAGTTGCGGCAAGTGCTGGCCAGCTCCGACGTCGATGCGGTTGCGGTTGAGGAGGTCTTCTATGCGGTCAATGCACAATCGGCCCTTAAATTGGCGCACGTGCGCGGGGTGGCGCTCTTACTGGCGGCCGAAGCCGAGTTGCCGATCCACGAATATTCGCCGCTGGAAGTCAAGATGAGCGTAGCCGGTTACGGACGTGCCGCCAAAGGCCAGGTGCAGATGATGGTGCGATCGCTGCTAGGGCTTACAAGTTCGGTGGAATCAAGCGATGCCGCCGATGCACTCGCTGTTGCTATATGTCACGGGACCCGTGCGGCATTTGTGGCCGCTCTTGCGGGGACAAGGTGAAATACGCGTTTGCATGGATTTTGGCAACGTTCTGCGCGTCGATCGCTATCGCTCAGACACCCAAGCTGATCTTCACCAAAAGCTTCCCGGGCAGCGATCCGGCGTATGTGTTCCTAAGTATCGATCGTCAAGGCGCACTGGTGTACAAAGAAGATGCTAAGGATCAGCCTTTAGCAACCGCGCAGTTGCCGGCGGCGGACACGGACTCACTGTTTAATCTTGCGGAGCGGCTACAATTTTTCAAAACTCCTCTCGAATCGGGATTGAAGACTGCCAACACGGGGAAGAAGACGTTTCGGTACGAGGGCGCCGATGGCGCGGCAACCGAAGTGGTCTTCAACTACTCGTTGGATGAGAACGCGAAGGCCTTATGGGATCGCTTCGAGGACATCGCGGCCAGCGAGCGCGCCTATTTAGATCTTGACCGCACCGTCCACTTCGATAAGCTCGGCGTGAACGATGCTCTTGCGGAGATCGAATCACTTTGGCTGCAGAAGCAATTGGCTGCGCCGTTGCAGTTCGTCCCCCTATTGACCCGGGTGGCGAATCACGAAGCGTTTATGCACATTGCCAGGGAGCGCGCGGCTCGTCTGAAGGACGAGTTTTCGGGCGCGCCACCGAGCGTTGACGTTGGACAGAAGAAATGAAGAGATTGCTCACGGCCTTGACGCTCGCCTTTTCTTTGGCATCTCTAATGGCGCGCGCCCAAACGGCCGTTCCTTCGTCACAAAATCCGCTGTATCCTTTCGGCCAGAATTCGCCTTCGTCCGACACCGAAGGCGCCGATTTCACTCATGCGGTGCAACAGTCTACCGGCGGCAGTGCGATCGATTTTATCCGTGCCTTTGAAGAGTTTCTTCAAAAACACCCTGAATCGAGCCGGCGGGAGCAGATTGTTCGCGCGCTCTTCCGAGCGTCCAAGGATAAGAAGGACCAGCCCCGGATCGCACAGTACGGCGAGGAACTGTTGAAGAAGGATCCCGACGACATCAGTTTGCTGGAACCTGTGGGCGAGGCGTTGAACACCATGGATGATCCGAAGGCTGCCGATCGCGCGCTCGAACTCGGCCGGCGTCTGGAACACGATCTTGCGGAGCATCCCATTGCAGACCAGCCGGGCGAAACAGCACATGAAAAGGGCAAGCGCGTGTTCGATCGCGCGAAAAGTGTTAGCGCCGCATATACGATCCAGGCCGACGCGCTAGGAACCCTGGGCAAACTGGACCAAGCCATCGCTATGGCGGAGAAAGGCTTCGATGCCCAACCGTCGGCGGATGCTGCACGCTGCCTGGGACGTTGGAGTACAAAGAAGGGCCGCTACGAAGAAGCTGTTAAAGCCTATGCGGATGCGTTCGCGATCGGCGATACACCGGAAAACCATCGCGACGATCGCTCAAAAATGGCGGAACTCTACCGCAAGACGCATCCCGACGAGAAAGGGCTTGGCGATATCGTTCTAGCGGCTTACGACCGCATGACGGCATTGAATGATAAGCGGATGGAGGCGTTTGGCAACACGCCCGCCACCAAACCGATCGATTTCCAACTTGCCAGTCTTGACGGTAACCGGCTGCCGTTGCTTTCCCTAAAGGGCAAAGTCATCGTGATCGATTTTTGGGCAACTTGGTGTAACCCGTGCCGCGTTCAGCATCCTCTGTTCGAGAAAGTGAAAGACAAATACAAGGACAACGACTCAGTCGTCTTTCTTGAAGTCGATAGCGGTGAAACGAAGGAGACCGTTTCGCGTTTCATCGAACAGTATGCCTGGAAGGGCAGTATCTATCTGGATGACGGTCTTGCGCAGGCTTTGAAGATTGAAAATTTGCCTACCACGGTTCTTTTGGGCCGCACCGGCGACGTCTATAGTCTGACCTCCGGATTTTTGCCAACAAGCTTCGTCGATACATTGACCGCAAAAATAGAAGACGCATTGAAGGCAAGCGGCAACGCACAGACCGCGAGAGCGCAGGGAAACTGAGTTGCCCGGCCGTCCGTTTTCACGGGTCATCTGGATTGTGCTTGACAGCGTGGGAATTGGCGCCATGCCGGACGCTGCTGCTTATGGAGATGAAGGCAGCGACACCCTGGGTAATCTCGCCCGGCAGCGGAATCTGAATTTGCCAAACCTGCGTAGACTCGGACTTGCCAACATTAAGCCGATTGAAGGCATGAAGCCCGTTGCCGAACCCGAGGCGTGCTACGGCAAATGCACCTTGGCGTCACCCGGTAAAGACACGACAACGGGTCACTGGGAGATGGCGGGCATCGTCCTTCCCAAGCCATTCCCTGTTTATCCGCACGGATTTCCCAGAGACGTTATGGATGCGTTCGAACTTCGCATTGGGCGAAAAACGCTGGGCAACAAGGCAGCTTCGGGCACCGAAATCATCAAGGAACTTGGCGCGGAGCATGTACGGACCGGCTTCCCGATCGTGTACACCTCCGCCGACAGCGTCTTCCAAATTGCCGCGCATGAAGACGTGGTGCAACTCCCAGAGTTATACCGGATGTGCGAGGCCGCTCGCGAAATTTTGAGCGGACCAAACGAAGTGGGCCGTGTGATTGCCCGCCCGTTCAATGGCGCGCCCGGCGCCTTCGCGCGAACGGCTAATCGGAAGGATTTCGCTATTCCTCCTCCAAAGGGCATGTTACTGGACAAGTTAACTGAACGGGACGTGCCGGTGTACGCGGTTGGCAAAATTTCGGACATCTTCCTGCACCGGGGAATAAAAACTTCAGTGAAGACGAAGAACAATGCGGACGGCTTCCTAAACACAGCGCGCGCTCTGAAGAAACAATCCGACGGATTGATCTTCGTGAATTTGGTCGACTTCGATCAACTCTATGGTCATCGCAACGATGTAGAAGGCTATGCCGCTGCTCTCGAAGCCGTAGATCACTGGCTGCCGGAATTGGACACGAAAGAACGAGACTTGGTGGTTCTTACTGCCGATCATGGATGTGATCCGACTACGCCATCGACCGATCATTCGCGCGAGTACACGCCACTGTTAGCGTTCGGCCCTGGGGTTCGCGCGGGAGTAAACCTGGGCACTCGTGGATCCCTCGCCGATATCGGCCAGACGGTAGCCGAAAACTTCTCAACTGGGATTGCTAATGGGAAAAGCTTTCTATCGGAGATCAGGAAAGGTTATTAGTTAACCGACTGTTATGAGACAACGGATCGTTGCCGGTAATTGGAAGATGTACAAGACGGCACAAGAGACTGCGGCATTTTTCGAAGAATTTAATCCGCTGGTGGAGACCGTCCCGGCCCGCGAGATCGTCATCTTCCCTGCGTCTATCGCTATCCCGGCCGCGATTCAGGCTACTGCGGAGACCTCCATTCGTATCGGCGGCCAAAATATTTACTGGTTGAAAGAAGGTGCATACACAGGCGAGATATGCGCGCCCATGCTGCACGCTGCTGGAGCGACATGGGTTCTTGTTGGACATAGCGAGCGGCGGCAATACTTCCACGAGACAGACGCGGACGTGTTAAAGAAGGCGCAAGCAGCCCTCGAAGCGGGATTGACGCCGTTGATCTGCGTAGGAGAAAAGCTGGAGGAACACAAGGCCGGTAAGACGAACGAAATTCTTGTCCGTCAGTTCGCTGCCGGTGTTGCGGGTTTGACGGAAGAACAGTTCGCAAAGGTGGTTGTTGCCTATGAACCCGTCTGGGCTATTGGAACGGGTCAGACGGCCACTCCGCAAATTGCTTCCCATGCCCACGCCCTGATACGTGCTGAAGCGGAAAAACGCTTCGGAGGCGAGGCTGCCGAGTCGCTTCGCATTCTGTATGGAGGTTCGGTGAAGCCGGACAATATTGAAGGGCTGATGGCAGAGCCTCAAATCGACGGCGTGCTGGTGGGTGGCGCGAGTTTGGACGCCCACTCATTTAGCAAGATTGTTAAGGCCGCCTGATTTCCCCCTCTGACTATTACCGCGGCAGGTTGAAGGCGCTCACCCAGGAGCTTCTTTCGGCGGAGCAACGTTACCAGGCAATGTGGAGTATCGAACTCGCGGCTGTCCTCGCGGTTGGGTTCTCTTTCTACATTGCCTACGCTAGCCACACGATTCCGCTCCCGGTCGCTTGGACGACGATCGTCATTCCATTAGCTTTTTCTAAGCGCGTTATGAATGCCGGCGCTCTTACCCGCCGATTGCGTCGATTGACGACTTTCCAACGTGAACGGCTGCGCCGGCTTGACGGAGAGTGGCGGGGTTCCGAAGACGCGATGTTTAATCCAGCGGAGCCCGATCATCCGTATGCGGGCGATTTGGACCTCTTCGGTGAAGGATCGCTATATCAATATCTGTCCACGGCCCGAACCGGTTTCGGTCGGCAAACCTTAGCCGAATGGCTTCTTGTTAGCCCACTACCTGGCGAGATACCCGTACGGCAAGCCGCTGTTCAAGAACTTCGAAACCGTCACGATCTCCGCGAACACTTTGCTGTTTCGGGATCTATCCAGGCGAGTGCAAAGGACAGTCTGGAGGACTGCCGTGCCCTGATGGATTGGCTTTCAGCTCCGCCGCGTTCCTTCTTTCCGGGCGCTAGAGTTCTGGCCTTCATCGTTTGCTTGGTCACGCTGGCATCAATACCGCTGGCGATCCTAGGGAGGGTTGGTGCGTTGGTCCCCCTCCTGTTATTAGGTGTTATTGCGGCGATCACGCTGACCCTCCAAGAGCGGATCGGTGAGATCCAGAAAGCCGCCGTACGGCATGCGCCGAGGCCCGAACTGGAGCGGCTTGGCGCGTTTGCCGCCCGGCTCCAAACTGAGAGCTTTTCGTCATCCTTGCTTCAGTCGCTGCAGTCGCACTTTCGGCCGCGTGCCGCTGCTGTACGGCGGCTGTTGCGGACTCTTCGATTGCTGCAGCTGCATGAGGATCCCGCCTTCACCTACCTGTCTTACCTCTCGCTCTGGGGCGCGCAGTTCGCAATGGCGGTGGAGTCACAACGCGCCCGCCACCGCGATACGTTGATTGCATGGACCGCGGCGATCGGTACTTTCGAAGCGTTGCTTTCGCTATCGGCCTACGCATTCGAACACCCGGAATATCCGTTCCCCGTCCTTGTCGATTCCAAGACTCCAGTGTTTGAAGCCTTAGCGCTTGGTCATCCATTACTTCCGCCCGCATCGTCGGTACGCAACGATGTCACCCTCAATGCCACCAGGTTCATTCTCGTTAGTGGATCTAACATGTCCGGCAAGAGCACGTACTTACGATCGATAGGCTTAAACGCGGTACTCGCTCGCACGGGCGCCCCAGTCTGCGCCGAAAGCTTACGGCTGTCTGATTTTCAAATTGCAAGTAGTATGCGCGTTCAGGATTCCTTACAGGAAGGCAAATCGCGCTTTTTTGCCGAGGTGTCGCGCGTCAGCGCCATACTCGATCTCGCCAAGGCCGGTCAGGTGCTGTTCCTGTTGGACGAGTTATTAAGTGGCACAAATTCCCAGGACCGCCGCGACGGCGTGGCCGGCGTCATTGAGCATCTGATCGCTCACCACGCTTCGGGCTTTCTCACGACCCACGATCTGGCCCTAACCGGGATCGTATCTCAACACGGCGATCAAGCAATCAACGTACATTTCACGGATGTATTTGAAGACGGAAAGATGACTTTTGATTACAAGCTTCGGCCGGGGATTGTCCATCGAGCCAATGCCCGCGAGATCTTGTCTCTTCTCGGAATTCCAGTTCGGCCGAGATCTGAGAATCGTGTTGAAGAGCAGCGGACATCGATTGAGAACGGGTGACTACCGCCCCAAGCCTCCCATGCACAAGTACTTCAAATTCTGATATTCCTCGAGTCCTTCTCGCGCGCCCTCTCGCCCAAGGCCAGATTCCTTGACGCCCCCAAACGGAGCGACTTCGGTCGAAAAGATGCCTTCGTTGATCCCGACCATGCCGACCTCGAGCGCTGCCGCAACGCGCCAGACGCGGCCTATATCACGCGCATAGAAGTACGCGGCCAAGCCGAATTGCGTATCGTTTGCCAGCCGGATCGCCTCAGCCTCATCTTCAAAGCGAAATAGCGGCGCCAGCGGTCCAAACGTTTCTTCGCCGGCCAACTTCATGTCGCTATTGGCGTCCGCAATGACTGTCGGCGTATAGAACATAGGACCGGCAGGATGGCGTTTGCCCCCGGTAAGTATCCTTCCGCCGCGAGCGACCGCATCGCGCAAATGTTCTTCCACTTTTCTAAGCGCTCGCTCGTTGATCAACGGCCCTTGTTCGGCGTCCGGTTGAGTGGCGGGTGCAACTGTTAAGCGTGAGACCGCGTTCGTCAATTTTTCAGCGAAGGCGTCGTAAACTTTGCTTTGAACTAAGATGCGATTGGCGCAGACGCAGGTCTGTCCTGTATTGCGGAACTTCGCCGCAATGGCCCCCGATACTGCCGCATCTATATCCGCATCATCGAAGACAATGAATGGTGCATTGCCGCCGAGTTCCAGAGAGACGCGCTTCAGCGTGTCAACCGATTGCCTTAGCAGCACCTTGCCTATCGCTGTTGAGCCGGTAAAGGTTAATTTGCGCACGCGTGCATCTTTCAAAAGCTGTTCGACCACCGCGGGAGTCCGCTCGCGTGAAGCGGTGACGACATTGAAAACGCCTTCTGGAACGCCCGATTCTTTGGCCAGTAAGGCAATCGCCAAAGCGGACAACGGGGTATCTTCGGCCGGCTTGGAAACAATCGTGCAGCCGGCAGCCAGAGCGGGAGCTACTTTGCGCGTCAGCATCGCGATGGGGAAATTCCAGGGCGTCACAGCCGCAACGACTCCCACCGGCTCCTTCACGACGATCAGCTTGCGGCCACGGACCGGCTCTGGAATGACCTCGCCGTAAGCACGCTTAGCTTCTTCAGCAAACCATTCGACAAACGATGCGCCATAGGCGACCTCACCGCGGCTTTCAGTCAGCGGCTTGCCTTGTTCAAGCGAAATGATCCGCGCCAGGTCTTCTTGATGTGCCATCAATGACGCGTGCCAAGCCTTCAGCACCGCCGAACGTTCCTTCGCCGTGCGCTCCCGCCAACCTGGAAAGGCGCGTACGGCTGCATCGACTGCTTGCGACGCATCAGCCGGTGTAGAATCCGGCACCCTTGCCAACACTTCGCCTGTCGCCGGGTTCAGCACCGGGAACCTTGCTCCGTCGCTTGCGGATTGGTTCTCTGCGGCCAGCATCAAATCGCTTCGCTTCAGTGCCAAAAGGGGTTCAGTGACGGTCATACTTCGATTTAAGCACTCCTCAACTGGCTGCGGGATTACTATACTGCGGCGCTATAGTGAATAACGTGCCGGCGAGGATGAAAGACATCGCGGACGATCTTGGAGTGTCTCTCATGACCGTGTCCAAGGCCCTGCGCAGTCACAGTGACATTAGCGAGGAGACTCGCCAGCGCGTTCTTCGCCGCGCTCGAGAACTGAATTATCAGCCCAATTGGATTGCGCGCAGTCTGGTAACGCGCCGAACTTACACCATTGGCGTGGTCATTCCGGACCTCATGCATTCGTTTTTCGCTGAAGTCGCCAATGGCCTGGCGCGGGAGTTGGAACCCTCTGGTTATCAGATCGTTGTCACCAACTCGGACGAAAATGCGGAGACCGAGCGGCGCCAGATAGAACTTCTGCTCGGCCGAAGTGTAGACGGACTCATCATTGCCTCAGCCCTGGAACATTGGCAAAAAGGCATGCCCGCGATTTTGAAGAGTAGCCCGGCGCCCTATGTGCTGATCGACCGCACACCGTCATCACCCGGGTTCAATTACGTGGGCACTTGCGATGAAGAGGTAGGACGATTGGCGGCCGTCCATTTGATCGAACAGGGTTGTACACGCATCGCCCATATTCGTGGGCCAGAGCGCCCAAATAGTTTGCGCCGCCTGCAAGGCTTCCGGCAGACCATGGAGTTTTACGGAAGAGAGACTCCCGCCGCCTATATTGCCGTCGGTGGCCGCGATGACGAAGGTGGATATCAGGCAATGCGTCAGCTGTTGGAGCTTGACCAGCCTCCGGACGGCGTTACCTGCTACAATGACCCCGTCGCGGCGGGGGCGATTAAGGCGGTTCTTGAAGCTGGTTTGCGCGTTCCCGGCGATGTGGCAATCATCGGCGCCGGTAATGTGCACTATTCGGATCTTTTGCTGGTGCCTCTTTCCACCGTCGATCAGGGCAGCTCTACAATTGGTGTCACAGCAGCCAAGATGCTCCTCAACTGTATTGAAAGCAAGGAACCACCAGAACCGCGATCGGTACAACTACCACCGAAGCTTGTCGTGCGCGATTCGAGCCGGCGAAGAGATCATTGAAGGCGGCCATGCACTTATTACGTCGGAGCGCCGTAAATACTGCTCAAGAACCGCCTCAAACGGCCGAATTACGGTAATGGCGGAGGAATTGCATAGAGCTGGCTCGGAGGCTTTCTCAATGCGATATCTACTTGCTTGGCTGTTGGGTGTTCCCGGATTCATCATCGTGATCTGGTTCGTTATTGCACACATGCATTAGGCAGATCGTTTCCCCGCAATTAAGCGCGCTGGAATGATTGTACGAGTCCGCTCCACTTTCTGGCAACCAACTCCGCGATTGACAGGACTATAGCGAGGGCGAGACTGATCGGCCACAAATCCCATGTGGTCTCGATCGATCGCCCGCGCGCGTCAAAGATCGCATCTGGCCCAGGGTTAAATCGGCCCCCGGTTGAGGCCGATATTTGAGCAAGGAAGGCCCTGTTCGATCCATAATCCTGCAACTCCTCTTGTTGCCGGTAGAGGCCAATTTCGGGAAATGCCCGCGATTCGTCAATCGGTCGAATCCGGAACAGCCCGCTCAGAGTACCGACATGCAAGCGGCCATGATACACGCCAGGGGATGTCTTTTGTACATCGATCGCTTTTTGAAAACCCTGCGGGCCCAACACAAAAATCGATGGAGCGTCCGCAACTTCAGCGACACCCGGGCCTAACCTATACGTCACCAAAATGTCTCCATTTGCGGTGTCGAATTGCGCAGTTGCTTCGCTCTGATCGGAGTGACTCAGCAGGTCACGTGTCGTATTAATCCAAAATTTGTCATAGCCTGGCCATGTTAACCAAGCATCCGCCCAACGGCTCTTTGCATCTGACGTAAACACCCCTGCGCGTCCCAGGCCGTATTGCCAACGCACATAAAGCGGATCCTTCTTCACATCATCAATACCTAGAATCGTTTCGGCCGCGGGCTTCGCCGTAAATCGAACATAACCTTTTAGCGGTGGAACAGTTTCTAAATCGATTCCATCCAGGATCTCCGCTTTTCGCTCGACAATTGGCTTGAGCGGTTTCTCCACCGCCGTGGAACCACTGTAGTCGAGAACGTCCTTCAACAGAATCTGCTCAAGTCCCTGTGGCTCATTCAAGAAATAGCTTTTCCCGCCGGAAGTGCTTGCAACCTTTTCCAAATAGCTGCGATTGACATCTTGGCCCAAGCCTACGGTGGAAATGGTCACATCATGCTGCTGCGCCTCACGCGCCAACTCAATGCTGTCGCCCTCTTCGGAGATTCCATCGGTCAACAGAACAATATGTTTGTAATTAGCCTTTGCCGCTTGAACTTTGTGAAATGCCTCAGCCAACGCAGGCGCAATCTGCGTTCCGCCATCCGGCGTGATACCGCTGATTAACCGCTTGATCAGCGACTTGTCCTCTGCCTTGCGCATCGGAACAGCCCATTGAAATGAATTGTCGAAGATCAGAACGCCTATGGAGTCACTTGGACGGAGGTGATCCACCACGCCGATAGCCGACAGTCTGGCAAGCTCAATTTTCCGGCCCTCCATCGAGGACGATTTATCGATGATCAAAACGACCGATGTACCTTCTGGAGACTTCGGGGGCGCCAGCTTTGCGGGCAGCGCTCGATCCAAAGCGTCCATCTGTTTGTCGTCTTTATAGACCTGGCGCTCGCCGCCGATCAGCAGCAATCCACCGCCATCTTTCACATACTCTTCCAAACGGACTTTCCGGTCGAGCGCCAGTGTGTTGAGGTCGACGTTGTTAAGAATCACCAGTTGTGTTTGATTCAGACTTTTGTCGAGAGCGGAGATGTCGGTGCTGACCTCAAATTCAGCTTGCTTCAACGCCTGAATCAGATTGGCATCATAAGCTGGCGGGTCCTGAGAGATATAAAGGACTTTCCCACGCCGCAACCGGACAGCATTTTCAAACGGCAACTCTCCCAATCCAGGAGCGCTTACTGTGCCCGAAATCGGCGTGACGCCCACGGCCTTCACGCGAGCGTGAACGCGAATGAGGTTCGATCCCGCGCTGAGCTCAACGGGCTGAGAGCCCAAGTCTTTGTTGTCGGCCTGAATGTCGATCGTTGCATGTGTTCCCCTCGGCGCATTAATCGTCATGTCCAGGGGGATTTGCTCACCGGCATATGCTTCACTCGGCATTGAGAGTGATACCAGCCGAAGTCCGTTTTTGTCCCGCCCTTCCAACGGGATCGTATCTACCGGAACGCCAAGCCGTTGTAGTTCGGCGATAGCTCGTGCGGAGCTGCCTTCGTTTTCATTTCCGTCGCTGATCAAAATGAGTCGTGGAACGTATCCCGCCGGCATGGCGGACATGCTACTCGTCAGCGCGCCTTC
Source organism: Bryobacteraceae bacterium (assembly GCA_049802535.1). GTDB lineage: Bacteria > Acidobacteriota > Terriglobia > Bryobacterales > Bryobacteraceae > Bog-105. The sequence goes on along the minus strand of JBARMQ010000457.1, from coordinate 1,853 downwards.
GATATTCGTTCCTTTGCCCGCCTCGTTTGCGGTCTGAACCAGGTGCAGCCCTTGGGATGTTTCCTGAGGCTCCAGATCTCGCGATAGACGCGCGAAGGGAACAACGCGCAGCCAATTGCGTCCTTTGTGCCTCGCGATCGCGCTGACAATTGAAGACTCGCGCGCCAAGGCATTCCTCGAAATGCTCCCAGATGTATCGGCCAATATCACCGCGGCGGTCTTCGTATCGGGAAAAGTAACGACGGGTTGCGCTAGGGCCACGAGGATCAACGCGAGGCTGAGGCCCTTAAGGGCCAGCGTCAACGGCCGGACAGAGTTGCGCCATTCCCACGCGATCCAAGCGAGCGGTAGCAGTACCAACGGCAATACCCATAGATGGAGAAAGGTCATTTGGACACCAGCTCCCGCTCTCGCGCCGACGTTTGCGCCAGCGTGTCAACCGCTCCGCTCTTGCGCCGTAACACCCTTCGTCGCCGTCCATAGAGCAACCATTCAAGAACCAGCACCATTCCGCCGGCTATCGCCAACCATTGCCACAAATCGAAGGCTGATGGCGTGAAACCCCTCATAGCAGGCAAACCCTCCCGGGCTGTGGCCGGCGCCTTCCACTCAAACTGAGCGACATCGGGCAAGGTTAGTGAAAGATATCGCTCGCGATCATCCGACGTGATGCGAACTAAACTCGGCCGGCTGGCAAACAGTTGAACTGTCTGATCGCGAACTGTGAATGGAACTGAAAAGCCTTGTTGGTCTGTCACCCGGACGGATTCAGACCGCTCGCTTGGATCGAGCGCGGTAGTCGCAGCGCCAACCGGGGCCGCGGAAATCTCCAAAGTCCGAAACGATTCAGGAGAAAGCCATCGCAGCAAGTTAGCAAAGAGCAGCGGAGTCGTCACTTCAAAACGCATCTGGCCGTGGAGCGGATCGAATCCAATAACGGCGGTCTTCGGGCGCCCTTGCGCGCCGGGTCGAACCACAACTACCGGCCCCTCGGCGACTGCCGCAACCGCGATGTCGCCATCAAAGGTCTGAAATACTTCCGCCCGTGATATCGCCGTTTCCCTCGCATGAAGACCCGCGCCGAGCGGCGATTCCGAATCCCACGTCTTGATCGAAGTGTCGGTGACCGCCTCTTTCACCGGCAAAGGCGATCGTTCTTGTGGCGGATCAATCCAAAAATTGGCAATCTGCGGAGGCAACGGGGGCGCCATCTGATCGAGCAACATAACGTCGGCAGACGGCCTCGGCTTGTATTCGCTGGGGCTAAGCAGATTCACATTCAGTCGGTGGTTGGAATCAAGTAATGGCTTAAGAATCTCTGGCCGCGCCGTATACACTGCCACTGTCAGCTTTCCGCTGCGTGGCAGCCTGAGCACCGCTTTATCGTCACTCGCTAAGGTGTCTTTACCTTCAATCCTTGCGGTAAGCTGACCGGCGACGTTGGTGACGAATGCGTACTCTACGCTTCTTTCCTCGCCCGGCCCTAACGTTGCCGTGCGCGGCGCGAAAACCGTACCCGCGAAATCCGTATGCAGACGCACGGTCTGGGGCGTGTCCGCGTAGTTCTTGACAAGCACCGTTGCTTGCCACGTATTGGGGTCTTCTCCATTGCGCCGAACGCTAATGCGGCGGAGGCCAAGATTCTTGAGCGGAGCGGCGATAGTGAGAAGACGCAGATTCGGCACCGGTGGCAGGGTTGGGTCGGACTCCGCGATGCGCTTTGGTCCCACATAGACGATTTCGCCCGGGCGTCCACCCGACCAGCCTTGCGCTTGTGCCGCGAACGATAGCGCCTGTTCTAGATTCAAAGCCGAATATTGCGACGTGGATTCGCGAATCGCTTTCCTCAGTTG
>JBARMQ010000456.1:0-10922 GCA_049802535.1 Bryobacteraceae bacterium | reverse complement strand
ATCGGAAAGCATAACCAAAATCCCAAACCCTTCATCTGGACCGCCAAGGCCTCCGACATCCTCGAAAAAGTTAAGCGTGCTCGCCTTGCTCTGGATAATCGTTAATCTGTGTGCCGCACTACACTAGCAATAAAGCTGAAAGACGGGTCGCTCAGCTTGAAAAGCTACTCAGCGATGAGTAGGTCAACCTGAAGAAGAGTGAATTGTATGCGCTAATCGCCGAAGAGCGGCGAGCACCATTGCCTGCGAGCATCGCGACAGGTGACATTGGCAAGCTGATCGCATCGTTGCACGAGCTTGCAAGAGAGGCGAGACTAACAACCGGCGACAAAATCGACGAATTTGTCGTGGCCTTGCAGAACAAAATCGCCGTCGACTACGCCAACGGTGTTCTCCTGCCGACCATGCCCACGTAGACGCGTTACTCTTACAGAATGGCTTCGGGCTCCGTTAACCGAATTCTTCAGACATCGTGCGTTCGAATCGTTATACTCCTGCTCGGGACGGTCGACGCCTGTTTCGCGATACAGGCGCCCACCGCCGGGGAAGTGAACCTTTGGCAGCGCCGGGCACAGAGCATCACGATCGTGCGGGACGATTGGGGCATTGCACATGTTCATGGCAAGACGGATGCGGACGCTGTCTTCGGAATGGTTTACGCCCAGGCCGAAGATGACTTTAATCGGGTTGAGACCAACTATCTGAACTCCATGGGTCTGCTGGCAGAAGCTGAAGGCGAGTCCAAGATCTATCAGGATCTGAGGATGAGGCTTTTTATCGATCCAATCGAGCTGAAAAAAGAGTTTCACGAAAGCCCGGTTTGGCTGCAAAAGTTGATGGTCGCGTTCGCGGACGGGTTGAACTACTACCTCTACAAACATCCGGAGACGAAACCACGAGTGATTCAACGGTTTGAGCCGTGGATGGCTCTGAGCTTCACCGAAGGCAGCATCGGCGGCGATATTGAACGCGTCAATCTCGATCACCTGAAAGAGTTTTATGGAAGCAATCAAAGGATTGTGACAGCGGACGCTCGACACCGGATCGAGGGCGATAGGGACGATTACGAACCGGAACCGACCGGATCGAACGGCATCGCTATCGCGCCGTCGAACACTACGTCCCATCACTCGCTGCTGCTGATCAATCCACATACTTCGTTCTACTTCCGGTCTGAGCTGCAGATGAGCAGCGATGAAGGGCTGGACGCTTACGGGGCCGTCACGTGGGGGCAATTTTTCGTCTATCAAGGGTTCAACAGCCGAGTGGGTTGGATGCACACGTCAAGCGGCGTGGACGCAGTCGACGAATATCTTGAGACGGTGGCGAAGCGGGGCGACCAATACTTCTACAAATATGGAAGTGAGATGCGGCCCATGACCGCTACCGAGATCACCGTGGGCTACAAGACCGCCAGCGGCATGGCCGAGAAGAAGTTCACGGTGTATCGCACGACGCATGGCCCTATCATTCGCCAGGACAATGAGAAGTGGGTGAGCATCCGTTTAATGCAGTTGCACATTAAGGCGCTGATGCAGTCTTACTTGAGGACCAAGGCAACTGACTACAAATCGTATCTCAAGACGATGCAGTTGCAGGCGAACTCATCGAACAACACCATCTTTGCCGACGCCGATGGCGATATTGCTTATTGGCATGGCAATTTCATTCCGCGGCGGGACACCAGTTTTGATTGGACGAAGCCTGTCGATGGAAGCAATCCAGCCACGGAGTGGCATGGGCTGCTGACGGTAGATGAGACGCCGCACTTACTCAATCCGAAGAGCGGCTGGCTCTATAACTCGAACAACTGGCCGTGGTCAGCTGCGGGCGCGAGCAGTCCAAAGAAGGAAGACTACCCGGTTTATGTGGAGACCGGAACTGAATCGGCGCGCGGATTGCATGCAGTACGAGTGCTGCACGATACCAAAGACTTTACGCTGGATTCGCTGATCTCAGCCGCTTACGACAGCTATCTCACTTGGTTTGATAAGCCACTGCCGGCGTTATTAAAGGCGTGGGATGCGGCATCGCCGGCGAATCCGATGCGGGCAAGACTTTCAGGGCAAATCGGACTCTTGCGCTCGTGGGACCGGCGCTGGGGGGTGAAGTCGATTCCGACGTCGCTCGCGGTGTTCTGGGGAGAAGATATACGCCGTCACGTCATGCCAGAGGCGCGGAGATCTAAAATGCTGCCCGAAGACTACATTGCGGGGAAGGTCCCGGGCGACGAACTACTGCAATCACTCGCTTCCGCTTCGGATAGGCTGACGTCGGATTTTGGGACGTGGAAAACACCGTGGGGCGACATCAATCGATTTCAACGATTGAATGACAACATCGTACCGACTTTCACTGACGCAGGCCCCAGCATTCCCGTCGAGTTCACCTCGGCCATTTGGGGTTCGTTGGCATCATTCGGTGCGCGGCCCTATCCAAACACGAAGAAGTGGTATGGCACCGGCGGAAACAGCTTCGTCGCGGTAGTGGAGTTCGGCGACAAAGTGCGGGCGAAGGCGGTAACGGCAGGCGGCGAAAGCGGACATCCGGGGACACCCCATTTCGACGATGAGGCCAAGCGCTACAGTACTGGCGAGCTCCGCGAGGTTTACTACTACCCTTCCCAGCTTCAGGGTCACACCGAGCGCGAGTATCATCCGGGAAGCTGAAGCGGATTCGATACGATTGTTGTCCGGCATGAAAAAACTTCTACGTCATTCCGCTGCTGGCCTATCGCTGCTGCTGTTGCTGCCAAACGTTTGTGCCGGGCAGACAAACAATGCGCAGTTGCGTCCGCCTGCGGCGCCGCTGATTACGCATGACCCGTACTTCAGCATCTGGTCGATGGCTGACAAATTGACCGACCAAAATACCAAGCACTGGACGGGTACGGAACAGCCCATCGCCGGCCTCCTACGCATCGATGGGACGACCTACCGGTATATGGGTGCGCGACCGCGGAACGTGAACGCGATGGCCCAAATTTCGCTGGATGTCTCGTACACGCATACGGACTATAGCTTTGAACAAGCCGGCATCCGGTTGGGCTTGAGCTTCTTTACACCTGCGTTTACGGACGATTTGGATGTTTTATCGCGACCGGTGACATATCTTACTTGGCAGCTGCAATCGACCGATGGGAAAGCACATGAAGTGTCGGTCTATTTGGATGTCAGCCCCGTGTTGGCCGTCGACACGCCGGACCAGCAAGTGGTGTGGAGCCGTTCGCGGGCCGGCACACTGACTGTGCTCAACGCGGGGTCGCGCGAGCAGCGCGTGCTAGGCCGAGCCGGTGACAATTTACGAATCGACTGGGGCTATGTACATCTAGCCGCACCCGACGATGAACAAGCTTCGTTCGCAACCGCGGCAGATGCCATGTCGAGTTTTATCGATAGCGGCAAACTGCCCACTTCCGACGATCTCGATATGCCGGCGACTGCCAGAGGCGGCGCTCATCTGGCGGTCCTCTTCCCGATTGCAGTCGGCGCGTCACAAACGGTAAGCCGGCATGCCTTGCTCGCGTATACAGAAGAGTATGCGATTGAGTTCTTGAATCGCAAGTTGCGGCCGTATTGGCAGCGCAACGGCGAGACCTCGCAACAGATGTTGCAAGCTGCCGAGGAACAGTATGCGGCGTTGGAGCAACGCGGACGAAAATTCGATACCGAACTTGCGGCGGATATGAAACACGTGGGCGGCGACGGTTATGAAGAGTTGACGGCGCTCGCTTACCGGCAGACACTTGCCGCTCATGGCTTGGCGGCGGATCTGGATGGGAAGCCGATGCTGTTTCCCAAGGAGAACTTCAGTAACGGCTGCATCTCGACGGTCGACGTGCTGTATCCGTCTTCGCCATTCTTCCTCTTCTTCAGCCCAACTTTGCTGGAGGCGCAGTTGAAGCCAGTGTTGGAATACTCGGCGCTGCCCCGATGGAAGTTCCCATTCGCGCCGCATGATCTCGGCACGTATCCGCTGGCCGATGGACAAGTGTATGGGGGCGGTGAGCGGGCCGAAGAAAACCAAATGCCGGTTGAAGAGAGCGGGAACATGCTGATCATGTTGGCCGCGTTGGGCCGCGAGCAAGGTGATTGGCATGTGGCAAAACAATATTGGCCGCAATTGACTAAGTGGGCGGAGTATCTACGGGCTAAAGGCCTGGATCCTGAAAATCAATTAAGCACCGACGATTTTGCCGGCCATCTGGCACATAATGCCAACCTGTCGATCAAGGCCATCGACGCCTTGGGCGCGTTTGCCGAGATGGCACACGGGCTGGGCGATGAAAACCTGGCGCACGATTATTCAAGTGCCGCACGGCAAATGGCACAGCAGTGGGAAACGATGGCGCGCGATGGCGACCATTACAAGTTGGCTTTCGATAAGCCGGGCTCTTGGAGCCAAAAGTACAACCTGGTTTGGGACCAGTTGTTGCATCTCGATATATTTCCGGCCCACATCCGGGAAACTGAGATGGCGTTCTACTTGCAGCATCTGAACCGGTTTGGACTGCCTTTAGATATGCGCGCCGACTACACCAAGCTTGACTGGGAGTTGTGGACCGGCACGCTGACGAATGAAACCAGTCAATTCAACGCCTTGATGTCGCCGATCTCGGCATGGATCAATGAGGGTCCGACACGCGTTCCTTTGACGGACTGGTATGACACGAAGACCGGCAAGCAGGTCGGATTTCAAGCGCGGTCGGTGGTGGGGGGCGTATTTATTAAGGCGCTGGCCGACGAATCGCTGGCCCAGAAGTGGAGAACTGGCGCGGGTAGATGACCAGGCCGAACGCCTTTCTTATTGGACGGTATACGGCGCTCGTAAGGCAAATGGGGCGATTTCGACGTCGAACGGCTCGGTGCCAGAGCGAACCATTTGATATGTTCCGTGCATGGCGCCCGTAGGAGTGCCCAAGGGACACCAAGAGGAGTATTGGAACGATTCACCGGGTCCGAGCACGGGCTGTTCACCGACGACGCCGGGCCCTTGCACTTCTCGAACACGCTCCAGCGCATCACTGATAATCCAATGCCGGCTAAGGAGCTGAACCGTTTCGGCGCCGAGGTTGGTAATGCGAACGGTGTACTCAAATACCCATTCGCCTTGGCGCGAATTCTCGGGCGAGTGCCGCGATAAAACCTCGACGCGAACATCTTGCGTTACGGCTTCCGACACCGGCGCGGGCTCGAATCGTTGCGTGTGCATCTCAAGCGTTATCGTAGCAAGGACTTTTTGTGCGCTGCGCCATCGGATTAATTGCGGTTTGCCAAAGCGCCCTGTAGCGCTCCCTCCATATCGGCAGCGGAGAAATCGAGCTCGGTCAAGCGCGTGCTGTAACGCACCCGGCCATCACGCCCGATTACGAACGCGCGGCTGGGCCATGCACCGTAGGCCATCTCGACTTTATTATCGAGGCCGTCGAGTAAGGCAGGAAAGGGCAGATGCAGCGTGCGACTGCACATCAAGGCATGATCCTGCTTTTCCGAAAGCAGCCGGGCCTGGGGCAGATCGACGCCTTCCCGTTCGTTGCGGGTGCTCTGCCAGTCGCCGGCGCCATGCGCTTCACGAATATAGATCAACAGAAAAGGCACTTTGGCGCCATACTTCGCCTGCAGCGTCTTGAGAGAGTCTGCCGAGGAGCGGAAATTCGGGCAGGTGTAACTACCGAAGATCAACACCACGGGGCTTTTGTCTTGAAAGTCTCGCAAGCTGACGAATTTCCCGGTGACCGCATCAGGGAGGGTGAAGCCCGGTGCGAGGTCGTTGTTTTTGGGTCCCGGCGAGGGGGACTTCGCTTCGGCAACTTGACGCAGATGGGCGGCAATTGCACGTTCGCGGTTAGCATCGGCGGCGAGACGTAACTGTGCGTCTACATTTGCCAATTGTCGATGCGCTTCGCTCGATCCGGGCATGCCTTTTATCGCGGTTTGCAGAAGTTGCCGGGCATCTGTGAATTGACCCTGGCCGCTAAGGCAGGTTCCAAGAGTTAACGAGGCTTCAGCCGATTGCGGGCGAACGAGCAGGGCCTGGCGCAATAGAGGCGCGGCTTCCGCAAATTGCTTGCGAACAGTCAAGATCTGTCCCAAGCCCAGATTGGCTCCGAAGTCGTTGGGATTCTGTTCCAGCTCATGGCGAAACGCAGCCGCGGCGCCGTCCGCATCGCCAGTCGTCAAGAGAGCGTGTCCGTAGAACGCCTGGAGTTCAGGTAATTTGGGATTCACTTCGGCGGCGGCGGCAAATTGCTTAACGGACGCGGGGTAATCGCCCGACTCGTACATCTGCATGCCGAGCAGGAATCGAGCCTCCGCACTGTCGCCGTTCTTCAAGATCAGGTTGAGGAGCACTTGTCCCTCCTCGATTCGATGCTCCCGTAAGAGAGCCGTACCCAGCAGGTAGGCGATTGCCAAGTCGTCCGGCGTTTGCTGCTCCAGGGGCTGCAGGAGATCGATGACGCGCTGGTTCTCACCAGCTTGCAAATAAGCATCGGCGAGCAGCATGGTGACTTGTTTCTCATGAGGCAGCGCTTCGTGAATCGCTTGCAGCCTTTTCTCCGCTTCGGGCAGGCGGCCACTCTTCTCATAGGCGAGAGCGAGGTTCATGGAAATGCGGGGATCGTCCGGAAGCAGCTTTTCCGCCGCTTCATATTCGGTTATGGCTTCGTCATAGCGGCCAAGCTTCGTGAGTACGACGCCTAAATTGGAATGAGCGCCGACCTCCCCGGGACGCAGCTTGAGAAAGGCGCGGTATGCCTCGGCGGCGCCGGCGTAGTCGCCGCTCTGCTGCATTTCATAGGCGCGCCTGACAATTGCCATGGGATCTTCGGCGCTAGTTTGCGCATGAAGGAGCGGCGATGGGAAGAGGAGCGTGCACAACAGCAGTCGCAGCGATCGCTTAGTTGGGATACTCATTGGCCTTCACGATACGGATTTCATGGTCGAAAAACTTATGATGCGATCCAGGGATTTCGACTCTCGGCATATGACACGATACGCAATTGCCGGTGGACACTTTGCATGCCAGCGCGTGGGCTTTGCCGCCGCCGTGGCAGGCTTGGCATTTCACATCATAATGAGCAGTATTCGTGTCGATCTCCTGGTGTGGGTTGTGGCAAGCCACGCAACTAATACGGGCATCTTCGGTGTCGTAACATTTGCTGTTGGTAAGACGGTAGGGCTGAAAGCGGACATTGGTGATGCCCAATTTTCCACTGGCGGCGATCTCTTCCCACGTCCGGTGACACTGGCCGCAGAAGGCCGACATCTGCTCGGTTGTATCAGTGGATAGCCTGGGCATCGCGGCGAGTTTCGGGTCTCCCTGGCGGATGCCGTTGAGATGATTCTCGGCCGATCCGTGACAGCGCTCGCATTGGAGACCGGCGATTAGATGACTGACCACCAGTTTCTTCGCTACTACCGAATTGGTGGCGTGGCAACCGAAGCATTGGGGAGCTTCTTGCGGGGCCATTTGGATGCCTAGAGCTTCGTTTAGGTTAGTAGGCTTGATGTTTTCGGCTCCCAGCGTGAGGTCTAAACCATCAATGGCCTGATAGTAACTGACGCGGGTTTGATAATAGACGCCATCGGTCTCGAAGACATAAGTCTGTCCTGCAAGGCCTTGGCCGAATGCCCACCCTATGGGGAAGCTGCGAACGTTCTGCCCGTCGGAGATGGAATAGATACTTTGATCGCCCTTCCGTTCGATGCGGAATGCGTATTTGCCCTCGGTAAACGTCATCAAGGGATGATCTTTGAGAATTTTGCATTCCGGAACGAGCTCAAGCGCATGCGCCATGGACGTAGCGGGCTGCGGCTTGGCCTGGGCAGGATGACAGCCAGCACATTGGCGGATCGAGCGCGACGACCCGCCGTCATCAGCGGCGTAAATCGCCGAAGCACACAGTACGAGAAGACCGGCGATGGAGATGCACTTCACTTTTGTCCCGAGGCGCTGGCGTCTAACTGCGTGCGAAGCCGCAGAAACTCGGCGCGCTGTGCGGCCGCGTCCTGTTTGCGTCCGGCTTTGGTATAGGCAGCCGCCAAGGCCAAGCGGCTTTGCGGATTACCAGGCGCCATGCCGACAGCGGCTTGCAGTTCCTTAATTCCGCGCGGTAGATCAAGGCCGCCTTCGACCAGCACCTTGCCCAGCATGGCGTGCGCGGCGAAATATTTCGGGGCGCTTATGACTGCCTTTTGCGCGTACGGCAGCGCTTTCTGATATTCGCCGCGCCTTACATATTCGGCTGCAATACTGATCAACGTTTGCGGATGTTTAGGGGATAGAGCTAATTCCCGCTGAAAGGCGGATAGAGCTTTGTCCGGATCGCTTTCAAGGAGCACCAGCCCGAACAGATAGTGGAGTTCCGGAGTGTTGGGGTATTTTGCGAGCAGTACTTCAAATTCTTCGATCGCCAGCTTGGTGTTGCTAGCTGCCGCATCGCACATCGCCCGCCCCAACGCCATAACCAGATCTTGATCGGCAGGCGAAACATCCTGAGGCAACTGCGCTCGTCGAAGGCCCGCCAGTCCCATCGCCGCGACCAGTCTTGGATTCTCCTCGTGGCGTAAAGCGGCTCGAGAAATCATTTCGTTGGCCAAGTCAAACTGTCCTGTGCGGATCAGTATCAGGTCAATGTGGTACTGGGCGACACCGTAGAGGCTTTGCGGCAGGCCTACTTGCTCCGCCTTTTGGAGATGAGCGAGAGCGTCTTCATAATGCTTGATTTCGAACTCACATAAACCGGCCATGGCCCAACCGGCTGACTTCTGCGGATCGAGTGCGGTCAGCGGCAGAAAAGCTTCTTCGCACTGCTGATAGCGGTTGGCGTCATACAAGATGGATCCCAACACCCACCAGCCCTGCCTCCAATCGGGCTTCAGGTGCAGCGCCTTCTGGTAGAGCGCAACGGCTTGTTCTGTCTGGCCCGCATCGCGAGCTTGGTCGGCGCTTTTGACGATGCCATCAAAATCGGGAGCAGTCTGCGCTGCCAGAGACCCGGCAAGAGCGGCGCAGAAGAGCAGCCCACAGATTTTAGACCAGCCGATTGTCATTTCGTTGGTTGTGCGCCAGGCTCGGCCGCCTGCTTCTCTGCATTTAGCTTTGAAACAATGGCGCGTTCCCGGTCTCCGTCGGCTTTGCGTTTCTCACGGTAGTACGCCGTGGCGAGCGTAACATGGGCCTCAGTGAAATTAGGAGCTTCTTTGAGCATGGTTTCGAGATCGCGACGAGCAGACTCGACCTGGCCCATGGACAATTCCGTGGCAGCGATTTGATAGCGCACGCCGATGTCGCCGGGACGGACCATCAACGCGTGGTTGAAGTATTTCAGCGCGTTGTCATTGTCTTCGTCCTGGCGTAGCAACACACCCATGCGGAGATTAGCCTCAAAACTGTTTGGATCGAGAGTGAGTTCTTTCTCAAACGCGTTGCGCGCGCTAGCCGGGTCACCAGTGGATAAAAGCGCCGATCCGTAATAGGAATAGACGTCCGGCAGATTAGGATTTAGCTCGACAGCCCTCTTCAGATCTACAACCGCGCCTCTCAGATCATTGGCAATCAACTTCGTGGTACCCATCAAGAGGCGCGCCTCGGCGGAGTCGCCGTTCTTAAGGATAGGATCGATGACCAGTTGACCTCTTCCGACTTGCCCGTCGCGGACCAAGGCCGTCCCCAGCATGTAGGTGATACCGAGATCGGACGGGTTGACCTGCTGAAGCGGAGTCAGCAGCTCGATGACGTCTTTATTGCGGCCGAGGCGCAGGTAACAATCGGCTAGCAGCGTTACGACCTGAATGTCGCCGGGTTGTTCCTGACGAACGGTCAGTAAGGCGCCGACGGCTTTCTGCAGTTGAGATGTCTTGTAATAAGCGAGCGCCAGGTTTAGCCGGACGCGTGGATCGGGCTGCTTGGCCAGTGCGCGGGTGTATTCGACAATGGCTTCCGAATAGCGGCCGCTCGCTGCCAGGGCAGCTCCGAGGTTGGATCGAACGGGAGCGAGATCGGGATAGATTTCAAGGACTCGACGATAGTCCGCAATGGCCTCATCCAGCTTGCCGGCCTGATGAAGTTCAGTAGCTTTCTTTAGAAGATCCTGGGCGGATTGGCCAGTTTGTCCAAACAAACAGGATGCGCAAAACAATCCCGCGCACAACAGAGACACAGCAGGCCGATACATCAGTTGATCTCAAGATTATATGCGAACGTCAGGAGGGAACTGGCGTTGCGAGGCGGTCGAGGAAGGCCCGCGATAAACCCAGCAAAGGCTCAACAGCAGAGCGTGCAATCCTTAGGTTGAGAGATCTATATGGAAGTCCATTTCACTCCCGACCAGGAAGCGCAGCTTTCTCAGCTTGCGAGCCAAGCGGGTACCGACCCCGAGCATCTGGTTAGGGATGCCGCCCTGCGCGTGCTCGAAGCGGCGCGCTTCAAGGAAGGCGTCGAGCGAGGCATTGCAGCAGCGGAACGTGGTGATTTTGTCGACCATGGAGTTGTGTGGGCTAACTTAGAGAAAATACTGCAATCGTGATGCGCCTGCGCTGGACGGCGCCCGCAGCGCAAGATCTATATGAAATCGCGCGCTATGTCCGGCGTGACAATCCAGCGGTCGCTAGGAAAGTAGCCAAGAAACTTTACGATGGCTGCGAGAGCCTAACGACTAATCCGTTACGGGGTCGGAAAGGACGCATAGAAGGAACGCGTGAACTCATTTTTCCCAACTTGCCCTACATCGCCGTCTATCGCGTCATAGATGACACGGTGGGACTCATGCATTTCTATCACGCAGCGCGGAATTGGCCTTAGGATCTGTCTAGAAATAACATTTCCAAATAAGAATGTTTTAAGACATACTGTGATTAGTGATAGACGCCGCCGCAATCGCCGCACGTTTCAAGGCCTTGGCGCCGGTTTTGGATGAGCGA
>JBARMQ010000455.1:0-3818 GCA_049802535.1 Bryobacteraceae bacterium | reverse complement strand
ATCATGATCACTGCTTCGACGGAGCAGCATCGGCCGCTTTTGTAACGCGTTTTCTACAAAAACAGTTTCATGACGGCGCTGATTTTGCGTACACAGGCTTAGCTCATCGTGCCGATCAGCTGTTTGCGGACAGCCTTTTCGATGGGGATGTGAACGCGATCGTAGATTTTAAGTATTCCCCCAATCCGAAGGTGACGTGGTGGTTCGATCATCATCAGAGCGCGTTCTTAAGCCCCGAGGACGCAGAGCATTTTCGCCACGATACGAGCGGCCAAAAGCTCTTCGATCCTAGCTACCGTTCGTGCACGAAGTTCATTTCAACGGTCGTTCAAGAGCGCTATGGTTTTGAAGCGCCGGATCTAGACGAGTTGGTGACCTGGGCCGATATCGTCGACGGCGCGCTGTACGAGAGTGCCCAGGCGGCGGTGGAAATGAATGCTCCTGCCATGAAACTGACGCTGGTGATTGAAGGCAGCAAGGGATCGGCCCTAGTGCAGAAAATCATTCGCGCGATGCAGCATCAACCGCTGGTGCAGATTATCGCGGACCCCGAGGTGGAAAGTGTTTACGAAAAGCTGCATCAGGGCCATCTACGAACCATCGACATCATTCGCGGCGCAGGCCGCTGTGATAGCGGGGTAATCTATTTCGATCTTGTCGACCAGGGAGTTGAAGGGTACAACAAGTTCATTCCGTACTACCTATTTCCAAACTCCGCGTACACTGTTTCGGTGCTGACGTCGAGTTTCCGGACAAAGGTTTCAGTCGGGTCGAATCCGTGGGTTCGCGAACCCTTACGTCACAATCTGGCAACCATCTGCGAGCGATATGGCGGCGGCGGCCATCCGAAAGTGGGAGCGATCAGCTTCCCGATCGGCGCGGTGGAACAAGCTCGCCAGGCGGCGGCGGAGATTCGCGACGAATTGAAGAATTAAATACCCAGCTGTGCCTCATGCGTCACTTACAGTTTGCGCTTCTCTGGTTTACAGTGGCAACGTATGCCTTCGCCCAACGGGAAGGCAATTTCACGGTTCAGAATTTCCGCTTTCGGTCGGGAGGGATATTACAGCAACTCCGGTTGCGTTACCTCACACTTGGGGAGCCAAAGCGTGATGCAAACGGCACGGTAACCAACGCTGTACTGATAATGCACGGAACCGGCGGGTCCGGGAGACAGTTCTTGTCGCCGGCGTTTCGCGATGTCTTATTTGGGGCGGGTCGGTTGTTAGACACGAACAAATACTTCGTCATTCTGCCGGATGACATTGGCCATGGCGGTTCGTCCAAGCCGAGCAACGGAATGCATATGCGCTTTCCGCATTACGACTATTACGACATGGTCAACGCGGAATATCGGCTTGTGACAGAGGGTCTGCAGGTGAACCATCTGCGTTTGGTGATGGGAACATCAATGGGCTGCATGCATACTTTTCTGTGGGGCGAGATGTATCCGGACATGATGGATGCATTGATGCCTTTAGCTTGTTTGCCCGAACCGATCGCGGGGCGAAATCGGATTTGGCGCAAGGCATTGATGGATTCTATCCGCAGCGATCCGGAATGGAAGAACGGGGAGTACACCAGTCAACCGCACGGCCTGGTTACAGCCGAGTATCTGCTTCTGATTGCCGGTTCATCGCCACTGCAGATGCGCAAGAATTATCCGACCGCGGAAAAGGCCGACGCTTATCTTGAAGATCGCGTAAAACATGCCATGGCCTTGACGGACGCGAATGATCTGCTGTATCAAGTCGATTCGTCGCGCACGTACGATCCCTCGGCAGATCTCGAGAAGATTAAGGCTCCTCTGATGTGGATCAACTCCGCTGACGATTTCGTGAATCCGCCAGAGCTTGGCATTGCTCCGCGCGATGTTCAACGCATTAAGCGTGGGAAGTTTATCTTGATTCCGATAAGCGACGCGACTCGAGGACATGGGACACATACGCAGGCAAATGTTTGGAAGGAGTATCTCGCAGAGTTGTTGCAGGAGAGCCGATGAGACCGCGCCTCTGGCTTTACATTTTGCTAAAATGTAAAGCGTGGCAGAAGCGACTCTTTCTGCGAAGAATCAGATTGTTATTCCCAAGGAAGCGCGGGAAGCTCTGGGAATCAAGGCGGGCGACAGACTCTTGGTTGTTGTGCGAGCGGGCGGAGTGATCGTGTTGCAAAAACCGGCTCGGTATCACGCAGCCATCCGTGGACTGGCAAAGCGGCCGTATTCCGCTTCGCATGTTGAAAAGGAACGCCGGAGCTGGGACTGACCGGCCTTACCGGTTTTCTTCATCGCCATCGACGAATCGCTCTCGATTCGAGCATCTTCATTTATCAGCTGGAAGCGAATCCGCGTTATGTCGAGTTGACGAACCATGTTTTTTCATGGCTCGAACAGGCCGACCATTCTGCTGTCAGCTCAACGATCACAATGACCGAGTTATTGGTACATCCGTACAGGAACTCAGACGATCGGCAGGTTGACGAGTTCTATACTCTGCTCTCGACTTTTCCGAACCTGGCTTGGGTACCGACTGGCTTGGCAATCGCCGACACGGCGGCCAAGGTCCGCGCCGTTCATCGTCTCAGAACTCCGGATGCTCTGCAAGCCGCCACTGCAATTCAGTCTCAAGCTACTGGACTCATTACAAACGACGGCGTCTTTGAGCGAGTGAAAGAGTTCGAAATTCTTGTGCTCGATCGATTGTTCTAATTGGCGATAGCGGCGAACAAGAGTAGAGAGTTCTGTTCAAGGCTCCGGGACAGCCATCTGCTCGCGGACGGGCTCCTGAGGCGCCGCGAAGAAGGTGAGCGAAATGATGCCGCCGAGAATCGCTCCGAGGATTGGGGCCAGCCAGAACAGCCAGAGTTGGCTTAGGGCCCAGCCGCCGGCGAAGAGAGCCGGGCCTGTGCTGCGGGCGGGATTCACAGAAGTATTTGTGACGGGGATACTGATGAGGTGAATCAAGGTGAGGCCCAGCCCGATGGCGATGGGGGCGAAGCCTTTTGGAGCGCGCTCATCGGTAGCACCCAAAATGATCAGTATGAAGAACGCCGTAAGCACAACTTCGGCAACAAAGCAGGCAAGCAGGGAATATCCTCCTGGAGAGTGTTCACCGTAGCCGTTGGAGGCAAATCCGGCGGCGAGAGAGAAGCCGGGTTTACCACTTGCTATCACGTACAGCACCCCTGAGCCGGCAATAGCGCCTGTGACCTGGGCCACAATGTAGGGCAGCAGTTCGCGACCTGTGAAGCGCTTTCCTACAAAAAGCCCGATCGAGACGGCGGGGTTGAGATGACATCCCGAGACGTGGCCAATGGCGAACGCCATTGTCAAAAGGGTCAGGCCGAAGGCCAGTGCGACACCGACGAAACCGATGCCGAGGCCGGGATAGGCGGCCGCCAACACTGCGCTGCCGCAACCGCCAAAGACTAACCAGAACGTGCCAAAGAACTCCGCTGCCGATCGTTTGAATAGATGCATAGTGAATCCTCGCTGACGCTTTGGGCGTCGGGTTATACGGGATGAAGAACTAAGTCGAGGTCACGATACTAACACGTAAGTTTGCAAAAAGATATGCAAAGCGAACACGATCTTTGCGGCGATAATAGGGTTGCCATTGGGGCTGGTTAGCCGATCACTTCTTAGTGCCGTGCTGCCACTCGGCATTCTCGCCTTCGCCTGGGAACGGCCAGTTTTTATCCAACAACAATTCCTGTTCGCGTGTGGCCTTGGGCACATTATTGATCTTTAGGTTTTCAAAAAAGTGCACGCCCGTTTTGCCGGCGGTTGCAATGTCTAAGTCGCCATCGCCGTCCAGATC
>JBARMQ010000454.1:0-6551 GCA_049802535.1 Bryobacteraceae bacterium | reverse complement strand
AATATGAACAATCTCTGAGCGATCGGTTAAGAGACACCCGCGCCGCCGCCGCTCTTTCCGACTTCGCGGAAACGTTTCATCTCTATCGGGTTCCCGACTGCAAAGAATGGCCATCAATTACCGCAATCTTACGCTTTCACAGCTATCCGGAAGGCGGCACACCTCCCCACGGATATGTCAGCGGAGCTGAATTCAACAGCGAATTCACCCTCTCCGCAAAGCTTGGCACGCCCATCACCTTTCATGCCGCCAATCGATTGATATACCGCAAAACCTTAAATGTAGACGCCGCTGCCGGTGACAAAATCACTGGCGATCCGGTCAAGGTCGCGGTGGTCGATAGCGGAGCACATGGTGTAGCGCTGCGCGACTTCTACGATGTTCAGAATTCTGCGAATGTGCATCCCGGAGCAGGCGCGATGGTTGACAACAACGGGCATGGCACAGCCATGGCGAAAATCATTAGCGACGTTGCGCCCGGCGCTCATCTTTATGCCGTTAGAATTGCCGACCAGGATAAAGCGTTTCTGTGGGACGCTATGGCCGGCACGGCACTCGCCGTTGAGGATTGCGGGGCGGATATCGTGAACTTGAGTCTCGGGTTCCCCGATTTCGGCATCTCGCCGTGCCCCATCTGCGGCTCGCATGCGCAGGTGCGCTCCATCGCATTTGAAAAATTGTTGTTAAGCCTGGCGGGAGCAAACGCGAGCCGAGCGGTCTTCGTGGCTGCGACCGGGAATGCATGGGCCTCTAACGGATTCGACTACCCAGCTGCCTATCTCGACACATTGGCCGTCGGATCGGTCACTACGCTCGAACGGAGATCTTCTTTCAGCAATTACGGCACCGCCCATCACCGGCGATATGTGATGGCGCCCGGCGGTGAAATCGACCGGACGACCAAGAACGTAACCGAAGCGGTGGGAAGCGGCCCCCACGCCTCATTTGCGGGAACATCACCTGCGGCGGCTTATGCCTCGGGCGTGTTGGCTTTGCTGAAATCCCAGCAACGCTATCAAGTGTATGATCGAAAGCGTTTCCTCGCGGCTATCCTGCAGAACCATTGCAAAATGCCCGCCCATGCCTCCTCAACGGAATATGGCTCCGGTATCGTTATTTACGATTCTCCGCCCATGGCCGCTCCTGTGATTGGTGTGACAGCCGGGAGGGCCGTGCCACTTGGGCCCGTCATTAAGTTGAAGAAACCCTGGCCAAACACAAGATCGGAAAGCTTTGAACCCTACATCACGATGTGGGGTCTGCTGCCTGACGGCCTTCCGATTGTGACCCGCAGTAGCAGGTTATTGCCGGTGCGCCAAAACGACGTGCCCGCGATGTTGAAGATTGTGGTAGACCTCGAAGAACGTCGTGGCAATTTACTCATGCAGTGGTGGAACGGTCAAGGAACCGCACAAGTCCTCGCCCATGAAGGCGAGGCGCTACTCATGGAGCGGGCGGAAGGCCAAAAATCACTTGCTGACCTCGCAAGGGATGGTAACGACGATGAGGCGAGCCATATCAGTTGCAAAGTAGTGGCGCAGCTTCATCAGCAGCTGAATCCTTTGCCTTCGAATCAGATTGTTCCGCTCACACAATGGTTTCGGGAGTTGGAGCCCGCCGGCGCTCAATATGGGGGGATTCTGTCCTTGGCCGCAAGCACAGCCCAGGGCCTGCTCGCGACACCAAAGGATATCGTCATCCTTCACGGCGACATTCATCATGGCAACATCCTGGATTTTGGTCAAAGAGGCTGGCTTGCCATTGATCCGAAGGGCATAAAAGGGGAGCGCGGCTTCGACTACGCCAATCTTTTTTGTAATCCGGACCGTCGAACGGCGACCGCACCCGGGCGGCTGTCTCGGCAGGCAAGCGTGGTGGCGCACGCGGCAGGTCTTGACCGAAGGCGCTTGCTGCAATGGATCCTGTCCTATGCCGGTCTGTCAGCAGCGTGGTCTATGAATGTTGGCGAAGCGCCACAAATAGCGCTGACAGTGGCGGAATTGGCTGCCGCAGAGCTGATCAGGACATAACCTCCGGTTTCGACAAGACGGGGTTAAAGCTGGGATTTTGAAGCCGTGAGGAGGGTTGTGGCCGCGATGGGATTGCCCCACCAGAATCTCCAACCCAACCGCCGGTGCTTTACGTCCGACGCTCCCAGCCTCCGCAAGGCGTCCGCATATATCGCCGTGGCACGGATATCTGCGATCACCATCCTGCCCCCTGGTTTCATGACCCGGAACCCTTCCGCAATTGCCCGCCTGCGATCGGCGTTCGATGGAATATTGTGTATCGCCAGGCTGGAAACCACCAGATCGAAAGTTGCATCGGAAAACGGAAGCGCCCGGATATCAGCGGTCTCGATCTGCACGCGATCGCCAACGCCTTCAACTGACGCGTTACGGAGGGTAACGTCCCTCGCATTCCCCGACTGGTCCGTCCTGCTCCAGATATCCACACCTGTCACCTGGCCCGTGGTCAATCTGCGTGCGACGGCCGTCAGCACAGCGCCTCGTCCACATCCCATATCGAGCACCATCGCGTCGCCACGCAGGTGAATACGATCCAGAATGCGCTCCCACTCCAGAAATTTGCCGCGCCGGGTCGTATAGAAAAAGCTGGCGGTGTTGGCCAGGAAGAGCAGGAAATAGAGCGTGATGGGAGCGGCCGCCTGAGGTGCCATGCGCGACCATGCGATCACCGCTCCAAGTCCGCTGACAATCGTCAACAATCCGAATATCTTTAATGCGTAGGGCGCATCGTAGCCGTATTCACCGCGCGGCATTGCGGTCGTTGATGGTATCACGACCACGCATATTGCCAATGACCGGCAAGAAATGAGGTCAGTTCCGCCGGGGGACGAGTCGCTTATGGTCGCGTGCGGATATACCGCTTCGGTGTGAACTGATGCGTTCTACAATCCGCTCCTTCCTATTTCTGCTTTTGCTTGCCGTAACCATCAATGGTGGACGGACCTCAAAAGAACAAGATGCGGCCATCAAAGCTTTGACGCAGTGGATAAATGTCTGCGACAAACACACATTCTTGTGGGCGAAACATTATGCGGGCCGACTGTGTTGGTTGACCCGTCAACTCATTTGGTCGTCCCCAATACAGATGCCGGCACTGGATTTGAAAAGAGCGATGGCGTTTACATCGGCAGGCTGCCGGAACAATTCACGCAGCGAATACTTGGATTGCCTGGGAAGGCCGTGAGTGGGCGATGATCCGCTCGGCGCTGTTCTAATATACGGGTTGCCGACTACACGAAGGAAATGGAAACGGGTGGTGAGCAACTCAGGTTCCGGTAACCTTCATACATGAGATGGCTTTTTGCCTTCCTCGTCGTCATTGGCAAAGCCCTCGGAGCATCGCCGATAGCTGAGCACGAGGGACATTGAGATGGCAAAGAAAGTCACGATCGGTGATAAAAGTACAGAAGACATCAATCTCGAGCAACGCACCAGGCGTGGTCTTGGGGCCAGAACAGATTCGGTGATTGCGGGTCAAAGCTTCCCCACGGAGTCGTGCAGCCAAGCTCCCCGGCTGCACGTAACGGTCCGTTGAATAGGAAATAGTTTCGGGTGGGGGAGCGTTACCTTGGGTCCTTGCAGTACCTCCGACGGTAGGCCGGGCGGAATGGACACAGGTCATGTCGCTCATCGGTGACCTGAGTGAGCAAAGAACCAATGCCATCCAGAAGACCTTACTGAAGGCGCACTATATCCAACCGGCACCTCATCATTACAGCTACAGGGTCGTGCGGTTGACATCGCCAAATGCACACCTCATCTATTCGTCGATTTGCGGTAATAGCTTCCGCCCTTCAACGTTGAGGTGGATCGAAGCTGGTAGGGTCTGGGTGGTCGCTACCTACCTGCCCCGCCTACCGTAGCCGGTGCGGAGCTCGGAGCCGGCGCCGCCGTATGGAAGTTCAGAATGAATTTCTTCATTCCTCGTTCCACTGAATGCATTCCGCGGTGTTCCGCTTCTTTCTCGGCGCGCTCATTTGGCCAGAAGTCGAACGCGATTCGATAACAAGCGATCACCGTTCCTGTGCGATCTACCCCATGCTGGCAATGCATGAAGACCGGCCATGGCGTGGCTAAGAAACACAATCAGCTGCGCGAACACGGCCGACTGCGGCGGGATTGCTTGCTGATGTTCAATGGCGGGTCGCCCTCGGTTCGCGGCAAATCGAAAATCAAGACGCCGAGGGTAACCGATGAGGGAAACTATCAGCATCGATCGCGTGTTTCGAACTCGCTATCATGGATGGCCATGGCAGTCGCCAGTCCAGTCCTGATCGATGTTCCAATGCCGATCCGCACGCCGCGGTTGACGATCCGGCCGAAGGAAGTTGGTGAGGCCATCGAGCTCATCGGAATTGAGACGCAAACTGGTGAAGCAGTCGTCTGGTGTGGATTCCACGATATCGACTGGCAAGCTCACCAAACAGTTTTCAGATCGCGTCAAGTCGGGAGATACGTGACGATGACGCCGCACTTCGACAAACGCCCGCGAGCGACGTATTCCACCAGGAACGCCAAACCATCAACTCTCTTGAAATCAGCAGAAGGTTTGGTCGGGGCGGGGCGATTTGAACGCCCGACCCCCTGCGCCCAAGGCAGGTGCGCTACCAGGCTGCGCTACGCCCCGACGAATCAACTGGCCCCTCAATTTTAGAACACGCCGATGAAATGTCTGCTAATTGCGATGCCGCTGCCGATAAGCCAAGAGATCCTCTTCACGTTTTGGAGATTTCTATGGCACTGCGTATTCCCCTTCAGGCCACAGCCTGCCTTATTGTCTGCGCCACCGGTTTACTGTGCGCGGAGGCCCCGAGCCGTCCGACTCCGATCGCTGCTTCGACCGAGACGGGCGTCATCGATGGCGGCTTGGGCACAGCTCCCGCGATTGCTTTACCGCGCGTCGAAACGTCGTCCAATGCAAACGCGGCGGCAGAACTTTCGCATCCGTTTACCCCAACGACCACGGTTCATCAACCGAATCACTTGGCCAGTAGGCTTCTGAAAATTGGTCTTGGCGGAACGACGATGGTGTCAAACAATCCCAATACTTCGAGCGCCAATGGCAAATTCGGGCTAAAGGGGTTGCTGCTGCACAAGACCACCAGCGAAGCTGTCAATTCCGGACAATAAGCCACCATCGCTAAGCGCGATTGATCAAGCTAGCCACGTAGCCCGCCCCGAAGCCATTGTCGATGTTGACCACGGTCACATTGCTGGCGCAACTGTTCAACATCCCCAAGAGCGCAGCAAGCCCGTGAAAGCTCGCTCCATATCCAACGCTGGTGGGTACTGCAATCACGGGACAGGGAACCAAACCTCCGACCACGCTGGGAAGGGCGCCCTCCATACCGGCGCAGACGATCGCGACGCGAGCACGCACCAGACGCTCACGTTGGTGCAGCAGACGGTGAATGCCCGCGACACCCACGTCACAGATCGCGTCCACCGTATTCCCCATGGTCTCCGCTGTCAGGCGCGCTTCTTCAAGTACCGGAAGATCGCTTGTGCCGGCACAGATCACGGCTATGGTTCCCTTGCCATGCATCGTTTTGTCGCGCCAAACTCGCACCACGCCGGATGCAGGGAAATACTCAGCTTCCGGGGCCAGCTCTCTCACTCGTTCCGCCATGGAAGGTGTTGCTCGTGTCAGCAGCAGATTGCCCGGCTTGCGAAGCAGCGCGGCGGCGATACCGGCTACCTGATCGACTGTTTTTCCTTTGCCGAAGATCACTTCGGGCGCGCCTTGACGAACCCCGCGGTGGTGGTCCACTTTGGCATAATCAAGGTCCTCAAACGGCAGATCGCGCAGATCCTCTAGCGCGTCGTTAACAGCTCGTTCGCCGCTCCGCACCTGCTCTAAAAGCTGTTGAAGTTGTTGAACATCCATAGTTTGAGCCGTGAAGCACGCTTCCGGCATCCCTTAAAATGGTAGCGTTGCCCCGAAATCAGTTCGCTGTTTGCTAATGACCCGCTTTTGGACCCGTCTGCGACTTACGCTGGAGATGATTAAGTTCGAACACTCGGTGTTCGCCTTGCCCTTCGCCCTGACCGGAGCGCTTTTGGCGTGGAGAGCGAGTAACTATCACGTTCCTGGCCTCGCTTGGCGCTTGGTTTGGATTGTGGTGGCGATGGTGGGCGCACGGTCTGCCGCAATGGCGTTTAATCGGATCTTAGACGCCGAGATCGATGCCCGTAATTCCCGCACGGCCGCTCGCCACCTGCCGGCCGGTCTCATCTCTACCGGCTTCGCCTGGGGCTTTACTGTCATTGCATCGATCATTTTTGTTTTCGCCGCTTACGTGCTGGGTCCGCTCTGCTTTGCACTGGCGCCGCCCACACTCGCAGTATTATTTTTTTACTCTTTTTCAAAGCGGTTCACTTCGTTCTCACACCTGATTTTGGGGTTCTGCCTGGGCATTGCTCCATCCGCTGCTTGGATTGCGATTCGAGGAACGCTTGACCCGCGAATCATTTGGCTCACTGCCGCGGTGACATTTTGGACGGCGGGCTTCGATGTCATCT
>JBARMQ010000453.1:0-9154 GCA_049802535.1 Bryobacteraceae bacterium | reverse complement strand
CTGTGGCGCCTGACTGGTCATATACCGTTCCCTGAACGTTGCCGCTCGTCTGCTGGCCGGAAAGCGGCCCTCCGAGTGAAAAGAAAACCAACAAGACGGCACTCATCCGCAAGTTTAAAAGGTTCATAACACTTTTTCCCTTCCAAAGACCTGTAAGGGTGAGATGCGGCCGAGTAGTTGGACGGGCCTGCCCCTGGAGGCCGCCCAACAAGCTAATTACCGTCGTGCCTTCACTGAGCTGCGACTGGCAAAGCTGGTTCCTTATCGTGTCGCGAGCCGCTCATCTTCCCCTTATGAAAGTTAGATTGGGGAATCTCGCTAAACTCATCGGTGCGGGCGGGAAAAATTGACATCGCGCATTCCATAGCGCAAAGGGCGCTTGATGCCGCGACCGTTGTGTCCGGATTACTAGCAGTTATCCAGGAAGGTGTAGCGGCAATTCGAACTTGGGGAAGAGCGTCTCCGTGTCCAGAAACGAGTTCCAGCCTGCAATGTAGTCACCGGAGAGTTCAAGAACGACTAAAGCGAACGGCTTATGCCCACCATCCGAGTCTGCCTTGTAATGGCCAAAAGCCGGCGAACCGCATGCCGCAGTTGGCAGAAGGCGAGAACCCCGGCAGCCTGAGCCCATACCGAGAAGCCAGCTGCGGACAGATTCCGGACCTTGAAGCCAGAGGGCGTAAGGGGGCATGGAGAACGTCGTGTCATCCCGCAACAGCGCCACTAGTTGATCGACATCATAACTTTCAAAAGCGGTAACATATCGCTTCAGCAATTCTTCCTGACATTCTGTCAGCTCGGACGGGACGGCGCGCCAGTTCCGGCTCGCGAGGGTAGCGCGGGCCCTCTGAAGTGCGCTGTTGACGGAAGCAACGGACGTGCCCAGTGTTTCCGCCACTTCGGCAACAGACCAGCCGAGCACTTCCGCCAGGAGTAACACCGCGCGCTGTTTTGGGGCGAGACCCTGGAGAGCAGCGACGAACGCGAGACGAATGCTTTGGCGCAGCATCGCGCGTTCGCAAGGGTCGGCATCTGCTGGGATTGCACGCGCATCCGGAATGGGCTCGATCCAATTTGTGCGAGGGTGCGCGACCAACGGATCGGTAGGTGTACCCGCCGGGCGCGCTTCCATTGGTCGCGCACGCCGCCTGCGATCGGAAAGTTCCGCGAGGCAAACGTTGGTTGCAATTCGATATAACCAAGTTAGTAATGCCGCCCGTCCGTCGAACTGATCGGCATTCTTCCATGCTCGGATGATGGTTTCCTGCGTAGCGTCATCCGCGTCGACTGCTGAACCGAGCATCCGATAGCAGTGGCCCGTCAGGGCCGGACGATATGCTTCGATCTGGTCGATATCGGCGATCATTTTAAACGACCAATCTAACAGCAGCCATGTGCGGCCATACTAAGGCAGTTCTGGCCAATCCCACGTAGCCCACTACACGTCAAGTGGATATTTGGAGTGGCTACTGATGATTCGGCTACGTCGCATGATACGTAATTGCTCTCCGTTCGATATTGGAACGCTGGAAGCTCTGGTTTGGCTCAAGTCGGATCGAGACGATCCGCTCAGTCCAGTTTCCGTATGCGTCGTAGCGGTATTCAAATCGGGCGTGTTGTATGTTTAGACGGTCCGAGGTGTAGTCTACGGTCTCACTTTCACCTAAGGTCGCCTCGCGACTTCTATGTTCGGTGGTTTCCTCTATAGGATCATCGTTATCCTCATAACGATAGATCGAGCGTTCCCCACCAAGGTTGCCCATTCCGTAAGTCCGTTCAATAAGCCGGCCCTGAGTATCGTAGACGTACGTCGTGTCGACGTCAGCGCCTGTGTCAAATCGGGCGGCTCGGGCATTATTCCCGTCAGGAGTGAAACCTATGCAGGAGTTTGAAAAGCGGATCGCCAATCTAAGATCCACTTGCAAGGCTTTCTATCGGACGCGCAATGGCGCGATGTTCGGCATGACCTGCTTTTCGGGAATCTGCCTGCCGGCGGCTTACTACGAACTCAGCGAAAATCCATAATCCCCCGATCGCAGCCAGGTTGTACACGGCTGCTCCCCATGTCTCCTGGCTGTGCAGCCGGACAAACACCGGAGGTATCTCCACAAGAAACTCAAAGACAAGGAGCATCAGCGCCAGAAGTCTGGCGGCCAGGACATCGAGTCTTCGCAGGCAAATTGCAATGCCGGCAAGGAGAAATGCAATGCCTGTCAAAGCCGCCCACGCAGTTCCGAACGGTAACCAGTGCGGCACAAGGGTTGCGAAGAAGCGCATGCCGATGAGGTGGCCCAGACCGAAGAAGATAGGAGGCAGCCCCAGCATCCAACGAGCGGCGGCCGCTGTCTGTTCTTCCGACACTGGATCGTCGTTTGCGGTCGAGACGTAGAGGATGACTGCCGGTATGATTAGGAACACCGCTTGACTGATCGAGAACACGAAGCTAAATACGATATTCATCCGCCAACCCGCCGCGTGAATCGCGTTGTAGAACCGAAGCAGCCAGCATGCGACGAAAATTGAGTAGATGATGGCTGATGCCGCGGCGCCCATCCGTGCGCTTCGACGCCACAAGATCGCCAGGCCAGCCGCGATCATCCAGCCAGCGGCGATGTACGCAAGGAACTGCCAGCCGGGGATATGTTCGATAAGAGATTGTATCGGTTGGTGAGAGCGCTCGAATTGGCCCCAGATCAGATCCAGGATACCGAATGCCACTGTTGCCAAGCCGTACAGATACACTCCGATTTTCACTTGTTCAATCTCCTTTCGGTACATCCGGCCAGGCTCGAGCCGAGTTGGACAATGTATTCAGGCCACATGAACCGATAGTAGCGGCTATTTGGTACACTGACCAGAGCCATTTTCGGTTAATACGAGTAGACCAATAAGAGATCCCATGCCCAAGACCGTCAGTTCGTTCGAATTGACTCTGGATCGCCGCCCGGAGAATCAGACGTTAACGAAATGGCTCTACGCAGAACTTCGGAGTGCCATTCTGGAAGGCCGCCTTGCGCTGGGCGCCAGACTGCCTGCGTCGAGAGATTTTGCGAGCCAATATGGGCTTTCGCGGGGAACGGTTGTCAGCGTTTTCGAGCGCCTGCAGGCGGAAGGGTATGTTACCAGCCGTGTTGGAGTTGGGACTTTGGTGAATCGGGTATCTGTCGTCCGACCCGCCCGGCAAATGAGTGCAACTCCCCCTGCTTACATTCGTCGCGCAATTTCTGCCCATGAAGTACCAAGGCCTTGGGTCGATGTCCCTTTTACTAAGGGTATCCGCCTCTTCCGGATTGGGGGGCCGGCCACTGACGCATTCCCTTCGAAAGTTTGGGGACAGATTTCGGCACGATACGCAAGGAGCTTTAGTTCGTGGCTCAAGACAGAGGCCGATGGGGGTGGGTATCGGCCATTGCGCGATGCTGTTGCAGACTATTTGCGAGCAACCCGAGGTGTGCGATGCAACTCCGAACAGATCGTCATAGTCTCCGGAGCTCAGCAGGCGCTCGATCTGCTGGCGCGCCTGCTCCTTAAAGAACATGACCAGGTGTGGATGGAGGACCCTGGATACTTTGGCGCCAGTGTTGCTTTTGGCAATGTTGGAGCCGAGATCATCCCTGTACCGGTGGACGAGGAAGGCCTGTCGATTTCCGCGGGAGAGAAAATCTGTCCGCACGCCAGGGGAGTTTATCTGACTCCGGCCCACCAGTTTCCGCTGGGAATGACGATGTCGCTGGAGCGGCGGATGGCCGTTCTCCAATGGGCCAAACGTACAGGCGCCTTCATAATCGAAGATGATTATGACAGTGAATTCCGGTTCGAAGGAAAGCCTGTGCCTTCTCTGCAAAGCCTTGACAATCATTCGAACGTAATCCTGATCGGGACGTTCAGCAAGACACTGTTTGAGTCATTACGCCTGGGCTACGTGGTGCTGCCGCCGTCGTTGGTTGACTGCTTCCTGGCCTTTCGCTATCGTACCGACTTTCGCAATTCAAATGTTGATCAGGCAGTGCTTTGCGAATTCATCGTGGAGGGCCATCTCGCACGTCATATGCGAAAGATGCGCGAACTGTACGGCAGCCGCCTCGCAGCGCTGATCGACGGAGGCAAACAGCATTTAAGCGGGTTGCTTGAAATCTCGAAAGTTCGGGCCGGTCTCTATACGATTGGCTTCCTGACGAATGGGATGACCTCACGGCAAGCGGAAAAGTCGGCCGCGGTCGAGGGCATTGAAGCTCTCGGCGTCGATCGATATACGTTCAATCGTACCGATCCGAAGGGAGTGGTCCTCGGTTTTGCTGCTTACCCGGAGCCGGCAATACGGAATGCGCTCATTCAACTCGCCAAGGCGTTCAGCAGAGGGACCTGCGGGCGACGAGGTTGAGTTCATGGCATCCGTACCATGATCTCTTCGCGCCGCTGAACGCATTGAGTGCACGTTGCTATAGGAACCCTGGCGTGTTACTCAGTACGTAGCGCGATCATCGGCTCGACGCTTGCCGCGCGTGCTGCGGGAATTAAGGATGCGAGGAGCGCGGCGGCGCAGAGTAACAAGGTGGCGATGGTGAGCATACGCGGATCCCAGGGCGCGACGCCGAAGAGCTGACGAGTCATAAGCCGGCCGGCGGCAATGGCGAGCGGGATGCCCAGCCCGAGTCCGATCGCGATTTGCGAGAAGGCGCCGCGAAGGACCATGCGGACCACGCTGCTGCGATCGGCGCCAAGCGCCATACGCACGCCAATCTCACTGGTGCGCTGTTCGACGGTATAGGCCATGACACCATACAGACCCACGGCGGCGAGAATAAGGCCGAGTATGCCGAAGAGCGTGGTCAGAGTTGCGATCATGTTCTCCTGCTGGAAATCGGCGCCCAAAATTTTCGAGTAGGGATCGACGCTGTAAAGCACCAGGTTAGGATCGACGCTGGCAAGCGCCTTGCGCACCTCAGTTTCGATGCCGGACGGGTTGCCGGCTGCCCAGATGACGATGTTGTAGAGGAAGTGAGAAAAGAGTTCGCCGGCAGCAAATTGCGGATCGTCGTATTTGAGGTTTTGCGTTTCGGACACCCAGAACATGGGCCGGACGGGATCCTTGTAATCCCAGGTCATGTAGCGGATGTCGCGGACGACGCCGACGATTTCATACGAACCGGAGTATTGAATGCGGTCGATACCGAAGTGCTGGCCAATCGGATTCTGGTGTTTGAAGAAGCGGCGAACAAATGCTTCATTGACAACGGCGATGGGGCGCGTGGTAGGGGTGTCCTCGTCGCCGATGGCGCGGCCCTGCACGATTCTGGCGCCGATGGTTTCAAAGAAGCCGGGCATGACACGCGCCCAGCCGGCGCCGATCTCTTCTTTGGGACCGGGCTGGGGCCGGCCTGAGATGAAAACACCTTCGTTCCAACTGTCGCCACTCATGGGTGCGTAGAGCACGGGCGCGACCATACGCACGCCGGGGATGCGGAGCAAGCGTTCATCAATGCGACGGAAGAACGGCTCCATCTGTTCAGGTTTGTAGTTGCCGAGCGTCGGGTTGATCGAGGCGAGATACCGGCCGTTAGTTTCAAAGCCGAATTTCTGGTGCTCGAGATTGCGCAGGCTTTGGCCGAGAAGAGCAGCGGCGGAGAGCAGGACAAGGGACATGGCGGCTTGCGCGATGACGAGAGCTTTCTGGGCGATGGAGCTGCCCCCGCGCACAGAACGATTGCTGCCGCGGAGAGCTTCGACGGGATCGACATGCGAGCTCATCCAAGCGGGAGCGATGCCGAAGAGCATGCCGGTCAGGACCGAGATGGCGAGCGTGAAGAGCAGAACGGGCCAGGAAGGCGACGCGTCAATCGGGACGTAGTTATTGGGACCGCCGTTGTGGAACGTGAGATAGAGAATGAGTTTGCTGCCGGCATAGGCGACGCCGATTCCTAAAATTCCACCGACGATGGCGAGAAGGGTGGACTCGACGAGCGCCTTGCGGACCAGGCGACGGCGTGATGCACCAAGCGCGACGCGGAGGGAGGTTTGCGCGCGTTCTTTCAGGCCGCGGGCGAGCATGAGGTTGGCAAGATTGCCGCAGGCAACGAGCAGCACGCACCCGGCCGCGATGAGTAGCAGCTTCAATCCCGCCTCATATTGGTCGCGCATCGCCGCAACACCGGCGCCTCCGGGGACAAGATGCACTGTCTGCTGACGCCAGGTCTGTTTCTCACTGGGTTCCATATCGGGCACGTGGCTGGCGAGCCAGTCGTGGAACTCAACGCGCAGTTTGGCTTCGAGCGTTTTCGGATCGACGCCGGGGCGGACTCGGCCGAGGATGTCGAGCCAGTTCGCGTTGGGGCGTTTCAGGCGAGCCGCAGCGCCATCGAGAAGCGGTTCGGTCGTGACCGGGATCCATATGTCGGGCATGCCCCAGCCATCGAGTTTGGCTCCATAGAAGCCGGGCGGACCAACCCCGATGACGGTAAACAGATGACCGTTGATCTGGTAACTGGCGCCTATGATCGAAGGATCGGAGCCGTATTTATCGCTCCAAACGCGATAGCTCATGACCGCGACCGGGGGAGCGCCTTCCTGATCGTCGGCATCGGTCATGAGGCGGCCGATCCAGGGATGAATGCCGAGGGTGCGGAAGAAGTTGCCGGAGACATATTCGCCGTTGCGGGTATCGACCGGCGCCTGCGAACCGGCGCGGCGGACACCGAGCGGCGCGTTGCCGGCCTGCAGGGCGACGAGATCGGCGAACTCGGGCGTATGGGCACGGAAATTTTTGTAGGCTTCCCAGGAGAAGAGCGCGAAGTCGCCGTCGTTGTCCTGCGTGTAGCCACCCCAATTGCAGCAGCGGTTCTTGTCACCAACGCGCCAGAGTTCTTCAGGCCTGGTGACCGGCAGAGACTTGAGCATCACCTGATGGACGAGAGTAAAGATCGCGGTCGTCGCGCCGATACCCAGTGCGAGCGTGATCACTGCGGTGGTCGTGAATCCGGGTGCTTTCTTCAGTTGCCGAAGTGCTTCTTGTATGTCCGCCATTCCTTGTCCTTAAGCGTGTGTTCACGGCCGCGATCCGTCGCTCATGCTCGCGATTCCGTTTCAAACACGGATGAACCGGCAGGCAGTTAGCAAGTCGTTCGCGGCGCTTCTCAGTTCCAATACTCAGCAGAATCGGTTTGGTTACTAAGCTGGCTCAATTTTGTGAGTCACAGAGCGGAATACGTGCAGGCAGGTCGATATGATCCACAAAGTTGGGGGCTGTCGTGTAAGACGAGAGACATACGCGTGAGTGACCCTCGATAAATGTCTGCAGTCAGAACTGGAAAACCAGCCGGTCCGGGCGCTCTACGCGTCATCGTTCAATGGGAAAAGGCACGCACCAGGACGCATCGCGCCCCGTCTCCGCTTGCGGAAATGTGAAGAGCTAAAACCCGTAGGGCGATGGATGTCTTAGCCCTTTTGGGTAGGTGATGCACCGGTGGCGGTTGCCAATGCTGCGGCTTTGGTGAGGAGAAAGAACCGAAGACAGCAAACGCAAAGTCCATGGCCGTTGGGCCCAGCCGAACACGTCCTGAAAGATGTATTGGTGTATCGCCTTGAGATGCTCCAAATCAAAGTGGCCCTCTAAGGGACGGTTCGCAAGTTGTAGCAACCGCCGGAACGCCATGTCCGCCTCAAACTGCTCCAGACGTTCGCCGTCGCGTATGTCAGCAAGGTTGATCAGGACAGGCGAATTAGGATACGTGTACTTGTCGCGTGCTGAGTAGTCTTTCAATGCCATGATCGAGCTCCTCGAACGTGATCTCGCCAGCCACAAACCGATCGGCCAACGCTATCACGTCGTCAGACGGCTTGAGGCCCTCCAGCCGTAAGGTGCCAAGAGCACCGTCGACCATGGATCTGCGCGCTTGACGGTCCTGCTCGCTTAACGTTCCTGGCATTTGACTACCTCCTCTATTTTCGCATCGAGCCGCTAGACTGTACAGCCGGCGCTGGAGCAAAGCTGTTAGGAATTTTATGACCAGGTGCAGAGGCGAGCAGCGTCCCGAAATCCAAGTCGTGCGTCTAAGACAACGAAATCGTTTTTGGCTGCCTACGCGATAATCTTCGAATCGGTGGCGGAAGCCGACCCCAGAGCGGACCGGTGCACTGATAGAAAGGCGTTCTGATTAAGGAACGCGGCCCAGGCCGGGCTTAGATTCATGTCAATTAGTAAGACGACAGGGCTGAAAATTCTTATTCGTTGGTGGTGGAACGATCCTGAGCTACTTCTACTCACGCGCGTCGATAGAGCTCATCGACTTCCCCTTCATTGCGAAGCAGCGACAGCATTGCTGGCCGGGTTGCCGGAAGACAGATCGTAACGGCGCCCTTCGGACATAGATCCATGCACGGCACGCTGATGAGGTGCAGCGGGGCACCGGGGTGCTGCTTATTGTGGCGCTTGATCGTTTTCTTCAGCTTGGCCAGCGCGCGCAGGCGTGGCTCGCCCTTCAGCTTCTTCTGGCACTTCCGGCAGGCCAGCAGAAGATCACCTTGCCAGGTCGGCGGGTACGATTTGATACTGTTCGGCACTCTGCCAGTTTAGATGCAGGTTGAGCATAACGATTGCATGGACAGCAGCGGCAGCTCGGAAGATCTTCAGTTCTCGCGGGCGGGCAATAACTGGACGAGGGTCGCTCCCCACCCGCCGGCCTCGAGTGGAGCATCTTTAAAATTGACGACGTAAGGAGTGCGCGCCAAGATTTTGTGTACCCTCTCGCGCTGGACGCCGATCCCACGGCCATGAATAATGCGCACGTGAAGAAAGCCGAGCCGATGCGCCTCTTCTAGATACGCTTCTACGGCATTCTTGACGTCTCGCGGAGCAAACGGATGCAGGTCGAAGACGTCGGTGATTTCAACCCGGATCGGATCACACTCTTCGCTCAAGATTGTTAATACGGGCGCGAGCGCCCAAAGCCTGTGCGCTTCGGTTCCGGGTTACCGCCGCCTTCGCTGAGCGCGGCTCGCGGAGGAGCGCCGTTAAAATTCACATCCTGATCGCTAAACGTAAGAGGCCGATCAAGAATCATTTCTACTGTTGTGCCCTTTGCCAATATTGCGTCGGGTCCACGAGTGAATAAAACGCTCGCGAGGCCGGCGGCGGCGCCCGCACCGGCGCCGATTCCTC
>JBARMQ010000452.1:0-5579 GCA_049802535.1 Bryobacteraceae bacterium | reverse complement strand
GAACAACGCCACATAGTCTTCTTGAGTGATGATGATATCGCTCGGTCGTGTCCTGCAGCCGTGGAGATGGTAGATGGGAACGTGTTTGGTCGGGGCCGAAAGTGTGTCATTGGGACCGAGCGACACTGATCGTCCAGATAACAGGCATTCGAGTATCTGGTCATAATTCGTCGTGACGATCCAACGTGGCAGCAGGGCTCGAAGGTATGAAGCATATTGGGTTCTGGGAGCACCCTCAGGAAACCATGCTGTGGAGGCGGCCAGCGTATCTTTCAATTCAACGACGGATTCTTGAAATGTCTGTTTGTTCTCCTCGGCGTGTTTTCTACAGAGAGCAGATGCGACTTCCGGGTACGACATTCCAGATTTCACCAGACCTTTGAAGTGAACGTGCATGCGCTTAGCGGCTGCTTCGAGCAGATCACCCCAGGACAAGGCGATCTCCTCATCATCATCGTTCAAGATCGCCTTTGAGAAACCCGCTCCGACAAATAGTCCCAGGTTGCCGTATTTGGAGGCGTTAAAGATGAATTCCAAGACTTCACTGCGTGAAGGTGATTCGGGTAGAGATGCGATCACTTTGGAGGCGGCCTCCCGGTAGAGTATACCGTGACGTAACGGCCGCTGAGAGTTTGATCGCTCAGCGCGCACCGGAGCATTTACAGTAATCCCATGCCCGATCCGACTGCTCAGGATCTTCTTACGCGCGGACTGTTTCATGACAGAATCATTCCGCCTCTTAGTTCGTTGTCACTCTCTAGCGTTTGTACTGATATCCTTGCTTTCGGTCGGCGGGAGATGGAAAAGGAGCGTGGGCGCAAACGGTCTCGTTTAGTACGTCATTCAGTGCCTAAGCTGAAGCACTTGCGACGGCATTTCGGAGTACCCAATCCCTACAGCCAAGTTATGCTAAGTTTGACCGTCGCGAAGTATTGGAAGCAGATGGATGCGATATGTAAGCAATCGTCTATTTCTCTCAGTCGCCCTCTCGGATCAGCGAAACGGGCTCTCGCTGCGGAACACAGCAGGCGGGTGGAGGGCATACGACGCGCACAAAGCTCTGTTGGAGCACGTTTCATGCTCAAAGCGGACCTTGCCACCTTCTATTCCAGTATTTATACCCATAGCATTCCTTGGGCAGTACATGGGAAAGAAGTGGCACGATCAAAGCGGGCTAAGAATTGGTACGGAAACCAGCTTGACGTCTGGATGAGAGAGACCCAGGATCGCCAAACCGGGGGTATACCAATCGGACCTGATACTTCTTTTTTGATCGCCGAAGTCATTGCCTCTCGGATGGATGAGCGCCTTGAGAAGCTACTTGGCACCAAGCTGCATGGAGTTCGCTACATCGATGACTATCACCTGTACTTTAGAACTCGAGCAGATGCCGAGCGTGCGTTGGCCGCTCTCCATACAGTCGTACAAAGCTATGAACTTCAGCTCAACGGACTGAAGACCGAGATTGTAGAGCTTCCAGAATCGATCGAGCCTGCTTGGAAGACCGACTTGAGACTTATCCCTATTCGGAGCGATAAACGGGCAACAGGCATAAAGGCGTTCTTTGATCGTGCCTCGGCTCTCGCGTTGCAGTTTCCAAGCGACAGCGTTTTGACATACGCTGTCCGCAAGATCACTCATTACGCCACTCGCCTAGAACCTCATGAATGGTATGTCTGTCGGTCGCTGTTGCTGCGCTCTTGTCTGGGAGAGCCTACTATGCTTCCGGCCCTTTTACCGCTATTCGAGACCACACCGCACACCTGGGATAGAAGCGATCTACAGAAGGTATTGACAGAACTCTGCACGTACCACGCGCCCCTTCAGCATGGCTTTGAAGTTGCATGGAGTCTCTGGGTGGCCCGTTCTCTCGCGATAGAGCTTCCGGCAAGCGTCAGCAGTGTAGTCCGCAAAGTGGACGACGACATCGTTGCTCTAGTAGCTCTGGATATGGAAAAGCAAGACCTTCTGCCGCCGCTCAACACGTCACTGTGGGCTTCGCGAATGACCGAGGATCATCTTTACTCAGAGCATTGGTTGCTTGCATATGAGGCCTACATTCAAGGCTGGCTACCTTCTCTCGACGGAACAGACTACACAGCGGAAGACCCGTTCTTCTCTATATTGCAGAATGGTGCAGTTCGCTTCTACAACGTAGACAGGCCTTGGGAGGATGGCTACTCCGACTACTCAGATGGCGACGATGACGACCAGGACGACCAGGACGACGAGGAAGAAGACCTGGATGAAGAGATTGCAGAAGAGGACTCAGCTTTGTCTAGCCCTCCACTTCCATGGGCGCTTGGTCCGCCGTCCGGCTCGTCACCATCGGCCTCCGCGACACCACCATGGGTTTCAAATTTGCCCGCTACTGAAGCCGAAGAGAGCTAGTAGGGGACACCTCAACAAGGGAAATTCACCTATCGCCAGGATAGACGCTCGCCGCGCGCCGCTGCCTCGGGCTGCAGTTGGCGCTTGCGCTTATTCGCCCAGGACGCGGCGATTTGGTGTGCCGGCGACTCCAAGGCAATGTAGGGCAGCTGAGGGGTCAAAGTCCAAACGTGCTAGGATCTGCAATTGTGGCAGAGCGCCTTCATCTTCTTGCGGACGTTCTTCCACTCTGTAGAATTCCAATCGGTGGTTTTAAGCTCGTCGCAAAAGCCGTCGAGTACCTCACGGAGATTTTGGAGGAAGAGGTTCGCGTTGATGGTGAGTGATGAAGTGGCATCGAACAGGGGAGCTGTTTTCTTACGGGTTATCTTCCAGCCGCTTGTGGTCTCGGCTTGGTGCAGAATACCGCACCGAACGTTCTTATAGAACTGCGCAAAGTGACCGCGAAAAGTATTGAACTGGCTATGGCTGTCGAAAAAATAACAGAATGCTGCTTCACTCTTACCGGTGGTGTTTTCCCAGCCTTGGCAAAATGATTCCAGCGACTCAATCATGAGGCATGAGATCGCCATAATGGTGAACCCGTGTATTTGCTTGCATTTTGTAGGCGTCACTGAGTCAATGTAGCGTTCGGTGAAGCGGCGGCGCAGAGCCTCCGCGATTGTATCTCTGTCCTGCGCACCGCACGCTATTGTATATTGGGCGACGGTAAAGTTCGAAGCCAGTTCAGTGTGTTTTGGATCGTTGCTCAGAGCCTTGACATTCATCACTTTGCCAACAATACGCGATAAAGAGTAACACCGCCATAGACTGTCGGACTCGCCTTTGTCAATGCGGCGCCATAACTTCCTGTCTCATTCCTCAGTCATTTCCCGAGCCAACGCCAGCTTCTCATGCCTAGGCTTTCAGCCCTCAGCCAAACTCCGTCCCAAACAGAATCAGAACTTCCTCTACGCGAGGGCGAGCGGCGAGCCATGACTATTGCCCGATCTCTAGCAGAATCCCGCGCGCCGCTTTTCCGGTTGCCCGCTGAAGCGCGAACCCGTACATCTGCAACTGGCGTCGGTATCGTCCCCGGTCCGCCGAACCCGTCTTATAATCGACGACCGTCCACTCCCGTCCATCGGTCCAGGCCAGGTCCACTCTTCCTTCTAGCAGACTGCCATCGCTTAGCCTCACAACGATGGGCAGTTCTCGATACACCTCGTGGTCACTCGCCGACACAAGCGGATGCGCCAGCACCACTCGCGCCGTTTCAACAGCAGTCTGAACCTCCTCTGGCGTTGCATCAAGCCGTCTCCCGTGCGCTTCAGCACCGCCGCGTGTCTGCAAAATTGCGTGCAAGAGTCTGCCGTACCGTCTGCCCGCTGGTTGCTGAACATCGGTCTTGATCGTGACAACCTCAATCGGAATCGCCGAAGTCTCGGCGGCCTCGCTTGCTTCTGTCACACGCTGTACGACCAGACGCGGATGGCTACTATCGGCGATCGCCGCTTGTTTGCGAGCCTGCCATTCACGGTATAGGGCCAGCCCCTCCGCAATCTGCGAAGGCTGACCGTGCAACAGCTGCTCGCGCTCGATACCTTGTGAGGCCGGGTCCTGCAAACGGAGCACTGCCGGATCGAACCAAGCCACCATATGTCTCCCAGCTCGTGGCTTGTGTGCTCCAGGCCGAATCTGCTCGACTGGACTCTGGAGAGGCGCGTTCAACACCGTCTCATTCCCTACACGTGGACATGCCGGAGCTTCATCGCTCATCGTCCTTCGGTGATTCTCCGGATAGAGCGCCTCATAGAGTGGGCTCAGCCACCAGTCCTTGGTCTCGGTGTCTCCTACGGCGCATACCACCAACAGATCCTTCGCCCTAGTGGCAGCCACATACGCCACCCTCACTGCCTCTTTACGGTCCTCCGCGTCCTCCTCTGTTTCGTGCTCGAGCAATTCCCAAGGTGCGCATGTTAATAACCGTTGCGCACACAGCCCCCTTGTGGAATCCACCCAGCGATTGGACCCATCCGCGCCGGTTAGGCCTGCCGAAGGATCTGCGAGGATCACCACTGGGAACTCGAGACCTTTGGCTTTGTGTACAGTCATCAACCGTACGCCGCCCGTCTGCTGTTCCAGCACGGGAGCCTCGGCTGTCTCGCCGGACTCTGCTTCCTCCTGCAGCCACTGCACGAATGCCCTGAACGAAATGGACCCACCCGCCTCCGATTGCCGTGCGAGTTCCGCGATGCGATGCAGATTGGCAAGCCTCCTTACACCTCCACCATGAAATGCGAATATCGCGTGCCCGCGGACCGCAGCAAGCAGCCGGCGGATCGTGTCGGCCACTGGCTTGTGATTGCGTTCCCGGTGCAGTTCGCGAAGGATGTGGAGAGCATCCCATATCGGCTCCAATTCGGAATCTTCACCGGAGTCCTCACCGAATACGGCCAACCGGCCATGCTGCTCGCGAAACTTCAACAGCATTCCATCGTCGATCCCGAACAGCGGCCCCCGCAAGACGGCATAGACACTCAGCTCGTCGTCAGGCCACTCGATCGCATGCAGGGCCGTGCGGACTATGGCGGCCTCTTCACGCTGATGCAGCCCTTTCGATCCCACGAGTGTGTGGTCTATTCCCCGTGCCTCCAGGCTACGCACGTAGTCCTGCGAAAGGTCTCTGCGGTTGTTCGTCATACGTCGGAACAAGATGCAGATGTCTTCCGGCTGCACCTTTCGACGTGTATCGCCTTGTCGCACAGACCAGCCGCTCTTAGAAATCAGCCATCCAATAAACGCGCCAACCGCCGAAGGAGTGCATTCTAGAATGGCACTCGACTGGATTTGCTCCCGCTCGTACGGCTTCGGTACCGGAAGCGCAACAATCGAAGGTTGGCCGGACCAGGCCGCCGGGCCACCTGCCAGCCGGGAATAGCCCTCCATGTCTGCGAACGCCGCATTCACGAATTCCTGGATCGCATCGGTCGAACGATAGCTCACTGTCAGGAGTCGAACTGCGGCGCCGCCTTCACACATCCATGCCCGGGTGTCTCCATAGACGCCGGGCTCCGCATGCCGGAATCTGTAGATCGACTGCTTCGGGTCGCCAACCAGAAATAGCCGGTTTGGCGGAGCGAGAGATTTCAGAATCTCCGCTTGTAGCGGGTCGGTGTCCTGAAACTCATCCACGAACACCCGATCGT
>JBARMQ010000451.1:0-6582 GCA_049802535.1 Bryobacteraceae bacterium | reverse complement strand
CACCTGCGCCGCGTGTGCATCCGCAGCAGTCTTGAAGTTGCCGGCAAGTACTGCGTGTAATTCCGGAGTGCCGTTTGCGGCGCTCGCGAGTTCATGCGTATTCGGATCCCATTCGTACGCCCGAAAGCTCAGCCAATCCGGTAGATCGTTGGATGGCTGCCGAAATCCGTTGAAGGCAAGAATCTCCTGTGGCGCGTTCGGGGCTGAATTGGCAACCACCACGGTCGACCACGTCGGCCCGGTTCCTTCCTGATCCGTCCAGGCTGGAACCAGTCTTCCGCCCACCGCCACCACCAGATCATGATGACGCTTGAGCAAATCAAACCCAGCTCGCTGATCAATCAGCAGACCGTTCAGTTGCGGTGTGAGCCGGACCGTACGCGCTACTGTGGAGACATTATCTTTTTCCTCACCGGTGGACCATGCCATTATCTGCTTTGCCGCTTCCAATGGGTCGCCCACACCCGATGATTCATCCGCGTTATCTTTAGTAAGCGGCTTGTACGCCTTCGCCCAATCGAGATCGAGCGTTGATACCACCGAGTTTCCATTTCGCAGCCGCACCTCAAACACACACGCAGTTTGGCGGCATGGTGCGATCGTAAGCTCATACTCCAGCGTTCCATGCGGCTCAACCTTGAAGGTGGCCAGCACGATTCTTGGCGCACTTGCCGGATTCGGGCGCTGTGCCACCCCGGGCCGCGCAATACCGAACCCGCCAAGCAAAAACAGCGCGAAACCCAGTTGCGAAAGATTCATGGAATAAGGGTCATCGCCCAACCCTTAAGTTACGCCGTCGCCGTAATCATCACATCCCAGAAATAAACCTTGGGCTCGTGAAAGATATTTTGGCTGATGTCGCGCTGGTGCATGTGGTCTTCGTCCCACAACTCGGTGTGGGCGCCGTACCGCAGGTTGCTGAATACCAGGATGCCCGTCCTGCCGTCCAACACATCCTGCATCTGCCGGATCGTGCGCCGGCTGCCGTTGTCGTTCGTGCTGATCTCATCACACATGCCGTAGTTGTCTTCCAAAAACCATTTGATCTCGTCTACCGCGAGGAGATATTGGAACGTGCCGAGCGATGTTCGGATTGTCGAAGTTCTTCGCCGGTTGCTTCTCAGCCCAATCACGGAGCCCGCGGCGTTCAGAGCATGACTCATTTGCACGCAACACGGTGTATTCCCGGGACCCAATGAGTCCATAAATGACTTTAGTCCGCCTGTAAGGGGACGCATGGGATAGGACCGCTTCACTGTATCCCAATCAAGCGATATTTGATTCATTGCAGAGCCTCCTACGATCGTTTGGCAGCGCCCTTCTGCTGCCGAATCGACCTGGTAGGAGCACTGCATTTCATTTGCCACGCGTTCGATCGCGCAACTGAAGCTTGCCGCACTAATGCGCACTCGCCAAATCGTAGCCTGCCGGAACTCTCCGGGAGGTATGCTGATGCACTTAGTGGGCCGCAGGTGAACTATGAAAAGAGCGTGTGAGCAGTGGGCCTACTTCTGTCCCGAGTTGCCGGGTTTCTCACTGCTAGGCGGCACGATACCTTTCAATCTCAAATAGGTCACTATATTTCCGTAGTGTTCATCGGCATGCGCTGTGTTGACTGACAGCACAGTGAGCTTCGCGAGGTTATACCCCATCAACTTGGTCATTTGGCTGCCTTGAGCGTCAGTCATCCCTGCATATACTTTGTTGCAGTAAGCTACCGCGTCTTTCAGTGCCGTGACGAGATCTGTCTTTGACGTCTTGGTGCGCTCAATGGATTTTGTGGAAGGCTGTTCACCTGCAACCATACCGCAGAAGTTGTATTGGGCATCTGCGACGTGGCCGACAAGTTGGCCGAATGTTCGGACATCGGGCGTAGGCCTGAAAGAGTAGTTCTCCTTTGGCATCTTCTCGGCTGCGGCAACTACCTCGCCACTGACGAGTCCGTAGAAGCCTCTCTCGCTAGCGGAAATCGGATTAGGCGGCGGGGCGGGGGCCGCGG
Source organism: Bryobacteraceae bacterium (assembly GCA_049802535.1). Classification (GTDB taxonomy): domain Bacteria; phylum Acidobacteriota; class Terriglobia; order Bryobacterales; family Bryobacteraceae; genus Bog-105. The sequence goes on along the minus strand of JBARMQ010000451.1, from coordinate 4,583 downwards.
GCGACTCTTGCGCGATTGCAGCCATAGGCATTAATGCCATGACCAAACAGCAGATTTTTGTCTTCATGGATAACTCGCTGGTGAAATGTTCCGTATTAAGCTTTTGAAAACGCTGTGAATCGCCTACTGGCCCAAGCGCCAATCGCTGACGCTCTTTTGGCTGAAAAATTCAACAAACAGCATGACACAGTTTAAGCCGCGCTGCGCACCAGAATGCTGGCGCTACGCCGCGCCGCTCCGGCGATCGTGAGGCCTAATCCTCCGAAAATCAGAGCGAGCGATGACGGCTCAGGGGCCGCCGGAGCATCGACAGTTCCACTTCCAGAGACAGTGAAGTCAGTTGTTCCCAGGAAGCCGTTTCCCGAAACAGAACCGGTAGCATCGGCGAACTCTCCCGTCCCTCCGGTAAACGTCAAAGTCTGAGTAAACGGACCTGTCCCGGTTATTGCGTCGATGGCGGACTGGTCTTCGAATACGTTCCCAGTTAAGGTGTCACCGCTGGCCAATGACAGAGTGAAGTTTCCGTTCAGCAGTGACGTCGTAAAATCCAGCACGCTTTGGTCAGAGTACGTGACCGGGTTCCAAGCCGCATTGAGACCGGCATCGCCTGAAAGCAGAGCGGCGCTCGCCTGCGCCTCCAGCGTCAAGGTCGTATCCGTTGAACTCAGAACGGTTCCCGTTCCAGTCAAGCTATAGGTGATGGCGATCGAATCAGCCCTTGCGGGAACGCAGACTGCCCCAAGAAGGAAGGCACTCAGTATAATCAGATGTTTCATTTCGTCTCCTTGCGCCAGATCGTTGGCGCTGCGCGCATGTCTTCATTACCGGACGGCAGACTACATGTCTCCGGAGCAAGTGGAAGGCAAACCCCTCGATGCGCGTAGCGACCTGTTCTCTTTCGGCGCGGTGCTGTACGAGATGGCAACGGGAGCTCCTCCGTTCTCGGGCGGGAACCCTGCCGAAATCTTTGACGCTATCCTTCACAAGGATCCGACACCAATCACACGCCTAAGTCTCGCCTTGCCCGACGAACTGGCGCGAATTATAACCAAATGCTTACAGAAAGAGCGGGGCGTGCGTTATCAGGGGGCATCGGAGATTCGTGCCGATTTTGAACGATTGAAGCGCATTCAGGAATCGCTCAGCCGCAGGAGGCGTGTGCGCCGCGTTGTAGGGCTAGCTGTTGCTTTCGTTTTCATTGCGCTCACGGGTTATGTGCTCACGCGTCGGCTTCCGTCCCCACGCGTATCGGGCTACGTTCGGATCAGCAATGACGGCCAGGGCAAAGGGGGTGCGTTGGGAAACGTAGTTACCGATGGCGCGCACTTGTATCTGGCAGAAGGGGCCCGGACCGGCTTCACGACTGGTTTCAACGAGTCAAATTTCGAACCAGTGCAGCTCACCGGCGGCCAATTGAATTCTCTCGCCCCTGTGTTCAGTCCAGACGGCAAGAAGTTGTATGTAATCGGTCAACAACAGCGCGGCGAACTGGTCCGCTATGATCGACGCTCGGGTCAGTGGACGCCATACCTATCCGGTATTTCGGCGGAATTTCTTGATTTCTCGCCCGATGGGCAGTGGGTCGCTTATGTCGATTTTCCCGAGGGTGCTCTATGGCGCAGCAGAATCGATGGCAGCGAGCGACGGAAACTCACCGGTCCGCCTATGCAGGTCCTGGAACCTATATGGTCATCAAACGGCAAACAGATCGCATTCACCGGCACCTCGCCAGGCGCGCCGTCGACGGTCTACATAGTTTCGTCGAATGGAGGAAATGCGGAGCCGGTTCATCCTGACGGGCATAATCAGGTGACTGGGAGTTGGTCGCCGGACGGAAAGTTTATGTTGATCAGCTCACTTTACTTTCTCGAAGCGACACAACGAGGGGTAACTGTCGTGCGCTTGCCCACCCACGAAGCGGAGAGGCTGCCTGGCTCGGAAGGTGTCTGGCAAGCGAAGTGGTCGCCTAACGGCCGCTATATTGCTGCGCGCACGCTGGATTCACATGCCGTCATGCTCTTTGATTCCGAGAAGAAGCGGTGGTCCGAACTATCACAAAGCGACATTGGTTATCTGTCCGGCTGGTCCAGGGACGGCAACTTCGTTTACTTCAAGCTCCTTGGAAATCACGGCGCCATTATGCGTGTAAATGTGAAGACCCGCATATTGGAGCAGGTAGTGAGTCTCGCTAACATCAAGGACACGGGGTACGGCGGTGGTGTCTGGATCGGCTTGACGCCCGGCAATTCACCTCTTCTTCTGCGTGATACCGGGGCGCAAGAGATTTATGCACTCGATTGGCAGGCGCCATAGACCGAGATCATCACCCATTTCACGAACGCGGCCGGTAGTAAAGCTAGCCAAACGGTTAGAAGGTTAAGCCAAACGGATAATGCGCTTGGAACCGCGATCGTTGCTGTACCCTTGTCTGTTAGAACGAGTACTTCAGGTCACACTCGCGTCTGAGCTGCCCGCGTGGCTCCCAAAACGCTTAGTGACCTATGCTTCTGCACACAGCGCAATCCTAAGTACACGTGCATGGACCTTTAGCGGTAAAACGTAATTCGATCAGCTATTCCGATTTGACTTACACATTTACAGATTGAGCGACTAATATCCTAAACCTGACAGAAAAACTCTTGCTCTATTGCCCGGCCTTGGGATATGATCCGCTTCACTAAGAGTTTCGATCGTTTCCACATCTGTGGCAGAGGTCCAAATGAACCTTCAACACCTGGGACGGTGGGTGTCAAAGTGCTCACGCAGCGTATCGAGCGAATGTCGAAGGGCGACTCCCTTATGAATCAATACCTGCTTGCCGTACCGATTACTGTTTGTCTGTTTTCCATCGCCTGCCCTGCTCCGAACAGATCGGCGTCGAAGTATCCGGATCCGAAACTGCGATTTGCCAATTACACGCAGACTTGCGCGGGAATTCCCGGTAACCTCCCTGACCATTTTGGCTATTACTTAACAGACCAGCAGAAGGCGGGAGCTTGCACTTGGTATCTATGGACGGGCGGAGACCCGCTGCGAACCGAGGGTAGCCCCGTGAATGCGCGAGGAAATCCGAGATTTTGGCGTCTGGCTGAAAAGAAGCTTTGGCTTGACGCTAACCTTTCCGGCCTCCCCATTGATGTTGCCTTCCTGAAATATGTAACTGGCACTCCACGAGCTCAGCGGTTCAAGAAATTAGGGAGCGTGAACGACCCCGGATGCACGGCGGCGACAAAGCCCGATCCGTATGGGTTGATGCTCGACAACTGCTCAGACCCTTATTCCAGCGGCATTATGGGAATCCGCCTTTTCCCCAACCCTAACTTTGATCCGGCAGTATGGAATGCGAATCAGTTCCTCAATTCCGATCCTCGTATAGAACCGCCCTATCTCGCTGGCCTTACTTGCGGCGTCTGTCACATCACCTTTAATCCGACTAAGCCGCCGGTCGATCCTGAAAATCCTCAGTGGGAGAACCTGGCGCCAGCATTGGGCAATCAGTATTTGAAGGAAGGTGAGATGTTCAAGGGCCGATTAACCCAGCACAATTTTGAGTATTGGGTTTTCGATACGCAACAGCCCGGCACGTCCGACACCAGCCGTATCAGTACGGATTTCATCAATAATCCGAACGCCATCAATTCGATCTGGTACATTCTTTCGGCTCGTCCAACCCATGCCGAACTCATGAACGACGGGACCACAAAAGAGGTCCCGCACATCCTCAAGGACGGGTCGGACTCCATAGGCGCGGAAGGCGCGGCTTTGCGGGTCTATGTAAACATTGGCACCTGTCCGGACTACCGCATGAGTCTTGAAGATAGCTTCACGGGGATCCTGAGACGTCCTCCGCTCGCGTCCCACGCGCAGAATCCGACCGTCCAGCATCCTTTCGATCTCGTGAAGGCACAAAAGGACTGCGTTGACTGGCAACTAACAGCGGCACGTATGACCGATGCCGCTAACTTCCTTGACGCCAACCAGCCGTATTACTTAAAGAACGCGGCCGACGGCGATAACTACATCACCAAAGATCCTACAATTCTGGATTTGGGCAAAACGACGTTCGGGGAAGAATGTGCACGCTGTCATTCGAGTAAGTTACCGCCGGAAGTGGCGCAAGGTGGCCTGGATAAGCATTCCCAAGAAGCCAAAGCAGCATGGGTGAAGCTGGTAAAATCCGACGATTTCTTATCCAGAAACTTTCTGTCCGACGACAAACGCTATCCACTTGTCTCGAGCGATCCACGTATGGCCATCGGCACAAACGCCGATCGCGCGCTGGGCACGAATCCGGATACCGACCATCTCTGGAACAACTTCTCTTCACTCACTTTCAAGCAGTTGCGGACGCCGGGCAAACTGATTCTCCAGAATCCGTTTGATAGTAGCCAGCCAATCGCCTTCGACATCCCGCAAGGCGGCGGCGGTTACTACCGTACTCCGTCACTCATAAATATATGGGCGACAGCACCGTTCCTTCACAACAATATGCTCGGGATATTCAATGGGGATCCGTCTGTCAAGGGCCGGATAACGGCCTACCAGGATGCGGCTGAGAAGCTTCTGTGGCCGGAGAAGCGCCC
>JBARMQ010000450.1:0-1617 GCA_049802535.1 Bryobacteraceae bacterium | reverse complement strand
GTTTCTGGGTTACCCGGCGCCTTGGCTAGGAACAGTCATTGGTGCTGCCCATGGCGCGAAGCCACGCACTTTGAGTCGCCGCGCGAAGACCTGGGATCCATCGGTAACGTAGAGGACGTCGAAATGTTGGCCGCCAAAACATAAGCTGCGAACGGGGCCGCAGGGTGTAGGAAGCGGCAGGATTGCACGCACTCGTCCGTTTTGATCGCAAACCTGAACGCCCATCCGGGTTGCGACATAAAGGTTGCCATGAGTGTCTACGGCAAGATCTTCCGCGCCGCTGTCGTTAGGAATGTCGGTCATGTGCAGCCAAAAGAAACGCTGCTTGTCGCGAAACGAACCGTCTGGTTGAACGATATAGCTATAAATCCACTTGGTCGTTTTCTCGGCGGCGTAGAACAAGGATCCGTCCGGTGAAAAGGCAACTCCAGAAGCAGACTGAAGCCCCTGATCTACCAAATGCTTTTGGCCGCTCTTGATTTGCCAAACCTTGCTTGGTAAATCGCTATGCGAGCCGGGTTCACTGACGTATATCGTTCCGTCGTGTCGAACAACAATGCCCCGCCCCGGGATGCCTTCTGCAACCGTCCGGCTGTTGCCCCGCGTATCGATCGCGATGACTTTGCGGTCTGCAGGGGCTACCGCGTAGAGCGTGCCATCCGCGGCAAAGGCTTCGCCGGCAAGCGATGATTTCAACTGAGAGAAGACCCGTGGATTGCCATCGCCACCGATCCGATAAATCGCAGGGCCGGCTGATTCGCTCAGATAAACGTCGCCGCGAGGATCAGCGGATAAACCGGCTGAGCTCTGAAACCATTGAGGTATTTTCCGCCAGCCCTCGTCCGGTAGCGTTATTTCCTTAAGCGTGCTGTTATCCGACACGCCGCGTTTAACGGGCGCGGGATAGTCGCGCCAGAGCCAGCGCATCACATCCGGAAAAATCATCTGTCCCGGGCGGCCATCATGTCCATGCGTTCCCCACGCATGAGCGACGTCGTAGCCGGCAAAGGCCAAGGCCGATTCCATATTCAAATTAGCGTCGAACCAGGAGCCAAAGAGCGGGTTCCAGGCATCAGCCGAGCCGTCTTCTAGAAAAATGCGAATGGGCTTAGGGTCGGTCTTGCGAATTAGCGCCGGACATTCGTTACCGCCGCGCATAGAAACGAAGGTGCCAATGACAGAGTAGACCCGAGTGAATTGGTCCGGCCGCCGCCAAGCCAAGGTGAAGGAACCGATGCCGCCGGTGCTGCCACCGGTTGCGGCATGATCGTTGGCGTCGCGAGAAATCCGGATCGGTCGCCCATCGCGTGTCTTCAACTTCTCGACCACCGGCAGCAACTCGTCCAGAACATAGTCCGGGAAATGATCGTTCATGCTGTCAAATTCGTAGGATCGGTTGAAGCGCAAAGCAGAGCGGTGTGGAGTTCCGGCAGGGTCCTTCCAAATCGTTCCCGGAACAATGCCTACTGCAATGATGACTGGGACTGCCTTTTTTGCGATCAGGTTGTCCAGAACGGTTGATTCCAACGCACCGAGCCCATCGAGCTTCACCAACAAGCAGGCCGGTTTCGCGGGATTATACTGCGCGGGCACATAAACTTCAAAGCTGTTCTCAGT
>JBARMQ010000449.1:0-6577 GCA_049802535.1 Bryobacteraceae bacterium | reverse complement strand
TGCGGGCGGCCGTCCGGATCTACCAGCAACATGAGCAATGGCGCTTCCCCTACATTTTGATCGAGACCCGTCTGCGCGCCTAGGCTGCCAACGATCTGGTCGAGGGAATTGTTGGCATTGATGGCATTCGGGTCAGCGCCCGGTGCTTGTACGCGCTTCATTGCGGAAGAAGCCAATTCGTCCCTTAACTTAGAGCTGAGGCCGGGAGGACCGTAGTAAGCGCACATGGCATCTTTCATCTCCGCGCGCTGGACAGGTTCGCCAATCAACCGGGAAGCCTCGTCCTTTGTGAGTAACGTGCAAGTCTGCGGGAGAGGGTGCGAAGCGACAGTATGACTATTGCCAGAATCGACGAGCGAATGCAAGTTTACTCCGTTTTCGGCCGCTTTTTGGACGATGGCCTGCTTCACCCGATGAGCCAAGTAGAGTGCACCCCCGATCAGGGCGGCGGCGCCGACTGCGAGACAGCAAAGCACGACAATGACAATCTTAAGCGCGCCACTGCTCTTCGGTGCGGGGGGAGGCGGCGCCATCGGGGCGTACGCTGGAGCGTTGCCTCTGTTGGCCACCGGCTTGCCGCATTGCGGACAGAATGCACTGTTGCCGGTAAGGGGAGAGCCGCAGTTGATGCAAAAGCTAGACATGTAATTTTAGCGATCCGATAACGAATTCACCTCTGTCCAATGCCCAAGCTGACGACAACCGAGATGAAGCCAAACGATATCAGAGTTCTTATTTTTGTGCAATCCGACTGCCAGCGGCCACAGGCTAGCCAGAAAAGGGATTTGTTGCTGGGAGTGAGGTGCAGACGCTGGGGCGGCTGGTGGGATTTGAACCCACGACATCCAGAACCACAATCTGGCGCTACTACCAACTGAGCTACAGCCGCCGTGCCAACACAAGTTTATCATCCGGAGAGGTCTTACATGAGGCTGATTGGGTCGACGTCGCCCATGCTTTTCGGCACGCAGGAGCACCCTTCTGGACTTACCCAGCACCAGCGAAATTGGCCGGCTCGTTTAGGGCTCTCTCCGCAAATCAATCAGAACGACGGCTGAGTTCTCGCGAAAACGATCGAATACGATCTGCTTGCCGTCTGGCGTGATGTCGAAGGTGCGCATGGCCGTGCGATCGTTGAGCCGGGTCAAACGCCGCGTCTTCATGGTCGTCAAATCCAGCAGCCAAAAATCCTGCCAGGGAGTCGAGCCGTCACCCTGCATGTATACCAAGCCGCTGCCATTAGGGAGAAAGCGAAGCCGCTCACCATCGCGGTCCACGCGGATCTGCGGCAATTTGACCGAACTCCCGTCCGGCCGCACAGCCATCAGAGGCGTCAATGTGAATACATTTGGGCCTGAATAAGCAATGAGCGATCCATCGGGCGACCACACAGGGTTACGCCCCACCTTGCTTGTGAGTCGAATCGGCGCGCCACCCGCAGCGGGAATCTTGAACACACCTTCGCCCGTGCCGTCGTTACCACCGGTGACGATCCACTTGCCGTCCGGAGACCAATCGGGCGAGCCCTCGACCTCCAGCTCTGCCGCGAGCGCATTCGATTCGGCGCCGTCGGCTGAGATCACGCGCATTCTGTTTTTTCCCATTTCACGGACAACGATTGCGACGTGGCGGCCATCGGGCGAAACGGCTGGCGGCTGACCCAGTCCGCCCCGGGCACTACGCCAGACCTCAGTTGACTTTCCGCTCTCGAATCGCCACAAGCCATCGCCGGCGCCCTGCGAAGACAGGTAATACAGCGCCGTTCCTCGAAAGCGAGGCGCCAATGCTCGCGAAGATGGTAGCGCGAACCGCTTTGCATTCCGTTCTTCGGCGACAGAATTGAGAATGGGCACAGTCCACAACCCGACTCTCGGGTTAGCTACGGTCGCAGCCAGCCGGCGTCCGTCGGCGGAGACGGACAGTGACGTGTACTTTTCCAAGCCAAACGTGATGCGACGGTAAGACCTGCGCACCAAATCGAAGGCCCAGATCCATGGCCCAGAACCGTCGCTGTCGTTTGCGACGTACACAATTGTCCGGCGTCCTAGCGGAGTGGGATCCCGCATGTCGGCGCTCTTTTGTGTGAGGCGTTCGGGACTGCCGCCTGAAGCGCGAATGCGCCAGAGGTCCATCTCGTCGGTGGCCGGTGTGCCGTGGACAAAGTAAATCCACTCGCCATCTGCGCCCCACGCAAGGTAATGGTTGTGCCTGTCCGGGCTGTCACCAAATATTCGGCGTGCGTTGGCTCCGTCGCGATCCGCGACAAATATTGGATCGCCAGAATCGAGGGTGTGATACGCCAGCCGGCTTCCATCGGGGGACCAGACTGGAGCCACAACCTTGCTTCCAAGGAATACACGAGGCGCACCGCCTAGCAGCGGCAACATCCGAAGTCTCCGGCTCTCCGTTCCTGCGAGCCAGATCTCAGAACCATCGTGCGAAAATCCTATGCTGCGCAAGGGCGCGCGTTGGTCTTCGGATCCGGGCGTCAGGTCGACTGCGTTACCTGCGCCTAACTGGAGCAGCCACGGGTGAAAAGGCCCGTCCCGATCCGATAAGAACGCTACGAATTTTCCATCAGGTGAAATGGAAGCGTCCAATTCCGCTCCCTCATAGTCCGTCAGACGTGTGAATGTCGCGTTAACCAGTGGATTTTCAACGGGGCCGCCACTCTGTTTGCCGATCCAAATTGCCGCAGCTACCGATACCAGAGCCGACGCTACCACGATCCATGGCCAGCGCGGCTTCCGCCGTGCCGGGTGTACAGGTTCGATCGGACGCGATTCCGTTTTCCGGCGCGCCGCATGTCGCAGATCGACGATCAGGTCGCGCGCAGTTTGATAGCGCTCGGAAGGGTCCTTCTCGAGTGTTTTCTCGACAATGGTCCGCAAACTTGACGGCAGGTCTCCCCCGAGCGCCTCTGGCTCGGCATCAACAATGGCCGTCAAGAGATCAAGATCGGTCTCGCCACGGAACGGGCGGCGGCCGGTCAAGGTCTCGTATAGGACTACACCGAACGAGAAAATGTCGCTGCGGGCATCGCTTGCAACGCCCCGGACCTGCTCTGGCGAGAGATACTCGATTGTGCCGATGACAGTGCCAGGCCGCGTCCCACATTCGCTCGGTGTAGTGACGGCGTCCGATACCCGCACTTCCGCTGGCTTCGCCAATCCAAAATCCCCCAGCTTGGCATAGCCGTTTCTTGCCACTAGTATATTGGCAGGTTTTATATCACGGTGGAGAATGCCCGCCCCATGCGCGGCAGCCAAGCCATCAGCCACACCTGCGAGCAGCTCGATGATTTGCCGCCAGGTCCGCTTTTCAGCCTTCGCCCAGTCCTTCAGCGTCCCGCCATCGACAAACTCGGTCACCAGATACTTGCGGCCCCCGTACTCGCCGGCATCGTGAACGGTGAGTATGTGCGGATGATTGAGCGAAGATACCAATTGTGCTTCGCGTTGAAAGCGCCGGGCTGCGTTAGGGTCAGCTAGTTGGTCGGAGATGAATTTGATGGCCACGGGCCGGTTGAGCTTCGTGTCCAGAGCGCGATATACCACGCCCATGCCCCCCGCTCCTAGCCGCCCTTCAACTACGTAGGGCCCGATGCGTGAGCCGGGTTCGACCAGCGTATCGGGGCACTCAATATGGAGATCATCCGCGACTGCGGCATCCATAAGCAGAGGGGGCAACGAAGCTTTCTCATGCTCCAGCAGCGACTCCACCTCAAGCCGCAGTTCCTGATCGGCATTTAACAGGACTCCGGGGTCCTCACGCGCGGCGTGATAGAGTTCCTCGATCTGACGTAGGCGTGCGGGAGTCATCTGGCTGCGCGACCCTCAATGATATTACGGGGTTGGTAGTGTCAGTCTAGGAGTGTTATTTTCTGTACGTATCGTGGAACCGAACAATGCGTCTGATTCGGCCGAGGTAACCGGATGGCTTAAAGCCTGGACGGGCGGCGACTTGGGGGCGCTGAACCGCCTGATGCCGGTAGTCTATGAAGAACTGCGCCGCATGGCGCGCCGCCACATTCGCAATGAGCGGGCTGGCCACACACTACGGGCCACTGCTCTGGTCAATGAAGTATATCTACGTCTGGTGGACGTCAGGAATGTAGATTGGCAACACCGGGCCCAGTTCTTCGCCCTATCCTCTCAAATGATGCGTCGCATTCTGGTGGATGCGGCCCGCGCTCGGAACTCCCAAAAGCGGGGTGGCGGCGCCGAGCGTTTGAACATAGACGACGTTGTTCCCGTTTCGCCTGATTCCGCGGAGGCCATTGTGGCACTCGATTTAGCATTGGACGCCTTTGCGAAGATGGCTCCACGTCAGGCTAAGGTCCTCGAGATGCGCTACTTCGGAGGCGTCGCGGAAGAGGAAATCGCCGCCGCCCTAAAGACTTCCACGCGAACGGTTGAACGCGATTTTCAATTCGCAAAAACGTGGCTGATGCGCGAGCTGAGCAACGCGCGCTAGTCAGTAACGTTTCCGCATCGCCGCCACCGGCGGTATCCAAAAAAATTATCGGAATTCGGTGTCGGGTCCCGCCTCCCGTTTGCGCCTGCTTAGGTGAGAGCCGATACGGCTCTGCAGCGTATTGAGCAAACGTTCTCAGACCCGCAAGGAGAAGCCATGTCAACAAGACACGCAGTCGATCACCATTCCGGACCAAAACTGGTGGAGCACACGTACCAGCCGATCGGGGCGGCAGCCCAAATTCTTGGCGGAATCGTGACCCTCTTCCTGCATCCGAAAACCCAGGAGATCGGAGATGGGCCGCATCATCACCATCATCTTGAAGGCAAGGAATATATGTGTACCTTCCCAGGGGGACAGCTGTACTTCCAATCGAAGCTCGATCTCGATACAGATGGATCTAGGTACTGGAGGCAAGACCACACGGGCCAGCCGGACACTGCGGTCCACTATGCCGATGGCACCCCGATGGATGCCGACCGGGACAATTATTTCGTGTTGCCGGGAGGCTTCTACGGCCATTACAAGATAGGTAAGGGCGATATCGGCGTTGTTATCTATGGCAATCGGAAGGCCTACGCCTGCTTCGGCGATGTCGGGGGCCCTCATAAGCTCGGCGAAGGGTCGATTGCTTTGCACCGTGCGCTGGGCCATGAGACGATCCACCACCGACGGCTGACAAATCGCGGGATCCATTCCGGAGTAATCACCATTGTCTTTCCGGGTTCCGGCAACGGAAAGGCGCGAACCAGCGCGGAGAGCCTGTCGGTCGGTGAGCCTCTGTTCCGGGCGCTCCAAAGGGAAGGCGATGCAATTGGTAACTTCGAGCCTTCGATGACCTCGAATATTGCATAGAGCATGAAACGCGAAAGGATGATGTCAAACCCGACCTGGTACGAGGAGCAGTTGCTGGCACCAGCCTTAAACGCGCGGCCTGGTTGGCTTTCGTCCGGATTGATTCTGAGAGGAGAAGTCAATGGGAGTTCCGAGTGACGTTGCAAAATACGTAAAGTCCGAAGTCAATGAAATCCGCCACGGGTTAGGTGCAGCATTCGAACATGCACGGGAATTTGTTCAGGAGGTGGCCTCTAAGGACCTGAGTGTACCGGCCGTCACCTTGTATATCCGAGAGGACATCGGCATTGACAAAGTCCTCCGGAAAGAGGCACACACGGCTCAGACCACCGGTGTATACGTTCCACCAGGCGTTAAACCCAATGCCACGGTGAATGTAATTCTGTACATGCACGGCGACAAGGTTCGAAAATGGAATGAGAGCGACACAATTCGCGACTAGGGCGAACTAGAGAGCCCTGCGCACTCATCGTTGGTCGGCAGCACCTTTCCGCGTCGCCGTCTGGCAGGAATCCAAAAAAGTTTCGGAATCCGGTGTCGGGCCTCGGCTCCCGTTTACGCATGCTTGTATGAAAGCCGAAGATCAAAAAAACTTTGGTGGGCAGAGACAAAATCGGCTTTTCCTGACGCAGGTAGACGGTAGAAACGCGTGATTCTTTCTTTCCGGTGACCTAACCGGGTGGGACGGCGATAACAAGATGCAACTCGAAATGAGGGAATCAGGGGTAATTATATGTCGATGACAATCGATCTAGCTCTGCTTATTGTGAAGCCAGCGCGAGATCTGAAAAACGATGCCGAAGCCTTAGCTGTGCTCTCATATCTAGAGAGTCAAGGTGGGCTTCAGTTGATTGACTCCCACCCGAGCCATGGGATGTTAAGGGTAGGGACAACCATGGCCGGTGTTGAATTCTTGCGCGCCGCGAATCATGGGGACAGAAACGCGTCCCTCGGTGCTCACTCCGCCAAAGAGTTTTATCCCACTCCGTCATTTGCCGTCGTTCTGTATCGTCTCGCGCTCCGTCTTCGTTGTCTGTGGGGGGCGACAAAGATTGTATGGGGAGGCGTCGGCACCGGCGACGTTTCTCAGGGGTGCCACCATACTGGCCACTGTATCGATTTTTATGGAGCCACCACGGCCCGGGGAGGCACGTTCGACGTAAAAAGAGACTGGTATCTGCGAGACGTATATGTCGGGGAGAAGCTTCACTCGGGTAACGATAAGTTGCATCCTGACAGCATTTAT
>JBARMQ010000448.1:0-7021 GCA_049802535.1 Bryobacteraceae bacterium | reverse complement strand
TCACTCTCTTCTCAACGCGAGCATTTTCCGGGATTATCTTCTTCGCGAGAGGATCGAGGCGCTCTACGTCCTGAGCTGCGCCGCAAACGGCGAGAGCTATCACCGCAACGGTTGCATAAACGATGTTCGTGTTCACGGGGTGATTTTACAATGCGAGCAGCATTAATCTTCGGCCTCAGGCGACGAACTTCAGGGATCTCTGGCCGGTTGCTACCTACCGCCCCCCGCCTGCCGCAGCCCCTACCGCGCTCGGAGCCGGTGCCGCCGTATGGAAGTTCAGAATGAATTTCTTCATGCTCCGTTCCACTGAATGCATTCCGCGCTCTTCCGCTTCTTTCTCGGCGCGCCCATTTGGCCAGGAGTCGAACGCAATTCGATAACAAGCGATCACCGTTCCTGTGCGATCTACTCCATGCTGGCAATGCACGAAAACCGGCCAGTTCTTAGAATCCTGTAGCAGAGCCATAACCTGGTCAATTTGTTCTTTGCGGGGAGCACGGAGACCATTCAGGGGAAAGTTGATGTAGTGCATACCGAGCGCCTTTGCCTGGCGTTCCTCAGCCACGCCCCGCTCCCCTCCGGCCCTCAAGTCCAGATCAGTCACAACGCCAAGCTTGGCCAGCGCTTCTAGAGCACTTAGCGTAGGTTGTCCACCGCGGTACAGATGAGGATTTACTTCGCTGAAGCGAGCAATCCCCTCGATTTGCTGAGCGAGCAACGGAGAACAGAGCGAGCCAACCAAGAGGCCAGCCAGGAACCAAGGCTTCATTCCTACATTCTGCACCAAGTTCCGCATCCGTACGCTGAGTTCTGGCTTACACCTCAGATTGATGCTGGTTGCAAATCACCGTCTATCCTTACAAGCGGTGGCCAGATGTCACCATTGCCTCCCATGGTCACACGGCCTTAGGGGATGCGACATGAAAGAGGTTTCACATATGAATGACTTTTTGCACGGCAAGCGAGCTATCGTGACGGGTGCTTCAAAAGGCATCGGCCTTGCCGTCGCTCATGCTTTACTCCAACAGGGCGCCGACGTCCTGATCTGCGCCAGAAATGAAGACAGCCTGAACGCGGCTCTATCGGAACTGAAAGCCGCCGCACCACAAAGAAAAGTGATCGGCCGTCGGACCGATGTATCCCAGAGCCAGCAGGTCGCCGAGTTGTTCACGGCAGCCGACCGCGAGCTCGGCGGCCTCGACATCCTCATCAATAACGCCGGCAGCGGCACGTTCAAACCCGTCGCTGACCTCTCCGTCGAGGAATGGGACCGCACAATCGCAACAAATTTGTCAGGAGCCTTCTATTGCAGTAGAGAAGCCGTGCTCCGCTTTCGCACTATGCAATATGGAGCGATTATAAATATCAGCAGCTTGGCCGGGAAAAATCCGTTCGCTGGGGGATCGGCGTATAACGCTTCGAAGTTCGGTTTAAACGGATTCAGCGAAGCGATGATGCTTGACCATCGCAATGATGGGATCCGAGTCAGCGCGATCTTGCCGGGAAGCGTTGATACCCACTTCGGAGGACAGCCTGGCGGCCAGCGATCCGATTGGAAAATAGCGCCTGAAGATATTGCGGCGATTGTGCTCGACGTCTTGCGCATGCCAGAGCGAACCCTCATTAGCAGGGTAGAGGTGAGACCATCCCGGCCGCAAAAAAGCTAGCAGATCCCGGTCTGAAAGCCGTTTTCCTTGAGGTAAAACGAATCTCAACTCAACGGCTAACTTGCAGGAAAAACCTGAGAACACAATCTCAGCAAACACTATTCACAAATCAACTACCTAGGTCGATGAAGGGAAATAGAGCGTCGGAGACATAAGTGGTCTTCCGAGTGCTTAATAAAAAGGGCGGATGGCCGAGTTTGAATCAAACCGGCCGGAAAGAGGTACGGGAATGAGCCGGCTCCGTAAGGCGCTTGACCCCACGAGGACGGGTAGAGACGCCGAATCGTTAGAAAAGACTTTAAGAAAACTGGTTGTCGGCCAAGACGAAGCGATCGACCAGATCGTGAATATTTACCAGATGTACCTGACCGGCTTAACGGCGCCCGGTCGGCCAGTTGGTAATTTTCTGTTTCTGGGGCCGACGGGGTCTGGCAAGACGCGTACGGTAGAAGCGACTGCTGAGGCGTTGGTCCACAATCCGCGGGCAATCATCAAGATTGATTGCGCTGAGTTCCAGCACAGCCACGAGATTGCCAAGCTGATCGGCTCACCTCCCGGTTACCTGGGTCATCGTGAAACCCATCCTCTTTTGAGCCAGGAAGTCATTAACCAGTACCATACCGATACAGTTAAGATCAGCTTCTTGTTGTTTGATGAAATCGAAAAGGCCAGCGATGCCCTATGGAATCTCTTGTTGGGCATTCTCGACAAGGCAACCCTAACGTTGGGCGACAACCGCAAAGTCGATTTCTCTCGCGCCATGATCTTCATGACCAGCAATCTTGGGGCAGGTGAAATGAATAACCTGCTCGCTCCGAAGCTCGGGTTCCGCGCCATGCCGGTCACCGGCCAACCCGCCAACGCCGCTGCCGAAGAAGAAATGAACGAGAAGCTGTCCCGAACGGGTGTTGAGGCCGCTCGCCGCAAATTCACGCCCGAATTTATGAACCGCATCGACAAGGTCGTTGTCTTCAAAACGCTGGGACAACACGAACTGCGCCGCATCCTCGATCTCGAACTCGGCCAAGTGCAGCAACGAATCCTCTCCTCTCCCTACGAAAAGCCCTTTGTCATCACGGCGACTCCAAATTGCAAGGACTTCTTGTTGGCCCAGGGCACCGATGTGAAATATGGAGCACGCCACCTGAAGCGGGCGATCGAACGTCTGCTGGTACAGCCGCTCTCCAACTTGATTGCGACCAATCAGGTCAGTGGAGGCGATTGGATTCAGGCCGACCTGGACTCGAGTGCGAAGTCACTCGTGTTCACTAAAGAAGAGGAAGGCATGGAGATCCACGCCATGGCGAGCCTGATCGGCGATAGCTTCCGCCTTCCCCCCCACGTCGCCACAGCTTCCGTAAACCCGGATGCCAGCAAGACCCAAACCGCGAAGAACTCAAAGAAATAGCCGGCGCACGTAGCCGGTGTCAGTTGACCTAAATTAGGGCGGGGCTTTCCCGCCCTTTCTTTTTCCATTCCACGGCGCTATGGACGTTCCTCAGCGACTCTTTGCAACACTTTGAATAGCCTATCGGCATGGGGCGCGCCACTTTGGACGAGATCGGGATCTATCAATTCGAGCAGTTCGAAGCCGTGCCTTGTCTTGTGATACCTTCCCTTCTGGGTGTTCCTCGACGCGTGAATCAATATTTCGAAAACTTGCTCTTGTCAATGTTTTCAATGTTCTTTTGTCGTGGCAGTGCATTTGAAGAAAGCCCTGGCCATAGTATGCCGAAAGCGTCTCTGAATCGGCTAGGAACCAAGACTCCATCACCTGGACCATCAAATGACACTGATCGTCACTCGCGGCGAAAGGGCACGCCCATTTATCTCCTTCACGGGCCCCTAGATGCTGCCACGGTGTTGCAGTAACCGCGGTTTCCGAATCGACAAGTAAAACGATAAAGTCCCCTGAATGCTGCCGTAAGGCTGAACAGAAGTCTCTAAAGGCCGTGGCGCGACTTCCGGATGCTATGACCTTAAAGGAACTGGGTGGAACAACTTTCCCCAAGAACCCTCTAAAGGCCTTCCTGCAGTTGCTTTTGGTGCTGCCCTCAAAACCACCTTCAACGTAAATGCGAATGCTCACCAGCGATTTCCCCCGATTTCGCCAGTTCGCCAAAGTTGCCCCAACCGATACCGCTCCAGCCACTCGCAGAGTTGTTCGCCGTCTAACCGCTTAAACACCGATGAACCGAGGCGCTTTTCGCAGACGATGACCGCCGCAGGGTTCTCAGACATTTCGTCGATCAGATCATCAGAGTGGGTTGTGACGATCAATTGCATTCGCTCAGCCGCGCTTAGCAGCAACTTTGCAAGAGGTTGGATCATGTCAGGATGCAAGCCGAGCTCGGGTTCCTCTATGCAGACCAAAGGAGGCGGCTCAGGGTGTAACAGAACCGTCAAGAGCGAAAGCCATCGCAGTGTTCCGTCCGACATTCTCGAGGCCGGGATTGTAATTCCGTTCTCTTCCTCAATCCGGAGGTCGACCAGTCCCCCTTGAATCGGCGTCAGAATGTCTTCAGCACCTGGATAGAACATCTTTAGATGCCGCAGCAGTTCTTGTTTCGCTCTGGGGTCTGCTCGAAGTCTATTCAGCATCAGGCCGAGATTACTGATGTCTTCCTCGAGAAAGTCGTTTTTTTGGCCGGCTCCATAAAGGTCACGCACTCCCGACTGTGGGCCAAATTCCCAGTTTCGGTAGAGACGAAAACTGGCAAAGAAGCGGCCCAAGTACGTCACCTCTGGATATTGATCAGGGTCCTGCCGCTGCGACAATATTGAACGTTGGGTATCCACTTCTTCCCGCTTCAGCGTTCGCGGATGACCGGCAACATTAAGCATGGGGAGGCCCCCATTTAGATCGAAGTATAAATTGGGGCGGTCGTGACCTGCGTCAGGAGTGTCGCTCTCAATTCGTTCGTCGACGATCTCTAGTTGAGACCCGGCCCGGGTAAACGCAAGTTGATAGGAAATCGTCTTGCGTATGCCGACAGGGGAGGCGCTTACTTGGAGCGTGGCTGTCGGGATCTTATCGTTCGATTTGCCCTTCCAAAGCCACTCCGAGATCCCGCCGCTGTCGCCGACTTCAGCGGCAAGATCCTTTGGCGTGCTCCGGAGGAGCCCAATTATTTCGATCAGATTTGATTTTCCTGAGCCATTCGGCCCGATTAGCACATTCAGGTCCCCAAGTTGGATTTCCGAGGGGTCGTCGCCAAAAGAGAGCAGATTCCGTATTTGCAAACTCTTTAAACTGTTCGTTGCCATCCCTGTTAGGCATTGTACGGGTCAAGAGAGGACAACACGCGATGTTGCACGTCAAGTTGCCTTGCTTGCGCCACTGTCCTGCGAGTGCGCCAGAGCGGGCATCGTCCACGATCACGCGGCGCCAATCAAAGCTTACAATCTCAGGGAAGGTCGCACCGCTTTTAAGCTCCGCTAAGCTTGCACAGGCACTGCGGATCGGGACTTTTACACTCAATCTCGCCGTCATACGTCGCCGCAAGAAAAGATCTCATGCCAAATAACCCATCGAAAACTCGCGATTGCGCGCCATTTCCTGCAAGGAATGGCATGGTGATCCGTCAGCGGCAACCGGCGAATTTCGAATATCCGTTCGAACAACTCGATTCGTTCCTGACTCCGAACAGCCAGTTCTACATCCGTAGTCATTTCAAGCCCCCAACGCTCGACAAGACATCTTACGAACTCAAGTTGGATGGCGCTGTTTCGACGCCACTGTCTCTCCGCTATGATGACCTTCGAGCAATGCCTTCGGAAACGCGCGCAGCTACGCTTGAATGCGCGGGCAACAGCCGGGTCTTCCTGTTTCCCCCAGTCGAGGGAGCCCAGTGGCAGTTAGGAGCTGTCGGTAATGCCGAATGGACGGGCGTTCCACTCCGGCATCTGCTCGACGAGGCCGGCTTGTCTGACAAGGCCGTCGAGATCGTATTCGAAGGCGCGGACCACGGCACGCCCAAAGAAAAACCCGTCCCACCTGAACCAATTTCCTATTCCCGAAGCCTCTTGCGCGCAAAGGCGCTTTCTCCAGAAACTCTGATTGTCTACCAAATGAACGGTGAGGATCTGACGCCAGATCATGGCTATCCCGTGCGGCTGATTGTGCCGGGGCACTACGGAATGGCATCGGTCAAATGGTTGACCGGCATTCACGCCATCTGCGAGACTTTTCAAGGCTATTGGCAAACCTCCGACTACGCCTATTGGGATCGCGTCGACGGGAAGCCCGTCCGGGTGCCTCTTTCCGCGATAATGATCAAATCTCAAATCGCACGCCCCGGCACTTATGAGGTGGTGCCCGGCGGCCAACCCTACATCATCTTCGGCTCCTCCTGGTGTGGTGATGCCGAAGTGAAAGAGGTTGAGGTGTCGACCGACGGAGGTGCGTCCTGGGCATCGGCCGAATTCCTCGACAAACCGCTGCGCTTTGCTTGGCGGCGTTGGCAATTCATATGGCAGGTGCCCGATCGGGCCGGCCGCTATGAACTCATGTCCCGTGCACAAGATTCCAAGGGCCATCGGCAGCCGGACGAACACGATCCAAACTTTGGCGCTTATGTGATCAACCACCCGTTCGCGATCGAAGTATTTGTCGACGCTCCGGGATCGTGATGGCCGGCCCACCCACGCCAGAGGCGCAGAATGTCAGCGGGATCCCTTCAACACTCGATCATCCGTCGGCTCTCCGCTTCTGGCTAGCGGTATTGGGGATCGGGGTGCTCACTGGCGTTGCCGCCGGTTTGCTGACGAAGCTGCTCGAATGGGTCCAACGCGCCTGCTGGGGCGGAAACGGTCGGGAAATTCTCGATGCCGCCCGGCATACGGCCGCTCCACGCATTATCCTGACTCTTGTCGCCGCTGGCATCCTGACGGGTATCGCGCAGGTTCTGCTTCGAAAACTGGCCAGCGGAAACGACATCGACACCACGGCGGCCATCTGGTTCCATGCCGGCAGGGTCCCTTCGCTGCGCACTCTTGCAAGCGCCACGTTGTCGGTCATCCTGGTCGGTATGGGCATTTCCCTCGGCCGCGAGGGGGCGCCCAAACAAGCCGGAGCGGTATTTGCTAACTTCCTCTCAGACCTCACACGCTTGTCGGATGACCAACGCCGTCTGCTGGTAGCGTGCGGCGCCGGCGCCGGCATGGCCGCAGCCTATGGTGTCCCGCTCGGAGGGGCTCTCTTTGCAATTGAGGTGGTCCGCGGCGCGTTGGCGCTTCGCTTCATTCTGCCAGCCCTTCTCTGCTCCGCTATCGCGACCGCGGTCTCCTGGATCTTTCTGCCGAATGCCCCCACTTACTCTTTGCCGGCCGATCCGCCCGGGACTTTGAATCTG
>JBARMQ010000447.1:0-6584 GCA_049802535.1 Bryobacteraceae bacterium | reverse complement strand
CGGAGATCGACTATCGGCCGACAGCGAATGGCACTCTCCCGGAGAGGATTTCTTGCGGCGGCATCTGCAGCGCCCCTGGCCGCAACTGGGACAGGTAACAGGCCTATCCGTTTGGGCGGACCGATCTTTCTGAAGTCCGACGACCCGGTCGAACTGGCGCGGGAGCACCGTAAAGTCGGCTACTCCGCTGCGTATTGCCCTGCGGTGAACACAGGTGACAGCGCCCGCATCCGCGCCATACGGGAGGCGTTCGCGGCACAAGATATAGTGATCTCAGAAGTGGGCGCGTGGAAGAACATTCTCGACCCCGATCCAGAGAAGCGTTCCGCCAATCTAAGTTATGTTATCGACCGCATGCGCGTGGCCGACGAGGTAGGCGCGCGCTGTTGCGTCGACATCGCCGGGTCATTCAATCCGAATATTTGGTACGGTCCCGATCCCAAGAACCTATCGGCGGAGTTTTTCGACGCGACGGTTGAGAACTGCCGCAAAATAATAGACCACGTCAAACCTCGCAATTCGAAGTTTTCAATTGAGATGATGCCCTGGAGCTTGCCTGACGGGCCCGACACTTATCTCAAGCTGATTAAGGCGGTCGACCGCTCCGCCTTCGGCGTTCATATGGATGTTTGCAATGCCATCAATAGTCCGGACCGCTTTTATCGAAATGCCGAGGTGATCAAGAATCTGTTCCGCACCCTGGGCAAGTGGATACTTTCCTGTCATGCGAAGGATTTGAATTGGGTCACCTCCGAATACAATGTCCATTTCGCAGAAGTCGTCCCAGGCCGCGGTCAGATCGATTATCGGACGTATCTGCAGGAATTGGCATCGGCGCCGGTGGAAGCGCCACTCATGATGGAACATCTTAAGACTGCCGAGGAATATGCTGAAGGCGCAGCCTACATCCGGCGCATCGGCGCGGCCGCCGGTGTGCAATTTCGTTCAGCGGCGTAGGGATTTCGGGTGCGGATGATTCGGGCTATCCGATGAATCACATGCTTTTGTATGGCTCTTCTGAGAAAGCCGCGCAAAACGGGCACGGGATCGAGCGTGCCCACCCGGAGAAATAGCGAGTTCCTCTCTTGTGTGGTGGCGCGCAGCCGCGCCCTTTGCGCTTCTGTGCTACCGTCATAGTTTCAGGAACCCATGATGAGGATCAACAGAAGGCTTCTGGTTGCCACTCTTACCGGCTGGTTCACAGCTTTGGCACAAGATTCCCCGTCCCCTTCCAGCACCTTAAAAGTGGGAGACAAGGCACCGGATTTCACGCTTCCTTCCACTGATGGCGGCACGGTCCATCTGGCCGATTTTCTGGGGAAGAGCACCATCGTCCTGGCGTTCTTCCCGGCCGCCTTTACAGGCGGTTGAACCGCCGAGATGAAAGCATACCAGTCTGGTATGCAGCATTTTCAGGAGACGGGAGCCAAAGTGTTCGGTATTAGCACCGACAACACTCCGTCCCAGAAAGCATTTGTCCAACAGCTAGGGTTGACGTTCCCACTTCTGAGCGACTTTCTAGATCGCAAGGTAAGTCAAGCATACGGAATCTACATCCCAAAATACGGAATCGCTAACCGTGTCACTTTCGTCATAGACACCGCAGGCAAGATCGACACGATTGAATCGGGAGGGGATGCGATTAAGATGCTGAAGACACCTGACGCCTGCAGCCGGTTAGCTCACCGCAAAAGCGCGGGCAACTAAGTCCGGCTGGCAAGTGACGCAAGGTTAATCGCAATCGGAAGGGTCGTTCCCGGGCGTACTCTCCTCCCGTGCATCGTTTTCCGTGGGATGCTTGCCGGGAAGATCGAATGGATTTTCGTGGACACGCTCGCGTATACCGGCTTTCATACTCCGAGCTAACGAGATGCTGCTCTCTCCGAAGCGGCCTCGGACGTCGTCAACAGCGCGGAATACATTGCGCAGCCGGGCAGTCGCAGGTTCATCCAGCAGATTCATTTGCCCTTCAGCGCGGCCAAGCGAGCCAGCATAAACCCCTAGCAACCGTATGGGCGTACGGCCATTCCAAGCCTCGCGAAAAAGACCGATCATGGCCGCAGCCACTTCCCGATCGAGTTGCGTTGCGTGATCTAATGTGGCGGCACGGGTGATCGTAAAGAAATCTTCGTCGCGCAGCTTCAATTGAATGGTCCGCGAATACAGTTGGTGTTCGCGGAGGCGCCGGCAGACCATTTCCGAAAGCTTCAGCAGCGCCGTTTCCAACTGCCCTTGGTCGGCAGTGTCCTCACCGAAGGTGTGTTCATGGCTAATCGATTTCGGATCGCCTCCCTCGCCGACTTCTGCGTCGAACCAGCCACCGGCATCCGCCCCTCGCGCTTTGCCGGCCAAGGCCAAACCCCATTTGCCAAAACGCTCCATAAGGAAATTTTCTTCAAGCGCCGCCAAGTCGCCTACGCGGCGAATGCCAATGCGATGTAAAGCCGCTTCAGTTTTCTTGCCGACGCCGGGAATTTTTCGAATCTCGAGCGGGGCGAGAAACCGCGCCTCTGCGCCCGGAATAATGTAGAGCACTCCATTGGGTTTGGCCTGGTCGGAGGAAACCTTCGCCACCAGCCGCGAACCAGCCAGGCCCAACGAACAATTCAAACGTGTCTCTTCGTGAATCGCATTGTGCAGCAGATGACCAGCCCTCATCGGAGGGCCAAACAATCGCCCTGTACCGGTCAGATCGACATAGGCTTCGTCGATAGATGCCATCTCGACGCGAGGCGAAAAGCGATTGAGAATGGCATAAATCTTTTCCGAGTAGTCGCGATACCGGCCAATGTGGCCGTCGACGAATATCGCATGCGGGCACAAGCGGACGGCGGTCCGCAGCGGCATGGCCGAATGAACGCCAAACTTTCTCGCTTCGTACGATGCCGCGGAGACGACGCCTCGTTGATTGGCCTGGCCTCCCACCACGACTGCCTTTCCTTTGAGGGACGGATTAAATAACTCCTCGACTGACACAAAGAACGCGTCCATGTCGACGTGGCATACGACGCGCTGCATGTCCATCATCATCGCGCACGAATACCCTGGCGAAGACTTAAAATTTGACTGCGATTTCTGGCCCCGGTCCGGCACTCCTTTAGGTAGTCGCGCAAAACTTTGGACGTGCCCTTGCGCGTTTGATGAAGCCCTCGGAGGAGGGGGCCTTTCATGCAACGTTTACTTTCTTTGATTTGCTGCTTGCCGCTGCTGTGTGTGACGTTCTTATCGCCCGTTTTCGCTGCCGGCTCCGGGTCAAATACCATCCAGCGAACTGGCGCCGTCCCTGATTCGCAGATCGAAGCGACGATCCGAACGAAGCTGGCAAAATCGAAAATCGGCAAGGACGGCTTTCGTTTCAAAGTGCAGCGCGGTGTTGTCACTTGGGAAGGAAACACCGCGGTCATGCAGCATAAGGGATCGGCAACCCGTATGGCTCATGCCGCAGGGGCCGTTCAGGTCGTCAACAATATTAAAGTTTCTGGCTCCGGCTCAGGTACACCCCTGAGAAAGGCTTACGTTAAGCCGTAACCATTTTCCCAACCACCCACACTACGCTCCCATGGCGCGGTCCCGCGTCTTGGGAGCGGCATTTTTTCGCCGCCTCGATCCAAAGTTGAGGGCGTAAACACGTGTGAAGATCGCTCCAAATAAAAAAATCTGGGCGGAGTAGTACACCCAAACCACCATCGCCACCAGCGAGCCCGCCGCTCCATATGTAGACCCCACAGCGGCAGTCGTCAAATAGAGTGCAAGCAGCGCCTTCCCGATTAAGAACAGCACGGCCGTCACGCATGCGCCAATGGTGACGTCTTGCCAATCGATCCTGACGTCGGGAACAAATTTGAAAATTAAAGCGAAAAACAAGGCGATCATCACGGACGTGCCAAGTAAATTCAAGACTTCGAAAAGGACGGGGCTAATGGGAAAGAGCCCTCCAAAGAACTTCTCGACAATCGCCGTAACCGCGCTCGCCGTCAAAGATGCCAACAGCAGGAGACCGGCGCCCACCACCATGCCGAAAGACGTCAACCTTTGCCAAACCATGCCTTTCAGCGCACTGGTGCGCTTTGGCGGCGGCGCTTCCCATATGGTGTTGAGCGAGTCGCGAAGCTCCATAAATAAACCCGATGCTCCAAACAAGAGCATCACAATGGCCAAGACGCTGGCGAATATACCGGTAGATGCCTTGTGGGCGCTGTCGATCAGGCCTTTTATGGTGTCGGCGCCTGCGGGACCGGTCACTATGTACGCCTGGTCGAGGATGCGTGACTCAGCCGCCTTCGGACCAAATGCGATTCCGCATATCGCGACTGCGAGCACCATTAACGGCGCCAGAGACAATAGCGAATAGTATGCCAGGGCCGCTCCCAACCGGGGCGCGTCACAGTCGCTCCATTTAGAAGCCGTAGTTTTTGTAAGAGACCAAAATTCCTTCGCCTCCATTCGCTCCTCCGAGACATATAGATGGCCGGTTTGGTCTGGCTGAGACAATGTAACAACACCCGGCACACCCGCGTCCACTGTTTGCGACTTTCCAACCATAAAGCTCACGCAAAGATTAACTAAATCGGAGGACCTGGACTGAAAGACATGTGGGTGAATCGTCATTTGCTGGCCTTACTTCGGGTATGTTTTGGTAATTCGTTTACCTTGCAGCCACGATGAATCGTCTTGCTCTCACGTTCATATGTCCGCTTTTGTATCTGTTTGCGAGCGTCCAGGTTGTGCGCGCGCAGAACTTTGCGGGTCTGAATGTCGTCAGCGTGGAGTATGAGCCTCCCCGCCAGCCGCTCGATTCCAGGGACTTGACGAACATGCAGTTGGTCAAAGTGGGTGAGCCCCTGAATATGTTGCAGGTGGCCGCTACAATTGACCGTCTCTATGCGAGCGGCATGTACGCAAACATCATCGTCGACGCGGAGCGCAACGGCGCTGGGGTCGCAATCAAGTTCACCACCCAAAGCAAGGTCTTCATCGGCCACGTAGATGTAAGAGGTAAAGTCTCCGATCCGCCCAGCCGTCCAATCATTCTCAGCACCGCTCAATTTGACCTCGGTACCGCCTACGACCAATCGATGTTAGATACGGCGAAGAAGAACATTCTCGCCTTGATGCGCGATAACGGGTTATTTGAAGCAGATCTGCAAGCGACCACGGTAACCGATCCTGATACCGAACAAATCTCGATTACTTTCAATGTCACTTCCAACAAGCGGGCGCGCTACGAAGTTCCCGTCATTCAAGGCGATACCAAATTGCCCGAGAAGACTATCATCCGCGCTACCGGATGGCGCATCCGGTTCATTGGATATTGGCGTCACGTCACCCAGGAATTGACTGACAAGGGAAGCGACGGCATTCTGAAAAAATACAGGAAACAAAATCGGCTGACCGCAACCGCCGATGTGACTTCCATCGACTATGACCCGGGGACCAACCGCGCGAAGCCTACACTTCAAATCGTCCCCGGCCCAAAGATTACGTTGAAAGCCGAGGAAGCCAAGATCTCCAAGGGCAAGCTGCGCGCCTTCGTTCCGGTATACGAAGAAGGCACAGTAGACAACGACTTGCTGGCTGAAGGTTCGCGCAACATTCAAACCTATTTCGAATCCAAAGGCTACCCTGACGCCGACGTTACGTTCAAGCGCTCAACGCCCAGCGTTGACGAAGAGATGGTCACGTTTTATATCACTAAGGGCGATCGCCGAAAACTGGTGAGCGTCCAAATTGAAGGCGCGACTTATTTTCGTGATGAAACCCTACGCGAGCGCATGTTCCTGGAACCGGCCAAGTTTCTGATTCTGCCCCATGGCCGCTATAGCGAGGCGTTTCGCAAGAAAGATGCGGAAGCCATCGAAGAACTCTACAAGGCTAACGGTTTTCGAGATGTGAACTTAACGTCCACCGTGACCACGGATTACAAGGGTAAACCAACAGATCTTGAAGTGACGTATCACGTTTTCCAAGGCGCGCAGTGGCGTATCGGGAAGCTCGTTATTGAAGGGCAGGCGCAATTAAATCTCGATTTGGTAAAGCAAGAGCTCAGTTGCACCGACGGCCAGCCGTACAGCGACGTGAACATTGGCTCCGACCGTAATCGAATTTTGGAGTACTACTATTCGATGGGCTTTCCGAATGCGACGTTCATGTACACGACCGCTCCGGCCGGCGCCCCGAATACAGTCAACCTGAGATATCACATCGTCGAAGGCAGGCGCGAATACATCCGCAACATTTTGCTCTCGGGCCTTCTACGGACACATCGATCGATAGTCGATCGGAAAATTACCATCAAGGCCGGCGACCCCGTCTCGATTGAGAAAATCAGCTCCGATACGCAGAATCTTTCAGAAGTCGGCGTCTTCGCCACCATCAACAGCGCCGTTCAAAATTCCGCTGGAACCAGCCAGTACAAAGATGTCCTTTTCGATTTCCATGAGTCCGCACGCTATAGCTATCAAGTCGGCGTAGGAGCGGCGATCGCGCAGTTCGGCAGTACCACGACAAATCTCACGCAGGCAGGGGGATCGACCGGGTTTTCGCCGCGCTTCTCTTTCAATGTGAACCGCCTCGATTTTTTGGGC
>JBARMQ010000446.1:0-5583 GCA_049802535.1 Bryobacteraceae bacterium | reverse complement strand
GTGTTACGGGCGGCATCGACCGATCGGTTTGGCCGCGTCATGCTGGTGAAGCCGGAAATCGTGCTGGAAGTGGCTTTCGACGGCATTCAAAAAAGTCCGCGGCACAAGAGCGGATATGCGCTGCGCTTTCCGCGTATCGTCCGTTGGCGGCAGGACAAAAGACCGGAGGACTGCGATGACCTCGCGCGCGTCGAAGCGCTCTACCAAGCCACGGTCGTCTAAACTCGATGCCCTTCATCCGGCGTTGGAGCGATGGTTTTTCGAGCAGTATCCAGGGCTGAGCGAGATCCAGAAGCTCGCCTTACCTGCGATGTTGCGGGGGGAGAACACTCTGATTCTCGCGCCCACCGGAAGCGGGAAGACATTAGCTGCATTTTTGCCCGTGTTGTCACGCTTAGGTAAGCGCGCGGACGATCGGCGATTGCCCAATGCGGTTTGCGCCATCTATGTGTCCCCACTGAAGGCGTTGGATAACGATATCCACCGCAATCTGCTGCCGGCGCTGGAGGCGCTTAACGCTGCTTTGCCGCCTGGGCAGCAGATTCGCATGGAAGTACGCACAGGCGACACAGCATTGAAGCAACGGAGCCGGCAGCAACGATCAAAGCCGCATCTACTGATGACGACGCCGGAAAGCTTGAGCTCCATCCTTTCGCAAAGCGCTTGGCGCAAGGATGGATTCGATCCAGACACGGTTGTTGTGGACGAGATTCATTCGTTCGCGGAAAACAAGCGAGGCTCGCTGCTGGCGCTGTGTCTGGAGCGGCTGGAGCATCGGGGCGGGCGGTCGTTACAGCGGGTCGGCATTTCGGCGACGGCTTGGCCTGTCAGCGCCATTCAGAATTTGCTATGCGGTGAAAGGGCGTGCGCCGTTGCGCAGAGCGACCTAAAAAAGTCGCATCGGTTAGAAATCGTTGCGCCGGAAGCTTCAACCTGGCTGCCGCCTGCGGGCTACAATCCCTATCGCATCGCGCACACCGTTGCGCAATTAGTCGAACAGGCACGTTGTAGCTTGATCTTCTTAACCACGCGGTCCGGTGTGGAGCGGCTGTCACTGGCACTGAAGGTTTTGCTGCCAGAACTGGATGAACGAATCGCGGTGCATCACGGATCGATCGATCGCCAGACACGGCAAACGGTTGAAGAAGGCTTGAAGGATGGATCCTGGCGGGCGGTGGTCGCATCCAGCAGCCTGGAGTTAGGGGTCGACTTTTCAAGCGTGGATCAGGTGCTTTTGATTGGCACGCCACGCGGCGTGAGCCGGGCGCTGCAACGGCTAGGGCGCAGCGGTCATCGCGTCGATGGAGTGGCGCAGGGAGCTTTGGTTCCACTCAGTTTGCCGGACCTGGTGGAAAGTGTGGCTCTGCGCAAAGCCGCGCAGGAGGGGCGATTAGATGGGCTGCGTATTCCGGCGGCGCCCCTAGACGTGTTGGCGCAAGTGCTGCTGGGTATGAGTATTGAACGCGAATGGGACGTGGACGAGGCTTTTCAGCTGGTGCGCGGCGCGGGATCGTATCAGCACCTGGCCCGGCAGGACTTCGACGCGATTTTGTCCTATCTCTCCGGTCAAGGGAAGGTGTTGGGGCCTTACGGAACGTTTGGAAAGATCGAACTGGACGGAAACAAGTTTCACGTTGCCAGCACGAAGGCCGCACGCGGGTTCTACATGAATCTGGGAGTGATCAGCGACGACTATCAGATGAAAATCGTCTCCGCTCGAAACCGGCCGCTGGGTGAAGTCGAGGAAGTATTTCTCGCTTCGCTGCAGCCCGATGAAGCGTTCGTGATTGCGGGAAAACCAGTGCGCATTAAGCGCATTCACCAAAACATCGCCGTCGTAGAACCCGCGCGCGGAGAGCAGGTGAAAACGCCACGTTGGATGGGCAATAAGATGCCGTTGACCACGCAGCTGGCGCAAGAAGAGACGCGGCTGCGGAAGGAGTTGCGGGATGCCTGGGACGCGGGAGGTGCGAGAGCTGTCGCGCGGCACTTGCGAACTCAATATAAGGTGGACGAGAATGTAGCGTCGCGAATTGCGGGGTTCATCGAACACCATTGCCGTGCGATGCCTGTTCCCACCGATTCGCCGGTGTTGGCTGAACGGGTTGTCAACGGACGAAACTTGCTGCTGCTGGTGCACGTGGTGGCGGGACGTGCCGTGAATCGATCGCTCGCATGGGTAACGGGAGCACGATTGGCAAAGGGTGCGAGTGTGGTTGCCAATTTTGATGACCACAGCTTTCTGTTATCGCTGGACGCACGAATCGAAATCGATGAAGAGACACTGCGTCGAGCGTTTGATCCCATCAATTGGACGGAAGATTTAAGGAAGACGCTATCAACGACGGAAGCATTGGGCAACATGTTCCGGCGCATTGCAGAGATCGGCCAACTTCTGCCGCGACGCACTCTGCGAGGGGATGTATCGGCCAAAACGTCCAGTTGGAACGGCAGCTTGCTTTACAAGACTCTGATGGAATACGAGCCGGACCATCCGTTAGTACGCGAAGCCGTGCGTGAGGTGTTAGAGGATCAATGCGACGCTCCGCAGGCGTTGAAAGTGAGCCAACAGATTTTTGAGACACCGATCCAAATTTACGATCTGCCTCGTCCATCGCCGTTTGCGCTTCCGTTATTTGCCGCGTTTAATCGTGAAGTGCTGGTGGCGCCCGATCCAGAGCGCGCTTTAGATGATTTCGTGACCGCGTTATACGAAGACTGGGAACCGGCGGCCCAAACGGCCGTGTAAAGATATACTCGCTGACGATGAGTTTTCGATACCTGGCCTTGGACCTGGGGGCCGAAAGCGGCCGTAGCATGTTAGCGGAGCTGGCCGATCACAAGCTCTCGCTAACCGAACTACATCGGTTCGCAAACATCCCAGTCCGGCTTCCCAACGGTTTGTATTGGGATACCTTTCGACTGTTTTATGACATCTGCGAAGGGATTCGCGCCTCCGGAAAGGCGACCGATCATCTGGACGGGATTGCGGTCGATACCTGGGGGGTGGACTTCGGCCTGATTGGCGCCGATGGGTCAATCGTCGAGTGTCCGCGCCACTATCGAGATGCCCGCACGCAAGGCACTCCGGAACAGGTCTTCGCCAAGGTGCCGCGCTCTGAGATTTTTCAACAAACCGGCATCCAAAGCATGGAGATCAACTCGCTGTATCAGCTTTTCGCGTTACAGCGTGACGCGCCGAGCGCGCTGCAACGTGCCTCAAAGTTGTTGTTCATGCCGGATCTGTTCAATTATTTTCTAACCGGGGCATACGCATGCGAACGAACCATCGCAAGCACTTCCCAATTCTACGATCCCGTCAAGAGAACCTTTGCGACGGACATGCTGCGGAAGCTTGGCATTCACGCCAGTTTTTTCGCGGAGCTGGTCGATCCCGGCGCGCAATTAGGACCTTTGCTGCCGCAGGTGGCCGAGCAATGCGGTTTGCGGAGAGATGCGATGGTCTATGCGACCGGCTCACACGATACGGCTTCCGCGGTTGCGGCCGCGCCGGTAGTAGACGACGGGCATTGGTGCTACATCAGCTCGGGAACCTGGTCTTTAATGGGTGTTGAGACAGATCAGCCGGTGATTAATGAAGAATCCCTAAGAGCAAACTTCACAAATGAAGTCGGCGTCAGGGGGACAATTCGCTTGCTCAAAAACATTGCCGGACTGTGGATACTCCAAGAGTGCCGCCGCGCCTGGGCGCGGGCAGGTCAAGACTATACATATGCGGAATTGATGGAGCGAGCCGCGGCAACCAAGCCGATTCAGACCGTGATCGATCCAGACGATTTTCTGCTGCCGGGCAATCATCCGGAACAAATTCGGGAATTCTGCCGCAAGTCCGGCCAGGAGGTTCCGGCCGATGCTGGTTCCATGGCATTTGTCATTCTGCAGAGCTTGGCGGTGCGCTACAAAGAGGTCCTGGACATCTTAGAGCGATTGACGGGACGCAGCATCCGAACAATACATATCGTGGGCGGCGGATCGCGCAATCGTTTGTTAAATCAGTTGGCGGCGAATCGGACGGGGCGGAAAGTGGTTGCGGGTCCTGTGGAAGCAACGGCAGCGGGCAATGCGTTGACACAAGCTATGGGTAACGGCGATGTATCGTCGCTACGGGAATTGCGTGCAATTGTCAGGCGATCGTTTGAAGTTGAAGAATTTCTTCCCGCCTAGCGGCCGCCGCGAATGAAGAATTTTGTCTTATCAACGGAAGGATCGACGGCAACATCGAAGAATCCGACCATCATCTCCGCCCAGGTTTGTTCGCCCCACGTGACGGCAGCATCGGGATCGGGATTATGAGGGTTGCTTTTCGAGTTGTCAAAGGTTGCGACGGCTTGTAAGACAGTGCCCGCTTTTAGGTCTATAGGCTGAGCTAGCCGGTAACTCAGCTGCCAATAAAAGTCGTAATGCGGAATGCGCAGCAGAGTGGTTAAATGGCCGCCGGGCGGAATCATGTTGTATTCGAAGCTTTTGCCACGCAAATGCATGTGTGGAAAAAAGCTGAGGAGTTCCGCATCGTTGGGTATGGTGCCATGCACTTCGACGCGTTTATCGGGATCGCCGGGTGGTATCAAGAAGTGGTCGTTCGTCAGTTGCAGCGTGATGACGCGTTTGCGCGGCGGTTGGCGGGCGAAGACTAAGCCCACGCTGGTCCGATCGTCCATCGCATGGCCGTGGGTTGTGTAATGCATCTGGAGCACGATATCCGACCCGGCGGGAGCGAACTTGGCATAGCCGGCTGGCCATCGATCGGGCAGGCTGCCGGGCGCGTACACCAGCAGGAGGTCGCTGACCGTAAACATTGCATCGCGTCGCGCCTCAGCCGTCGGTAGTTGATTGGCGGAAAATGCCACGCCCACAGGAGCGCCTTTCAACCAATTCGAGCCGGGTTCGCGAATGTAGGCAACCGCATGATGAACGACCATACGGTTGCTTGGGCGGATTTCCGACATGCTGACCCAACGGTCTTGTTTGAAGTTGGTGGGAATGATGATGTATTGATAATCCACGTCGCCATGGGCCGGTAAATGAAAGGGCTTCGGCATGGAGAAGACCACATCCGGCCGATCGATATTCCAACCTTCGGTCCAATGAACGGGAGCGGGTGCGTCCTTTGGATCGCCGGCAGGTGCATGAGCATCGGACCACGCCGCGAGAGTCGCGATCTGCGCATCGGTCAAGGAAGGATCGTTCGAGAAATGAATGTTGGAATTTGCCGCAGACGATTTTGCAGCAAACCAGGGAGGCATTGTTCGGTTCATAGTTGCAGTTCGAATGGAAGCTGCCCAGGGACGAACATTGGCGCAGGTGGTCAGCGGCATGGGCGCCATTTCTCCGGGCCGATGACAGCTCTGGCAATGCGCCTGCAGAATGGGAAGGACATCGCGATAGAAGGTGGGCCGATCGGCCGCAGTGGACATGATCGCGCCCAGAACAACGCAGACCATCACTCGAAATAAGACAACGCTAGTCAATTGGGTGATTCTTATAGAAGCTTTTGGGCATGCTTGGCCAGTGGGGCTTGCGCTTTTCCCGGAACGCGGCCACACCTTCTTTGAAATCGGGACT
>JBARMQ010000445.1:0-10357 GCA_049802535.1 Bryobacteraceae bacterium | reverse complement strand
GAACCAGCGAATATAGACAAACTCAAGATATCCCAGATACTGGATTCCGAGCCATACTAGCCCACAAAAGAGGAGAGCAATAAGGCCGCTGAGGCGGCCGGCCCATGCCTGCTGAAGCAATGAGAATAGTGCCGCCAGTGCAGAGACGCCATACAAAACGTAAGCTGCCTGTCGTGGGCTATTCCCACGATCCAATAACCGGTGGTGAATATGCCCCCGGTCTCCCGCAAAAAGTGGCCGATTCCGCAAAACACGCCGCGCGATCGCAAGCGACGTATCAATCAGCGGCAGGGAAAGCGCCATCACGGGCGCCGCCAGTCCGAAGAAGGTGTTGATCTTTTGGCTCCAAAGCGCTCCGGCGCACCCAAGAAAGAAGCCGAGCGTAAGACTTCCGCAATCGCCCAGAAACACCGACGCGGGATTGAAGTTATAGCGCAGAAAGCCGAACAAACATCCAGCTAGCGGAATCGTCACGAATACAAGAGCCCAATTGTGCCCCATTATCCCCGCGGCCATTATCGTGAGCGTGGAGAAAAGAGCAGCACCGGCCGCTAAGCCATCCATTCCGTCAATGAGATTGAAGGCGTTCGTGCAGAACACGAGCCATGAGACCGTTAGCAGAGCGCTTAGCCATCCGTGAAACGCAATACCCTCAAAGACGTGGATTTGCACGCCTCCATACCAAACCACGCTTGCTGCCAAAACCTGTCCCAGCAGCTTCTGCTTTGGGCGCAAGCCTACCAAATCGTCCAAAAGACCCACAGCAAACACAAACGAGGTTCCGCCGAGTAGCCACCATCCGCCCTCGATGTGTGGGATCTCCACCTTGCCTAACAGTGTTCCCACCAAAGCGACAATGCCTAACGAACCCAGATAAGCCACAAAAACGGCAATTCCGCCCACTCTTGGCACACTCCTCGCGTGAAGCTTCCGATCGTTGTCAGGCTCATCCACGAAACCGAGACGTAGAAAGGCATCTCGTATCACGGGCGTCAGAATAATGCTTAACGCGAGCGCTAACGCGCCTAGAACCAGACCAATAATCATATGGCTGTGCGAATTAAATATTGCTGAAAGGAGCTGAAGCGCCGAAAGTAGGTGAGAAAAGTCGCGAGAGGAAAAGCTCGATGACCCTACCTATTCAGTAAGTCGGGGCATCGTATCGGCAGACAAGTGCAAGACAATGTTAGTCATAGCGGCTATATACGCAGTTAGCGGTGTAAATATGCCGAGTTACAATAAGAGTGAGCTAAGCACTATAGTTGCTTAAAGGCAAGCTGCCGCTTAACTACTCCCACTCGACCTTATACCGGATCGGCTGGGTACCACCAGAATCGTCGAATGTTCATGCTCTGTCAATAGTGCGACAGAGCCTCTCAGTGAGCGAGGTACTACCCCCCCGTGCGGGCTCGAGTTCGGGATACGAAATAGTACGGGTAAATCCAACGGGCGTGCACTATCAGAGCACTACAAAGTGCGTCGAAAGGAATTAATAAGACTATTGCCGAGAGCACATGGCCGCGTGTGATGTGATGGGAAGCGGCAAGGAATTTATACCTTTAATCCACGTGCCGTCCATCTCGGCTGCAATCGAACGTTGAAGCAGCGAGATTGAGACCACCACCCGATAATTCCCTTTGAATTCCTGCAAGATTCCTTCCACGCCTGCAAGTGGACCCTTTTGAATCTTCACTCTCTGACCGACTGCTAGAAAAGGCCAGGGCTGAACCGTCAGCTTGCTGTTCACAAAACGCCGGACGGCTTCGATCTCGTTCTCAGGCACCGGTACTGGGGTACTTCCAAAGCCAACGATTCCTCGCACCCCGGGCGTCGAAAGAATCGGCATGCGCCGTTCACCGGTCAGGCGGCAAAACAGATAGCCGGGAAAAAGCGGAAATTCAGTCAGCTTAACGCGGTCGCTCCATTGCCTGGGCTCCTCATAGGTGGGGAGAAATGTGTCAAGCCCCTTTGCTCGAAGAAGGTCCGCAACAGCACGCTCGCGATTTCGTCGTATTTCGACGGCGAACCAACTGTGCAATCCATAACTCTCGCTCATCCATCCTCCGCAACCCCACCCACGCATTAAGCATTTCGCGTAAGCGAATGTGCCCAAGTGATCCTACTTTCGCTTAGCCCATTGCTTTACGTCAACGTGCTGGAGTACCACCAAACCTCCCGTACTTCGCAGTGTTCGAAAGGGGGCCGCTTCGCTCGTTTCCTAAGACGAAAGATCCGCCCGACGACTGCTCGTAAACGTGTACTTATTAATCCATTAAAATTGAAGGGATAATAAAAACCATCGACTAACACGAGGCTCTCTCCTTGGGGGTACACGAACGTCTACTTACCTGAGGACACCTCCGTGAACCCAATAGCAATGACCGACGGGTCTCGTCGGTAAAGAGCTTCCGATGATAGCCGCCCAATTCGGGCTTTCTCGGTCCCGGCCGGGCTTCCGTCGCCTGCCGAATGGTAATACTGATACAAGTCCAATCAATACCTCGGTTTTGGAAAGCTTGAACGACCATGGAAACATTCGCAGCGCAGGAGCAACCAGGATCACAAACCGCAATCGTTTCTACTCAAACCAAATCTCCGGTCTACCGCAACACTGCCGTCGACGCCTACCGAGGATTTGTCATGGTGCTCATGATGGCAGAGGTTTTGCAACTCGCCCAGGTTGCTCGCGCATTTCCTGGCAATTGGTTTTGGGCCTTCCTGGGATACAACCAAACTCACGTTGAATGGGCCGGATGTTCCCTCCACGACCTGATTCAGCCGTCGTTCTCATTTCTTGTTGGTGTGGCGCTTCCGTACTCCCTCGCGAGCCGCCTTCGTAAGGGCGCAAGCTTTGAAAAGCTTTTCGTCCATGCTCTTTGGCGATCCTTCCTCTTAATCGCCCTGGGCATCTTCCTACGCTCAATGGACAGTTCTCAGACGTATTACACGTTTGAGGACACGCTCACTCAAATCGGTCTCGGCTACCCGTTTCTGTTCTTGCTGGGCTTCCGCTCGCCGCGTGTTCAATGGATTACGTTCTCGGTCATCCTATTCGGCTACTGGCTCGCCTGGGCCCTTTATCCTATCCACACCAATGGGCTGGACTACTCCGCTCTGGGCGTGCCAGCCAACTGGAGTCACAACTTCTCCGGGTTCGCCGCTCATTGGAACAAAAATGTCAATTTGGGTACGGCCTTCGATCAGTGGTTCCTGAATTTGTTCCCGCGTGCCAAGCCGTTCGTCGCTAATGGAGGCGGCTATCTCACCCTGAGCTTCATCCCGACCCTCGGCACCATGATTCTGGGTCTGGTCGCCGGCCGCTGGCTGCGATCGTCCGCGCCGACAATTCCCCTCAGGCGATTTATCACCGCCGGCGTCATCGGTATCGCGGCCGGGATCTTGTTGCACGCGTCCGGAATTTGTCCCATTGTCAAACGTATATGGACACCCGCTTGGACTTTGTTCAGCGGCGGCGCATGTTTTCTTCTGCTTGCCGCATTCTGCTGGTTGATTGAAGTCAAGGGCTATCGCAAATGGGCTTTCCCGTTGGTCGTGGTGGGAATGAACTCTATCGCCGCCTACCTCATCGCGCATCTGTGTGAAGGCTTCATCGCAAGCAGCTTCCGCATCAACTTGGGCAATCGCCCGTTTCAAATCCTCGGGCCCGAATTGCAGCCCTTGCTTTTCGGCGCGGCGATCTTGCTTGTTTATTGGTTAATGTTACTTGCTATGTACCGCCGCAAGCTCTTCTTGAAGATTTGAATCGGGCATCGAATCCGCTACTTCCAGGAACGCGCTGTAGCTCACTTTCAATGAGGTGTGCGCAGGGATCCATCGGTATCCGGGAACTCCAAATAGGCTGCCACGTTCCACCATTTGCCGCCTCGACTCAGCCACCGGGGAAACGCCAAACTCCATTCCGCATGCCAGGCCTTTCCCATTCCAAGGTGGTTGCGTTCTTAAATGGTTTTCCTCCCATCTCGCTAACCACGGAAAGTCCGCCCGACTCCACACATACCCGAACAAGATTCTCGATGACGGCGACCATGCCATGAAATGCGCCGACTCTTTTTCCGTATCCATGAGGTGGCTTGTGAATCCGCCCGATATGGCCGCTTCCGTAAATGCGCGCAGATCGCTAACGCTGCCGTCCTTCATCGGGCAATGCGGCCACATGAATTCTTCGCCACTCGCTTGCAGTCCCTTTCCATCGTTAAAACTCGAGTCAATCACTCGGGACCGCGTTGCCGATATGCCAAATCGTGTTTTGCCCCGCTCGAGGAAAGGCGGTCCGATCGTAACGTGCTGAGTCCAAGCGATCGGTCTGTCAACCGCCGACAAGTTTTCCAACTCCTCAAAAAATCCGACGGTCATTGAATCCGGCGCGATCGAAATCCGCCGGGCAAATCGCAGTTGCGCCTTCTCCAGGACTGCTTCCATCTCGATCCAGTCATCGCCTCCCTCAACCTCATATTGAGCGACCGGCCCCTCTCCATGGACGGGTATGCCCGCGCCCGCCTCTTCTGGACTCGGGCCGCCGAATGTGTCGAGACAAACGTTATGACCCATAATCCCCGCAAGCAGCAGCGCCTCGTTCTCTGTGCCATACTCCGGATGCTTCTCCCGGGTATAGGTTGATGGTTCAATCGACCGCCACGGCGGCGTCCAAAGCGGGTTCACGTTCGTCGCCTTGTGCAGGATCTCCGCAATGTGGCCGCCCTCCATCGTCGCAACCACGCGCATCAAATCGTTCTCGATTGCAATAGCCCGCCGCTCACGGTAGGTGATCTTCTTCATTTGCTCCTCATGCCGGTCCTCATTAGATCTCGAATCAGTGTATTTAGTGTCGGCGCCGGGCGCTGAATCGGCATCGCTTATTTCGTCGCAATGCAGGTCACTTTCCGCGGAATAGCCGAAAAAGCTACGAAAATGATCCAATCGGGATTGAATCTTTACTGTTACAATTGAAATTCTTACCTCGGTAGCGCTTAAGCCATGAATGATGTGCGCGGCCATGCTGCGGAATGACTCCTCGACCCAGCCTGACGATCTTCTGCTTCGCCCTTACCCTCTCACCCGCGTTGTTGGCATGGAATGGCCCTGCGGATTCACCTGTTGAATTCAACCGAGACATACGGCCCATCCTCTCCGACAAATGCTTCACCTGCCATGGTCCTGACGCCACTCACCGCCAGACCTCGATGCGCTTCGATCTTGAATCCAGCGCTAAGGCCAAGCTGAAATCCGGGCGCTTCGCCATCGTTCCCGGCGATCCCGCCGTTAGTGAAATGTATCGCCGGGTCTCTTCTCCAGACAAAGCTGTTCGGATGCCGCCAGCGTATATGGGAAAGGAACGTCTCTCCGATCGCGAGATCGCCCTGATTCAATCTTGGATCGCGCAAGGCGCTGTGTGGCAGCCTTTCTGGTCCTTCATCCCTCCCAGGCGACCGGCCATTCCCCCGGTCAGCAATCCTGCATGGGTCACCAATCCCATCGACGCGTTTATCTTAAGCCGGCTCGATCATGAAAAGCTTGCTCCCTCTCCCGAGGCCGATCGGCCTACGCTCATTCGTCGCGTCTCTCTCGATCTCACAGGCATCCCGCCCACCCTCGGGCAGGTCGACGCGTTTGTTGCCGACAAATCGGCCGCCGCCTACGAACACGTTGTCGATCGTCTCCTCGCGTCGCCTCGATATGGCGAACGGATGGCCTACCGTTGGATGGAGGCCGCTCGGTATGGCGATACGAATGGCTATCAAACCGACGGTCCGCGGGATATGTGGCGTTGGCGCGACTGGGTGATCGATGCCTTCAATTCCAACCAGCCGTTCGATCGGTTCACCATCGATCAATTAGCCGGCGACCTGTTGCCGAACGCCACGCTCCCACAAAAGATCGCGACGGGCTTCAATCGCAATCACCGGACCAATGGCGAAGGCGGCATCATCCCCGAAGAGTATCGCGTCGAATACGTCGCCGATCGCGTTCAAACCACTTCTACGGTTTTCATGGGCCTGACTGTCGGTTGCGCCCGCTGCCACGATCACAAGTACGATCCCATCTCGCAAAAGAACTTCTATCAGATGTTCGCGTACTTCAACAACATCCCAAACGAAAAAGGCTTCAGCTACAACTACGGAAACGAAGAGCCATACATCAAAGCGCCCTTGCCCGAACAGCAGCGTCAACTTGCATCGCTGGATTCTCAGGTAGCCTCCGCACAGGCCGCCTTCGATGCCCTCAAGCCTCGCATTGATAAAGATCGCGACGGTTGGGAATCTCGACTGAAGCAAACTCCTAAGCTGGATTGGACCGTGACCCGCGGTTTAGTGTTCCGGTCAGTTCCGCAGACCACTACCGCCGATGCATTTCACTTCAACGAAACTGCGCCCGTTGAGATTCACAAAAGCATTGCGCGCTTCGGATACCTGGATCCCTTTACTTTTTCAGCCTGGATTCGTCCTGAGTCTGAAAAGGCCGGCCTCTTTTCGCAATCTGAGAACTTCTATGAAGGGATTGGACATGGCCTCTATATCGTCGACGGCAAATTGCGCCTGCATATTATTCACCGCTGGACCGATCTCGGAATTCGCCTCGAGACGAGCCAAAAAATCAAGCTGAATGAGTGGCAGCACGTCACAGTTACCTACGATGGCAAGCGCAAAGCGTCCGGTATTCACATCTATATAAATGGCCAGCCGCAGGAAGTTAAGGTTCTCTTCGATCAACTCAACGAACCGTTTCACCTCGATGACGACGTTCCGTTTCGCATCGGCTCTGCCGGCGGCGTACGCTTCAAAGGGTCCATCGCCGATATCCGCGTATATAAGGTCGCGCTGTCCCCGTCGGAGACTGCCGCTATAGCCGCACCGGAGGTTCTGTCGCGAATTGCCGCCATTCCGCCGGCTCAACGCACGGCCGCCCAAGCGGAAAAGATGGAGCTGAGCTTCCTCGATCTCGCCGCGTCGCCCTCGATCCGTGCCGCCCGCGCCTCGCTCGCCGATTTG
Source organism: Bryobacteraceae bacterium (assembly GCA_049802535.1). GTDB lineage: Bacteria > Acidobacteriota > Terriglobia > Bryobacterales > Bryobacteraceae > Bog-105. The sequence continues at coordinate 3,350 of JBARMQ010000445.1, read as the reverse complement.
CACAACAAGCGTGACAAATTCTTCGACTCCATTCCCACCGTGATGGTCATGTCCGACGGCGACCAGCCGCGCGACACATTTCTTCTGAAGCGCGGTGCCTACGATAGCCCCGGCGAAAGGGTTTTCCCGCAAGTTCCCGATATTCTTCCGCAGCCACCGGACAGCTATCCCAAGAATCGTCTCGGACTCGCCCGCTGGATGGTCGACAAATCCAATCCACTCACCGCTCGTGTGGCCGTCAATCGTTACTGGCAGTCTTACTTCGGCGTTGGCATCGTCAAGACGGTCGACGACTTCGGTTCTCAAGGCGAGTGGCCGGTTCATCCCGAACTTCTCGATTGGCTCGCGACGGAGTTTATGCAGAGTGGCTGGAATGTAAAGCACATGCAGAAGCTCATCGTCATGAGCTCTACCTATCGCCAGACGTCCTCTGTCACTCCTGCGTTGCTTGGTCGTGATCCCGACAACCGTCTTCTCGCTCGCGGTCCGCACGTTCGTCTCGGCCCTGAAGTCATCCGCGATCAAGCACTTTTCGCCTCGGGTCTACTGGTGGAAAAAGTCGGCGGTCCGTCGGTCAAACCCTATCAGCCGCCTGGGTTATGGAAGGAACTCGGTAGCGGAAGCGGCTATATTCAAGACAAAGGCGAGGGCCTTTACCGCCGCAGTCTCTATACCTATTGGAAGCGCACCGTCGCGCCGCCATTTATGACCATCTTCGACTCGCCCAACCGTGAAGTTTGTACGGTCTATGAAAATCGCACGAACACTCCGCTTCAAGCGCTCGACCTGATGAACGACGTCACCTTTCTCGAAGCGTCCCGCAACCTTGCTGAGCGCATGATGATCGAAGGCGCCCCCGATGCCGGTCGCCGCATATCCTACGGCTTCCGTCTCTTGCTCGCTCGTCAGCCTATGCCTCGGGAGCAGGCCATCCTGTCAAAAGCTTTCGCCGATTTCGAAACGGTCTATCATAACGACCCGGCCTCTGCCACGAAATACTTAGCCCAGGGAGAATCTCCCGTCAGGCCCGATCTCAATACGCCTGAGCTTGCTGCCTATACTGCTGTCGCAAGCCTGATGCTCAACCTCGATGCGGCCATCGACAAGGAGTAATGAAATGCACTGCTGCGACGACAACTGTTCCCGAATGACCCGCCGCCACTTCTTCGGCTTGAATTCGACTGGCGTTGGTATTGCCGCTCTGGCTGCGCTTTCAAACCGCCGTGCCGCTGCCTCAGAACCAGCCGAAACAACGCAAGGCGGTCTGCCGGGCTTTCCGAATTTCCCAGCCCGCGCCAAACGAGTCATCTATTTATTCCAATCCGGCGGCCCTTCCCAGATGGAGTTGTTCGATTACAAGCCGCGCCTCAAAGACTTTCAGGGCACAGATCTGCCCGATTCCATCCGGGGCGGCCAGCGTCTTACTGGAATGTCCTCCAGCCAGTCCAGTTTTCCGGTCGTTCCGTCGAAGTTCGCGTTCGCCCAGCACGGTAACTCGGGCGCCTGGTTGAGTGAGTTACTCCCACATACGGCAAAAGTCGCCGATCAGCTCACATTTGTCAAAACTGTCAATACAGAAGAAATCAATCACGACCCCGCCGTTACCATGGCGCAAACAGGCTTCCGGCTGGGAGGCCGCCCCAGCATGGGCGCTTGGATCTCCTACGGCATCGGCTGCCAGACGCAAGATCTTCCCGCATTTGTCGTGATGATCTCTTCTTCCGGAGCCGGCCAACCTCTTTACGATCGTCTGTGGGGCAGCGGCTTTCTTCCCAGCCGCTATCAGGGCGTCAAATTCCGTTCGCTGGGCGATCCCGTTCTCTACCTTTCGAATCCCCAGGGATTTTCAACCGGCAATCGCCGCCACTTCCTCGACCTTTTGGACCAGATGGATAAGGTTGAATCTGACAACTTCGGCGACCCCGAAACCGACACCCGTATTTCGCAATATGAGATGGCGTTCCGCATGCAAGCGTCCGTGCCTGAACTCACTGACATTTCAAAGGAACCCGAGTCCACCTTCACCCTATACGGTGACGACGCGAAAAAACCCGGCACCTTTGCTTCGAACTGCCTGCTGGCGCGCCGTCTCGCCGAACGTGGCGTGCGCTTCATCCAGCTCTATCACCGCGATTGGGACCATCACGCCCACTTGCCAGCCGTGCTGCCGGCGCGTTGCAAAGATGTCGATCAGGCCTCTGCCGCGCTCATTCTGGATCTCAAACAACGCGGCATGTTGGACGACACATTGGTGGTCTGGGGTGGGGAATTCGGACGCACCGTCTACTGCCAAGGCCGCTTGACGGCAACCGATTACGGTCGCGATCATCACGGACGCTGCTTCACAATGTGGATGGCGGGCGGCGGCATGAAGCCCGGCATAACCTTCGGCGAGACCGACGACTACGGTTACAACATTACGAAAGACCCAGTACACATTCACGACGTGCAAGCCACCATTCTTCACGCCCTTGGAATCGATCACACAAAATTGACCTTCGAATTCCAGGGCCGGCACTTCCGCCTAACGGACGTTGCGGGCAAAGTGGTAACTCCGATTCTGGTCTAGCGAATCGACTTACTCATCAAACCAGAAATCTTCACTCAAATACTTAGCCGCTCCATCGCAACCGATCGTTACTATCACGCCGTTTTTGCCATCGGCGGCCAGCTGCTCCGCCAACTGCCGCGCCGCAACCACATTGCCGGCCGCTGAAATACCAACCAATAGCCCCTCTTCACGCGCCAGACGCCGCGCCATCTCGTACGCGTCTTCGGTGCCCACCCACAGCTGCCCATCTGCCAGTGATCCGTCGTAAATACCAGGCACAATCGCTGTCGCCAAGTGCTTCGTTCCTTCGATTCCATGCAGCGGTGTCGACGGCTGCGCGGACCAGCACTCAATTCCTGCCTTCTCCTGCTTCAACCGCCGGCTTGTCCCGACGAATGTGCCCGTCGTTCCCAGCAGCGCCACAAAATGTGTTACTCGTCCGTCGCTCTGCGCCAAAATCTCCGGCGCTGTGGTCTCGTAATGAGCCCGCCAGTTCGCATCGTTGTTATATTGATCCGCGTAAAAATATCGAACGTCGTTACCGGCGTAGATCTCCCGCACTTTACGAATTGCGCCATCGGAGCCTTCTGCCGCATCCGTGATGATCAATTCCGCACCCAGCGCCTTCAATATCCGTTTGCGCTCGATACTCGCATTACCAGGCAAACACAAGGCGACATGATAGCCCTTGGCGGCGCCGATCATCGCATACGCGATCCCTGTATTCCCGCTGGTCGCGTCCAAAATGGTCTTATCGTGCGTTAGCCTGCCAGACCGCTCCCCCTCTCGAATGATGTTC
>JBARMQ010000444.1:0-7187 GCA_049802535.1 Bryobacteraceae bacterium | reverse complement strand
TTGGCGTCTAAATACATTAGTGGGATTGACGGGTGTTACCACAACGTCGTCGGTTTGCCCGTCTCTTTGGTGTATCGTCTTCTCAAGCTTCTATGAGACTTGTTTCCCTCGCGATGTGCACGATGTTGGCTGCCGCGCCGGTGTCAGGCGGCGATCTCAGCGCCGAGTGGAAGTCGGAGGGGGTCATTTATCTGGATCATTCGTTAAACGCGCGACTACATACGATTCCCGTTTCCGCAGTGCGCGTGGATGACGGCTTCTGGGCCGCGCGTCGAAAGGTGACGAGCGAGCGTAGCCTTCCCACACTTCTTGATTTGCTCGAAGAGCACGGCGTATTCGACAATTTCCGGCGTCTTTCCGGCCGCAAGAATGTGCCGAGGAAAGGTCCCCTTTACACCGATTCGGATGGATACAAATGGATCGAGGCGGCGGCTTGGGCGATCTCTTCAAACGAAACGACGGCCGCGGACAAGGCAAAACTCCAGGCGAAAGTGGAGGGGCTCATTTCCGACATCGTTGCCGCACAAGAACCGAGCGGCTACCTCAATACTTACTATCAGGGCGATAAAGCGCATTTGCGATTTACTGAGCTCACCAGGTCGCATGAAGGTTATTGCCTGGGTCACCTCATCCAAGCGGCTATCGCCTACTACCGCGCGACCGGTAGCCGAACCCTGCTCGACGCCGCGATCAAATTTGCCGACTACCTAGTGGACACGTTTGGCCCGACTAAGCGCCCTTTTGTCACCGGCCATCCGGAGCTCGAAATGGCGCTTGTTGAGCTTTACCGCACAACCGGCCAATCGAAGTATCTAGAGTTCACGCGCTACCTGTTCAGCGGCGTCGAGCAGGACCGGCTCAAGCTAAAAGATTCCGAGATGCGCTATACCTTTAGCGGCAGGCCGTTTACTTCGCACACGGAGTTCGAAGGGCACGCCGTGCGAGCGCTGTACGCCGCTTCGGGCGCAACAGACTACTTTACCGAGTCCGGCGATCCGGCGTTTGAGCGAACGCTCGACTTACTTTGGACCGACCTAACTCTGCATAAGATGTACATCACTGGCGGCGTCGGCTCGCGGACAGCGGGAGAGTCATTCGGCGACGATTACGAGTTGCCGAATGCGAATGCATAAGCCGAGACATGTGCGGCGGTGGCGAACGTGATGTGGAACTTCCGGCTAATGACTTTAACCGCCGAAGCACGCTATGGCGACGTTCTCGAACGCACGCTTTATAACGGGGTCAATGCGGGAATGTCGCTTTCGGGAACGACATACTGCTATCGGGATCCTCTGGCTTCTAACGGCGAGAAGCTCAGAAATCCGTGGTACGACACAACCTGCTGTCCTCCCAATATTGAACGGCTGTTTGAATCGTTGCCGGGCTACTTCTACGCAATGAGCCGTGACGGCGTGTATGTGAATTTGTACAACAGCTCGGAGCTGAACTGGCACCTAGAAGACGGGCTCAAGTTAAAGTTGAGGCAAACGACGAACTATCCCTGGAGTGGGGAGATTCGGCTGACGGTTGTTCCCGAACATGCCGCTCAATTTGGGATCTACCTGCGTTGGCCCGGGTGGGCGCAGAGCGCCGATGTTCAAGTGAATGGCCACTCAATCGATATTTCGCCGGCCAGGCCGGGCTCGTATATCTCCGTATTGAGGAAGTGGGCCCCGGGCGACGTGATCGTGTTGACCCTACCGATGCAGGCGGTCCCCATGGCCGCGAATCCGCGGGTCGCAAGCGATTATGGCAGGGTGGCGATCAAACGTGGTCCTTTGGTGTACTCGTTGGAGCAAATGGACCAGAACGGGGCGGCACTTGGCGACTTGTTCGTCAAGACTAGCTCAACGGCCGTTCTAGAACAGCGAAAAGATTTGCTGGGCGGAATCACAGTCCTAAAGGTTCCGGGCCTTGTCGCCGAAAGATCTTTAGGAGATGAACTGCTGTACCAGCCACTGACTAGTATGGTTATGCTGGCGAAGCGGCCGGTGACGCTAACATTTATCCCCTATTATGCGTTCGCGAATCGGGAACCTACGCCAATGGAGGTCTGGGTACCGCTAAGCCGTCTTGGCGATCCGTCGTATGTTTCTAGCGCGCCGGTTGCTGAACGCCGGCAAGAGCCGAAATGACAGCAGATTCGGCGATCAGGGTGTCGAGCCGCGGGCCTTGGGCCAGTCTGGAGTCTTCTAAAAACGTGTACAATCAAGATAATTGTGTCAGGTTGACTTGGTTGACACACACAATTCAGGCTTTCCTGCCAAGAATGTTATCGCAATCAATGCTTCCTCTTGTACTTCTTTCTTTCGTTGCATTTGGGGGACAAGCGCCGCAACTTGTTCCCGCAGCTCCTGCACAGCAGGAGCAGCAGCCGTCTCCTAGCTCGCCGGGTAATTCCCAAAAACCAGGCGACGCCCAGAAGCCCGGCGAAACCGCGCCCCCCCTTGCCGGTTCGGCGGCCGACACGAAAACCTATAAGGTTGGCCCAGAAGACGTACTGTTCGTACGTGTATGGCACGAGCCGGATTTTTCCGGGCCGGTTTCGGTGCATACGGACGGGAAAATCACTCTGCCGTTAGTAGGCGACCTACAAGCGGCCGGCTTGACCCCGTTCCAGATAGAACAGGACATCGCAACCTCCCTAGCCAAGTACATCGTTAAACCGCTGGTCACGGTGATCGTTCAGGAAGTTCGGAGTAAACGATACTTCCTAGATGGAGAAGTAGCCCGCCCAGGAGAGTATCCGCTCGTTGCGCCCACAACCGTTCTTGAAGCAATCAGCAAGGCCGGGGGGATGGCGGGATTTGCGAACGAGAAGAAAATCTACATTTTGCGTGGTTCCAAGCGAATTGCCTTCAACTACAAAGATGTGATTCGCGGCAAGAATATGAACCAAAACATCCAGCTGGAGAATGACGACCATATCGTGGTGCCCTGATTTCGTCAGAGCAATCCAGGTTTGGCAGGTAGCTATATGCTTGAAAGACTCTCAACCCCGCGGCGCACGTTCGATTTCGAAGACTACATTGGTATTCTGCGCCGCAACGTTCGTTGGGTGCTCGCGCCGGCTTTTTTCGGCCTGGTCGCCTCGACGATGGTGGCGTACCTCATTGAAGACACATATGTCTCCGTAGCCAGGATCCGCATTGTTCCGCAGCAGGTCCCCGAGTCGTTGGTCGAGACCACCAACAGCCAGACACTGGCCGATCACATCAACGGAATGGCTGAAACCATCAAGAGCCGCGCCACTTTGACCAGTCTCATCACCACCTACAGCCTGTACAAGAAGGAGCTGAAGCGTGAGCCGATGGACGACGTGCTCAGCGTCATGGGGCCGGCTATCAGGATTTCGCCTACCGCCGCCGTCACAAATGTGACGGCGCATAACCTTCCCGCCATTCAGGTTTCGTTTGCTTACCGCGAGCGCTACACAGCACAAAAAGTCTGCCAAGACATTGTTTCGCGCTTTATGAGCGAGAACGTCTCCGATCGGATGAATAACATAGTTGCTACCGACCAGTTCCTAAAGGATGAGTTCGATCGAGCCAAGCGGGACTTGGATAACGACGACAAGAAACTTGCTGATTTCCGGACGAAATACGCAGGGAAATTGCCAGAAGAACAGAGTTTGAACCTTGGGGAAATGAACGCTCTGCAACAGCGTCTGCAAATTCTGAATGAAGCGGCCAGCCGCAACGATGAACAGCGGCTGATGCTCGAAGCCGAATTACGCATAAATAACGATAGACTTTTGTCCTTGAAAGATACTTCGGCTCCGCAAACAATCCAACGCAATGAGCGAATCACGGATTTGGATCATGAGATCCAAACTCTTGAAACGTCGCTTGAAAACATGCGGAATCAATATACGGAAGACTTTCCGGATGTTCAGAAGGCGAAGCAGCAATTGGCAGTTCTCAAGCGCCAGCGCGATGCTCTCAATAAGCCAGAAAAGGCGTCCGAGACGGCTAAGAATACGCCTCCGGTTGAGAACCCCGTCCTTACCAGACAAAGGATGGATGGGCAGGCCACGGTGGAACAAATCAAAACCGCGCTACAAACCAATTCGATGGAATCTCATCGTATCGCCAAAGAAGTGGACGATATGAATTCCCAAATCAAACAGTATCAAAGCCGTGTGACCGGTGTGCCGGCGGGTGAGAGCGAGGAATCGGAATTGATCCGTGATAGGGATTTGGCCAAAGCCAAATACCAGGAACTAGAAATGAAGCTGCAGCGGTCCTCGATCTCGATGGACATGGAAAGCCGTAAAGAGGGTGAAAGCCTTGAGGTCTTGGATCAGGCGTCACTGCCCGATACTCCCACCGCTCCGAAGCGTTCTTTGATCATTCCGGCTGGCGCGGTTCTAGGGCTCTTGGTCGGGATCATACTGATAGCGATTCGAGAGGTGAAAGATACATCACTCAAGAATCTCAAAGATGCCCGGCTTTATACGCAGCTCTCAATCCTCGGTAGCATCCCGCTGCTAGAAAATGACTTAATCGTCCAGCGCAGAAAGCAAATTATGTGGGTCGGATGGGCGACGGCAACACTGGTCGGCTTGGCCGTCATGGCAGGCTCGGTCGCCCACTACTACATGAACAAGGTTTAATTATGAGCCGCGTCCACGATGCGCTGCGAAAAGCAGCTCAGCAATATCCCGATTCCACAAACCCCTCTGAAAATGATGGATCCGTAGCTGGCGCCGATCTTCTAGACGATTCTGCCGGCGCGCAGACAGATGCCGAAGAACGTGAAGATCTCCGCGCGATCATCAACAAGGTTCAAGTCGTTCCCTACCATCCCAAGGATGACGCCCTTGTCGTAAACCCGTCGAAACCTCGAGAAGCTCCCGGTGAGGAGTTCCGTACGCTCCGCACGCGTTTGAACCATCTCCAAACGCTTCATCCGCTCCGTACGCTGGTTGTCACGAGCGCGTCGCCGGCGGAAGGAAAATCTTTCACTGCGACAAACCTCGCGCTAACGCAGGCGCAGCTTACCGACAAACGGGTTCTACTGGCGGACTTTGATTTCAGGCGCCCCACTGTCGACAAGACCTTTCAGGTCGATATTTCTCCGGGCTTGACCGATTACTTACTCGGTCAGGTTTCTCTCAGCCGCGTTATCCGGAAGCTCGAGCACACGAATCTGTACATTATGACGGCGGGTCAAGCCGTTCCTAATCCGCTCGAGCTTCTCAACCTGAAGGAATGCAAGAGTCTGATCGAAGACCTGCGGCAAACTTTCGACTGGGTGATTTTAGATAGTCCGCCTTTACTTTTTGCCGCCGACGGCAATCTTCTTTCAACCATGTGCGATGGCACCGTCCTGGTTGTTCGTATCGGGACGACAACCTTCGATTCCGTGACCAGGGCGCTCCAGTCGCTTTGCGAGAATAATGTGCTCGGCATCGTCGTCAATGGCGCCCGCCGCGGTGAGCTTTACAGTAAATACACTTATTACCACGACTATTATGCTCCTGGGAGTAAGGAAGAAGAAGAAGCTCAGGCCGCTGCTGAAGTCGACGCTTAAAGAGCGAACGTCCCCTCATTCGACGTGTCTTAAATTCAGGGCCGCTTCATTTGTACGACCTTTGAGCTGCGGAATCCATCTATTAAGTCGAGACGATAAACTATCTCGCCTTAGGAGGATTTCTTGAGCACTGACGTATCGCAGGAAGAATCAGCGCAAAACTCGTTTTTCAAGGGCCCTAGTCCGAAACTGTCCCCGGTGCCAACCGATGTACACGGATTGATTGCCGCTCGGTGGAGCCCGCGCTCGTTCTCAGACCGGAATGTGTCGGACAGTGATCTGAAACTCGTGTTTGACGCCGCTCGATGGGCCGCGTCTTCGTACAATGAGCAGCCATGGCGCTTTCTGGTAGCGCGCAAGTCGGATCACGATTCATATCAGAAATTACTCGGCATCCTGGTCGACTTCAATCAAGGTTGGGCGAAATCTGCTCCGGTTCTCTTCCTGATGGCCGCGAAGACAACGTTCACTGAAAAAGGGACGCCAAATCGTTTCGCCTTGCACGATGCCGGCCAAGCCTTAGCGACATTAATGCTGCAAGCTACGGCCCTCGGCCTTCACGCGCACGCAATGGCGGGTTTTGATGAGGGAAAGGCTCGTCGAGAGCTTCACATTCCCGCAGACTATGAACTTGGTGCCGCAGTGGCTTTAGGCTATCTCAGTAAGCCGGAAGATTTGCCGCCGCAGTACCGCGGCGGAGAGATCGCTGAACGTCAACGTAAGCCGATGAGCGAAGTGGTCTTTGGCGCTGATTGGAATAGCTCTCCGGGTTTCTAACGGCGAAGTATTCGACTAGCGCTTACCGTCACCAAACGTCATAGTAGCCGCTCCGGGTATCGATTCGAAGTGAGTCGGTCCGTGTGGCGACCTTCACAGGGTGGAACAGTTTAGGTTCTTGCCGGACGTTTTTCGGGTAATAGCCGATCAAATATTGCGTTCGCAACTCCCGCAACAAATCTGAGAACGCGGTATCGAGCTCAGCAAATCCTTCTGGATTGAAGATTCGCCCGCCGGTCGAAGAGGCAATAGTCGCAAGCGCGTGTTCGCCTCCGATATTCCGGCCGGCTTCATTTTCGATGGGCACCACGACGATCGGATAGAGCACCGTATCGGCTTGCTGAGCGGCCCGAAGAGCATCGCCAAAGTGTTTATAACTGGTGGTGTCGCCGCCATCGGTAACCACAATCATCACGTGGCGTCCCTCACGCTCCGCTAATCCATCGCTCGCGAGATAAATTGCGTCATAAAGCGAGGTACCACCATCGCCATGGAGCCCATGCAAGAGGCGCTCGGCCCGGCTCTTGCTACGGCCGAAATCCGTTTCTTGGGTGATCCGCCAATTAAAGCTGTACAAGGCGAACATGTCGTCGGGATTGCCGGAATTCAGCAAGGCAATCAAAAATTTGAGTACTGAGTCTTCCTCGTAGTGCAAGTCCTGCTGCGTGCTGCCGCTGGTATCGATGAGGATTGCGACGGATAAGGGGAGCGACGTATTCCGCTCGAAGACGGAAATTACCTGTGGCACACCGCTGTCGACCAGCCGAAAGTCTTCTTTACTTAAGTCGGTTAATAGGCGCCCCTCCGAGTCGCGGACTGAGATCAGTAGCCGGACCAAATTCACCTTTACCGAAAACGTGGGAGGAGTGCCTGCG
>JBARMQ010000443.1:0-2969 GCA_049802535.1 Bryobacteraceae bacterium | reverse complement strand
GTCCCGACGCAGAGAATCGGGCTGCCGCGCTACCGTTGCTGACAAGAATGCCGCAAGGGCAACCGATCGTGATCGACGGACTTGCATTTGGAGTATTGCCAGCAGCCGCCGCTTCGCTCCATCAGCGTAACCCGCTAATCGCACTCGTGCACCAGCCGCTAGCGCTGGAGTCGGGACTATCCCTGGCCGACGCGAATAGGTTTCGCGCAAGCGAACGCGCTGCCCTGGAATTCGCGCGCCGCGTAATCGCAACCAGCCCATCAACAAAAAATCGTTTGATAGCGGATTACGGCGTCCCAGCAGAGCACATTACGGTCGCGCGTCCCGGCAGCGATCCAGTTGCGCCCGCCCTCGGTAGCCGCGATGGCGTGATGAGGCTGCTCGCGGTTGGCTCTGTTGTTCCAGGCAAGGGTTACGACGTGCTGATCGCGGCGCTCACAACGCTCACAGATCTGCCCTGGCAGCTCAAGATTGCCGGTGACACCGGACGCGACCGAGCGACTACCGCACAAATCGAAGCCGACATCGCGCGTTTTAAGCTGACAGATCGAATTGCGTTGCTCGGCGCCGTACCCCCCGCGCGCCTCGCTGAACTCTATCGCGCGGCCGACCTTTTCGTGCTGGCGTCGCGTTTCGAAAGCTATGGTATGGCCTATGCCGAGGCAGTTGCCTACGGCCTGCCGACCATCGGAACCACCGCGGGCGCGATCCCGGATACACTATCAGGAGAATTCGCCGTTCTAGTAAAACCCGACGATGTCACCGCACTCGCGCGTGCGCTTCGCCGGCTGATCGTCGACAGCGATGAACGTCAGAAAATCTCCTCTGCCGCGCGTGCAGCCGCGGCGCATTTCCCAAGCTGGCGCGACTCCGCCGTACTTTTCGCCGGGGCAATTGAGGCGGCAACAAAATGAGCGGCTTTTCCGCAGACTAGCTTTCCTTGCGCGAACCTTACAAATCTGCGCACGTAGCACCAAAGTTCTCGGCACCGTTGGCGCGGCCTGACCCGCATTGCCTGCGCTCACGATCCTCGATCTTGCGCTCCGCGTGACATCTGCCACCACAGCAAAATTGGAAGCTGATCGACAACGACCTAGGCCTATTGATGCTTGGCACCAACGCGTCCCATCGCCGCGCCAGGATGACGACCACGCCACTTGATCTTGTGCGCGATCTTAAAGCGGCGCTCACGGCCCGCTCGATCTGTTCACGACTTCCGCGCTGCTCGATCTTGTTTCCGAGGCCTGGCTCGAACGGCTCGCGATCGAAGCCGCGTGCGCGGGCTTTTGTCCTATGCAGCGCTATCTTACGACGGCCGGGTCGCCTTTGAGCCTTCCGATGCTCTCGATGCGGCGATCATCGCGGCCGTTGGCAACCACGAACGTGGTGACAAGCGATTGGACCAGCACTCGGCCCGGATGCCGCGAAGCGAGCAATCGCGATGTTCGAAGCCGTGAGTTATTTTGTCGTGAACGCCGCGGCCGACTGGGTGATGAAGCACACGATCGGGGACATGCTGGCGGCCTAGTCGACGGCCGGGCGTGAGGTCGGACAACAATCGCTGCCCGAAATCGCAACTTGGCTCAAGCATCGCTGGATGCGCTGGCGCACGAAAAATTGCCAATTCCCATGGGTCACATCGATGTCTTCGCCGACCAGATTGCCCGGCGCTGAGCGCTCAGGTCGCAATCGAACAACACCTCGCCATCCAGTTGGTGGATCTTCATCGGTGCTCGCAACGCTTCTTGCACGCGCTCGATCGGCGGGAGATTGAAGCTTGGCCGCCCAGTGCCGATGATGATGGGCGCGACCACCACGTGCAGCCGGTCGAGACAGCCAGCGACGAGGAAGCGCGAAACCGTTTCAGCCCCGCCCTCAATCAAAATGCGCCGCAATCCGCATTCGTGAAGGGCGGAGAGAATAGCCTCCGGCGCGATACGCCGCTGGAACGACTGCAACCGTACAATTTCGATATCGGCCGGGAGCTGTGGCTTTGCATCGTGTGCTGTCATCACCAAACGCCGAAGACCGTCGCGCGCGAACATCTTCGCACACGCCGGTAAGCGCGCGCTGGGATCGATCACCACGCGCGCCGGATTGGGGCCGATCACGTGTCGCACAGTGAGTTGCGGATCGTCGGCCAGCGCGGTGCCTACTCCGACGACAACGGCATCGACGATTGCCCTGAGTCTATGCAGATGTGCGAGGCCCGCCGGACCATTGATGTAGCGCGAGTGACCGCTGGTCGTTGCCACGCGTCCATCGAGCGATTGGCCGATCTGGCCCACGACGATAAGCCCGTCAGCGTCTCCGCACAATGGCCCAAAAATCGCGTCCCATTGCGGGGGCAGAGGAACCGTTTTGGTTCGGACCAATTCAGGCACGCCAGGCCAAGAATCAACAGGCGGGGCCTCGCCATCGCAATAGCCACCGGCAGCAATTCGGTCGTGTGTGCCTCGGTTTTTCAACAGCGTCTGATTTGCTTGGACACAATTTTTATCAGAAGATTAGCGAGCAGAAAATTTCACTTCACGATGGGAACCGCGAAAGGGGTCGTGAGGTTCCCTGTAACTGGCCGCGCCGCGGGGTTACTGAACCGCTCCGAATTTGCCGGAGGCTCCTAACCTTGAGAAGGTGGAGCGATGGCAAGCAAGACAACGAACCGATTTTCACCCGAAGTGCGCCCGCGCGCGGTTCGGCTGGATTTCGAGCATGAGAAGGATCATCCCTCGCGGTGGGCGACGGTGACTTCGATAGCCGCGAAGATCGGCTGCACGGCGCAGTCGCTCAATGAGTGGGTCAAGAAGGCGGAGACCGACAGCGGCGTGCGTGGCGGCGTTTCGACCGAAATTGCCGAGCGCCTGAAGGCGCTGGAGCGGGAGAACCGGGAACTCCGGCAGGCGAATGAAATCCTTCGCAAGGCGTCTGCTTATTTTGCCCAGGCGGAGCTCGACCGCCGGTTCAAGCCA
>JBARMQ010000442.1:0-5685 GCA_049802535.1 Bryobacteraceae bacterium | reverse complement strand
CGCCGTCAGCTCTCCATTGCGGGTTTGATAAATCCTTTGGAGATACCCCAGCGCGTAGTTGACATCGTAGTTGAATTGCCGATCCTGCCAGCCATATCGATCGCGAAGCTGATTCAACGTTCGAATGGTCTGTTGCAGGTTAGCGTAGCCGTACGGGCTGTCTCCTCCGCCACGAGTGGAACCGCCATACGGGCTGCCGCCTTGAGCGGCCTGTTGGCCTGCCTGTTGACCGGACTGGCCCTGTTGGCCTGATTGGCCGGGTTGCTGACCGGATTGCTGTCCCGCCTGCTGCCCGGATTGCGATCCATTTTGACCTTGTTGCCGCTGCAGTTGCTCTCGCAATTGCTCCAGCTGCGCGACCGCTTGCGCCGCATCCTGGCCCGGAGCGCGGGTTCCGTTTTGCGCATTCCTCTGCCCGCCGGGTCCTTCATTTTTCATCGCTGTCTGCGCTTGTTCCAACTCGCGCTGCAGCTGGTCCACGCTCTCGGTTTGGTCGCGTTCGCGGCTCGCGGCTATAGGCGCCAGGCCGTTACGAATCCAGTTCGCGCTCTTCTTCATTTCCGATGTCACTTCGGATTGCTCGGCGTCTGAAAGAGCTTTGCGTAAGCGCGTTGCATCATCGGGCTGATTCGCGCCCATTCGTTGGACTTCGCGCTGCATGTCTTTCTCGATCTGTTCGGCCTCGGAAGCTAACCTCTCCTTCTCCTTCGCCAGTTGATCGGTTTCGGGCGACGTATGCCGGGGGAAATAATCCAACCCGCGTTCGAAACGAGGATTGTTCATAAATGGACTGGATTCGCCTTCGCCGTAATTCTTGCGCATCTTGCTCTCAAACTCGCGCTGCCGCCGATCCAGGTCCTGAGCTCGGGCATTCAAGTCCGATAACGATCCGCCTTCCTGCTGCCGCTGCATTTGGTTCAGCAGATCCTCGGCACGCTGTAACTGATTCGCCGCTTCGCGTTGCGCTGCTGGATCACGTTGGCTGACGGCCTTGCGCATCTGGTCTTCCGCGCGATCGATCGCCTGCATAGCCTGGCGCAGCGCAGCTTGCGCGCTAGCGCTTTGCCGGGCGGCCGATGCGGATTGCGAGCCTGATTGCGACGATGCGGATTGAGACCCGCTCTGCTGCCCATTCTGCTGGTTGCTCTGCTGCCCATTCTGCTGAGAACTTTGTTGCCCGTTCTGCTGACCGCTTTGCTGGCGACTCAGCTGTTGATTTTGAGCGAGCTGCTGCATCTGCTGGCGGAGCTGTTCGGCCTCGCGCCGCAGCATCTCCTGTTCCCAACGCTGCTGAAATTCCTGTTGTTGCTTCTGTTGGGCGGCTAGTTCCTGTTGGCGCTGCGCCAAGGCTTGCAACTTTTGCTGCGCATCGTCGAAATCCTTCTGCTGCTGGTCCGCGGCAGAAGCCGATTGACCCGTCTCGTACTGATTCTTGGTGGTATCTAATTCGAGATCGAACATGCGTTCTAAATCCCGCGAAGCGCCACCACCACCGCCGCCACCGCCCTGCTGTCCAAAGGCAACTTGAATTTCGCGGAACGTGGATTCAGCCCGCAGCAGCGATTGCAATGCTTTCTGTTCAGGAACCATCGCTTCCTGCCATTTGCCCGACTTCAGTGAGCTGACGGCTGTGTCCATCTCGGCGGACGCTTGGTTCATGTCCTTTGAGAAACTGTCAAATGAGGCGCCGTCGCCAGACATTTCGCGGCTGCTCATACGATCCGCCAAGGTCTTAGCTTGTTGGCCCAATTTGCCCTGCAGATTGGACAGAAAATGCGAATCTTCCAATGAGGAATTTTTATCCTTCGGACCGTTCTTCAGCTCGTTCCATGTTGCCGCAATGATGTCGGATTGACGCTCGGAAATTTTGGCGTTGTCATCGCCCGCTCCGCCACCACCGCCGCCACCCATTTGTTGAGATTGGCGGAACGTGTAGTCGAAGGGCTCAGTCTTGGCCAGGAAAATATCGGTCCGGGCAGTATGGGACGCATCTTTCGCGGTGGCGTAAAAACTGACTAAGTCGCCCGGCACCACCTTGAAATTCTCGAAAGAAAGCAATGTTTTGCCGTTCGCCTCTTTAACGTTGCCGCCTCGCAGCAGAGGCACAGTTTGTTCCGCTCCTCCGTTGACCGAATAGTGCAATTCCACACTCTTCAAACCAAAGTCATCGGAAGCCTCCACGGACACGGGGACTTCCTCTATGGGGCTAACGTGTGGATCTCTTCCCGGCTTCACGATCTTCACTACCGGCGGCTCGTCCTTCCGCGCTTCAATGAAGTAGTCGTCACTCAAACGGATCAGCTCGCCTTCATCGAGCACCGCGACGTGATACGAACCGTCTTTTTCCACTTGCATCTCTGCCGAAAGCCAGTTGCCGGGCAAATCGCCGTGATTCAGCGCCAGTTTCGTACCGTCGTCTTTCACCAGAAAGCCATGCTGCAGTGGCCGGTCGGTCAATACGGAGATCCGCGCATCGGTCCCCTGGACCGCCCGCACGTCGCCGCCGGGATCATTGACAACATCCGCCAGCCCCAGCGCCCCCGGATAGTGCAGCGCTACCTTGACGCGTGTTACGCCCGGCAAATCGCGCACTCCCAGCGTGAAGTGCTTGGAAGTTGCGGTTCCCGCTTGAACGTAATATTCAACCGGTTCGGCAAGGCTTGTGAAGAGAAACTGAAAGCCGTTGGCGTCGCGTTGGGAGCGCATGGCGGCTTGTTCCCACTTTAGCGAGCCTCGATATTTTGCGAACAACGTAACCCGGTCGGAGGAAAAGCCGATCAGGCGCGCCGTCACCGCCTGGTCCGATTTCTTGCGTACCGTTTTGTTGCCGGGCGCTACGACGATTTGATACGGAGGCTGTGAGCCCACATGCCCAGTCCACAATAAAGCGCTGCCGTAACCCCAAGTTCCGGGCGCAGCCGCGATCATCCAGACCAAAACAGCCACGCAGACGGTAGCGAGAGCGGCAAAAGCGGCGATCAGGCCGTTTGATGTCATCTCATCTTCACTGTGCTGCTGCGCCACACGAAGAGCGTCTTCCGCCAGCAACTCGGTGAAGGGATTATTGGGATCGGAGCGTTCGGTAACCGTCACCAGGCGCTCATTCAAATCGCCAAATCGCTGTTCAATCATTCCCGCGATATGGCGTCGTGTCAAGCGGCGTAGCGGGATCGCCAAAAGCAGCGCAATGGCAGCTGCGACCGACAAGTAGAGAATGATGCGAAGGGGCAGAACGACGCCCGATGCGAACGAAAAATGATTGCCGATCGCGACCAGCAGCACGGTGATCAGCAGCGTGACTGCCGCTGTCAAGGCTGCTCCGCGCGAAGCGGCAAAGAAGCGCAGCCTCCGTTCCAGTCTCCGCAGATACTGGTTCAGTTGATTGAGGGCTGTCATAATCCGAAGCCTCCTTGGTTCCCGAAGCCGCTAACGGAGCGGACGTAAATTCTCATTGTCGCCCAGTCCAAACCAGCGACCTTATGCGCGCTCAGGACACTTGGCCGGCTCGCAAATAACGAATAGCGAACAGCGATTCGGCGAATGCCGCCGCCAACACCAGCAGCAGAAAATATCGCCACAAATCCCACGGCCTGGTGACGCCGGCCGCAGTGTTTAATCCTTGCGCCGCACCAGTCCCGGTATTTTTCCAAAGGGTTAACGTCTCCTCGGGAATGCGTGCCAGGTCCGATTCGCGGCGGTCAGCGTGCGCCGCGACCAGAAACTTGTGTCCATCGGCCCGAGTGACTTCATAAAAGCCCTCGTGCTCCATCTCGTAAGCCGTCGCGCGCGAAGCTTCGCTCAGAGAAAGTTCGTGCTTACCGTCGGGACCGACGACGTCCGCGGCTACGCCTTGATCGCGGGCCCGGCGCAACTCAATCGCCGAGCCGATAGTCATGCTGGACGGCACATCTTCTTGGCCCGCCAAGTAGCGGCCGGTTTGCGCGACAAATGGCACGAACGAAGTATGAAGTGGAAAGTCATTGGTGACGTTGTCGAACGCTGAAGCGAACACCAGAACCCGTCCTTCGCCCAAATCCTGCTCAATAACCAGCGGCGCGCCATCGTCTAGCTTGGCCAGCGTACGGCTATCGGCCGCGGGGGTGATATGGGCTGCATCGAAGAACCGGACATTTTCAAAACCACCGGCGCCACGCAACGCGGCGCTGCCACTTGAATCAACCGTTCCCGCGCCTTGCGTTTCCCGCACTTCCGCAAAATGAAATCCAACGACAGGAACGCGGCCCCGTTGCATGCTGGAGGTTCCAAGCGTAATCAGCAGCGAGCCGCCGCGCCGAACATAATCTCCCAATTGCCGCTCTAACGTGTCAGCCAAACTACCGGGATCTTCAAGGACGACAAAAGCGTATTTGGAAAAATCTTCGCCGGTGGCTTGTTCCACAGGCCGCACCTGAACAATAAGGCCGGTATCGTGCGCCGATTCCATGGCCGTCTTGTAATAGAAGCTGGACTTGGTCCGGCCGTTCTCAAAGAGGAACAAGACCGGGCGCGGATCGGATCGCTCCATCGCAAACGGGAACGTGTCGTCTGCGGCGAGTGTGTCCGGCGGCTCTAGCCGTACTTCGCCGCGATGCGCACCGTAAGGTACATCGAAGCCCAGAAACTCGACTTGCGCGCGGCCACCGGCCGGAACGTTGACTTCTTTCGACATCAGTGCCTTGCCGTCCAGCGTCAAGATAGCTCTACGGCTTACCGCCGGCGTTGCCCACCCCGCGATCGTCGCCACGACCCGTGTCTGTTTGGGGTCGTAAACATGCGCGGGCGCGTTCACCGACTCCACTGCCCAATTCGGTTCTTCTTTCGATGCAATGCAAACTTGATCGAGCGTTATGCCCAGACCCAGATCGAGATCGGCAAATGCCGGCGGCATGGAAGTCTGCTGCATATCGCTGATGAAATGGACGCGTATCTGCGCACCCGTCGATTGGTGCAGCACGCGCATAGCGCGAGTAAATTCGCCATAGGAACTGATGCGGTCGGAAGGCTGAATGGCGTCGATCGCCGCGCTCAGCGCGCCTCTCCCGCTGCCCGCCTGCGACATGGTTTCGATCCGCGAGTCGACGGCTAAGACTTGCGCGGAAGTCACCGCGGGAAGCGCACCCAACGCGCGATGGGCAGCGGCTTTGGCCGTCGCCATGTGGTCTCCATACCGCATGCTGAACGATCGATCGACTGCGATTACGTCGATGGTCTTACCGGCGGAGACCAACGTCTTGCGATTGATATAGGGGTTCGAAAATGCGAGCGCCAGCAGCAACAGCACGAGCATTCTCAGCGCCAACAATGTGAAATAGCGGAGACGCCGATGCCGAACCGTACTCTGCGTTCGCCGTTCAAAGAACATCAACGAGCTGAACGGCTGCGGCGTGTTGCGGTGTTGCCGCAACAAATGCAGATAGTACGGCAAGCCCAGAGCGACGATGCCTGCTAGGAACCAGGGCGCTAAGAAACCCAATTATTTCCTCCGCTGCCGGATGCCAAGATATTCACGCAACCCTTCATCCAGCGGCCGGTCCGTCCGCAGAAGAAAATATTCGATGCCCGCGCCACGTGCTTTGGAAGCAAGCTCCTCCAAATGCGCCTGAACCTTTTTGGGATATTCGCTCTTGGCATATTCAGGCGTTGCTTCCACCGATTCGCCGGTCTCCATATCGATCAGGAGTGAGG
>JBARMQ010000441.1:0-29807 GCA_049802535.1 Bryobacteraceae bacterium | reverse complement strand
GCATCTCCCTTACTGCTTATACGGTACTCTCTACGTTCAAGCGATGGTCGTAACACTAGATTTGCGCCACCGGCGCTTTGTAGAATGAAGTACCCTTGGTATCCGGCGAGCGGAGGATTTTGTCGCGGTGTTCTCGCCAGGCCTACTCACAATGAAAAGTCTGCTCACCGCCCGCGCCCTAACTCTCCTGGTGTCAGTGCTCCTCACAGGCGTTTTGATTCCCCTCACTGCTTATAGCTTGCGGCGCTTTCATTCGCGGGCGCGAGATCGGTCCGTATGGTTCCTCTCCCTTCGTATTGCCGCCGTCTTGACGGTGAGCTTCATGATCTACCAACATGTCTCGCAGGCCCCCACGAATTTGAACAGCGACCATCGACTTGCGCCGAGTGCCGCTTGGTTACACGGATACTCAGTCTATTATCCGCCCGAACAAGGGCCGGCTTTAAGCACGATCTATGGGCCGACAACCGTGTGGACATATATGCCTGCGGCGAAATTTCTGAACACTCCGAGTAACGCGGTTCGGGCGGGCGTCGCAATCAATCTGTTGATGTATCTATTGCCCGGAATTCTTCTGTTGTGGGTTACGAGCCGCATGTCGCAGTCCGCGAATTGGATGGAATGCGCGCTGGTTTTCTTTGTACTGACAACCTTCAACGACACTTTAAATACGGCATCGGAAATTCTGCATGCCGATGCCCCGGCACTCGGCTGGGGAGCGGTCTCATGCGTAATGCTATTCCTGTGCGTTCACACGGGCAGGCGATGGTATTTGGTTGCGGCAGGGTTCGCGGTGGCCCTCTCGATTCTTGCTAAGCAGGTCATGCTTCCCGTGTTGCCGTTACTGGGGGTATATGTCCTGATCGTCTGCGGATGGCGTTTGTTTGCGCTTTACGCCGTCTCGGCAATCGGGTTCACACTCGCATTGCTAGAGATAGCCGCGGCATCGATGGGCGGATGGCCGGCGCTCATCTACAACATCTTATACATTCCGACGCACCAGCCGTTCCGACGCGAGCAGGTTATCCCGGCTGTGATGCTTCTGGCAAATGAGAGTGCCGCTTTTCTAATCGCGGCGCTTGCTGCGGTAACTCTCCACCTGATGAACTCGAGAAAATGGAGCGCTAAGGAGTTACTTGGAAGGAACCCCTCGTTGTTACTTTTGGGCGCCGGCCTAGCGCTCTGCACTACCTCGATTCTCGGCAAGATCAAAGTCGTTGGTTCGATCAATACGCTGTGTCCGGCAGTGTACTTCTTCTTACTGGCGGCAGTGGTCGAGTTGCAGCGAATTCGTGTGCCGGCGATAGATTCGCGGAGAGTGGCGAGTATGCGGCACGCGGTGGTGACGGGCACACTGGTTGTGTTTGTGGCGGTGCAACTCCCGATAGCGCTGTATAATTTTACGGTTCCGGCGCAACAGGACGAGATGGCATTGGTCTATGAGTTTTCCAGAAAACATGCTGGCGAAATATACTTCCCTCAATTCCCGCTCAGTGTGCTTCTTGGAGAGAATCACCTATATCATTTTGCATGGGGATTATCAGATCGAGCGGAAGCGGGAAAGCCGGTGAGCGGGCCATACTTTCATCGACACATTCCACCGCATGCCACGGTGGCGGCAATGGCCGATTGGGTTTGGAGCGACGAAATCTTCAAGTATCTCGGTAAGGAGGTGGAGCGGCCGGACCTGTCAGGGTTGCCCGGCTTCAAATTTTACGAGATTCGCGATTTGCCATCACCGCCGTTATCCAAGGGAGAGCTAACCTCCGTGGGGCCGGGAGAAATCGAGTGAGAATCTGCCTTGGCGAATAAATCAGGCAGAATCGTACTTGCTGCGAATGCGAGACCTGGTGTCGGCGGCCAAGGCGTCAATTTTGCGCAGTTTGTGGAGGCACTGTGTCCTCAATTCGATGTTACAGCTTTCGGGCAGGCGCGGTATCCGGGCGTTGCCGGCTTTCAAATCGCCGAATCGCGGTTAGTAAATCTGATGGACAAAATCCCCATCGTACGCGGACTGCACGCGCATCGCGATTACCTCTCGAATACGCACTTTGACAATTATGTTGCGAGGCATATGCCTCCTGCCGATCTTTTCCAGGGCGTAACTGGCCAATGCCTGAAGGCTCTTCGACGGGCAAAAATGATGGGCGCCACTACAATTTTAGACTGCATCACGACGCACGTCGATGATTTTTTTGAAAAGCAACGGGAGGAGGGTCTCCGTCTCGGAATTCGCCCTGTCATTAGTAGGGCCGCGCGGGAAATGGCCCTCGCCGAATATTCGATCGCGGCACGGATTCGAGTCATGTCGAATTACGCCAAGCAGACAATGCTGGAACACGGAGTCCCCGAGAAGCAGGTGTTTGTGGCACGTCCCCCACTCGCTGTAGATCGGTTTCCAGTGGCGAAATTCGACGAGCCTCGATTTCGTGTGAGTTACGTGGGGATGTTACGTCCCGCGAAGGGCTTTCGTTATCTGATCGATGCGTTCCGCAGTCTTCCAGAGCCGGATTTGGAACTAGTTTTCTGGAGCGCACCAGGAAACCGGGTGATTAACAAATACCTCCAGCGCCAGATATCTCTTGACGCACGCATTCGTATGCAGCCGCTTTCTGTGAGGGACAATTACGGTGAAGTGTACGGAAAGTCTCACGTACTTGTCCATCCATCATTAGCAGACGGATACTCCTATGCGGTGATGGAGGCGATGGCGAGCGGTTTGCCGGTGATTGTGACCTCATCTACTGGTTCTGCCGAGCTCATTCGCGACGGGGAAAATGGTTACGTCGTTCCCCCTTGCGATTCTGACGCTATTCGAGATCGGCTGAGCCATCTGGCGCACAATCCCGAATTGTTGCGCCGCATGGGAAGCGCAGCACGTGAAACGATCCGTCTGGAGACACCGGACTCCTTCCGCCATAGCTATACTGCAAAGATACAGTCGTTGATCGCGAAGAGGCAATCTTGCTCGGCGTAACGGCCGTGGTGTTGTGTGGCGGCAAAGGTGAGCGGATGCGTCCGATTACTGACACGCTGCCTAAGCCGCTTGTTCCGCTGAACGGAACGCCTATCCTTGCGCACCTATTGCGTTATCTCTCCGGGGCGGGGATACAAAGAATCGTTCTTTGCATCGGCTACCGGGCGCAATCCATCCGGCAGTTTGTGAAGGATTTCAACTCGGCGGCCGAAATTGTATGCGTCGATTCAGGCGATGTTGGCATGACCGACCGAATTTTGGATGCGCGGGAGCATGTGCCAGACCGCGCCTTGGTGTGTTATGGCGACACGCTTGCGAACGTTGACCTGGCCGAATTATTGAGCTTTCATGAAGAGCACGGGGCGGGGGCGACACTGACCGTATATCCGATGCAGAGCCCCTTCGGCGTGGTGGAGGTGAACGATTCCGGCGAAGTCGGAGGGTTTCAAGAGAAACCGCGGCTTCCCTATTGGATTAATATCGGATACCTGCTCTGCGAACGGGATGCTTTGGATCAGATGGAGCGTAACTCGGGCATTCCCGAATTCTTCGCGACGCTACAAAGCAAAGGCAGTTTGTTCGCGTACTTACACAGGGGTAAACACCTGACGATAAATACTGAAAAGGACCGACAGTTAGCGGAAAGCGAAGTAACTGAGTTCTACACCGTGATTGACCCACAGGGATTGGTCCGCCGGTGAGGGGTTCTGCGGAACACATGAATCGGGAAAACAGGCTTGATGAATTTGAAAGGTAAGAAAGTCTTAGTTACTGGCGGTTCCGGGTTTATCGGATCTCACTTAGTCAGCCGATTGCTAGGAGAAGGGTGCGCAGTCGCGGTAGTCGTGCGGTACGGAAACGTTATGCGCTGCGAACGGCTGCGCGATATTTGGGGCAAGCTGACGATCATCGAAGCAGACTTGCGAAATCGCGGTTCGCTCGAGGCTATACACGATTACAAGCCGGAAATTGTCTATCATTTGGCGGCTTATAATCACGTTGGCGAAAGCTTCCGTCAGGTGGAAGAGTGTTTCGATGTCAATGGCAAAGGGACGGCTAACCTGCTGGATGTGGCGCAGAAATGTGCCGGTAAATTTCTGTATCTTTCAACGTCAGAGGTATACGGGCTGCAGACACAAGTCCCGTTCGTCGAGACGATGACGCCAGAGCCTATTTCCCCATATTCGATCAGTAAGTATGCGGGCGAGCTCTACTGCCGCATGCAGCAGCGAAGAACAGATTCAATTCCGACGGTGATTGTAAGAGGGTTTAACGCGTTTGGGCCTTATCAGAGTTCGAAGGCAATTATTCCAGAACTGATCATCAGTTGCTTGCGCGGTGATCCAATCCGAACAACCGCGGGAGAACAGACCCGGGAATTTTGTTATGTCAGTAACTTGGTGGACGGGATTGTGGCGGCCTCACAACACGATACCCCGATCGAGGGCGTCACTAATATCGCGACTGGGGAGGAAGTGCGCATTCGCGATCTGGTTACGAAAATTGCACAGATCACTGGGACGGAGTCGGCCATAGCAATTGGAGCTCTGCCGTACCGTCCGACGGAGATTTGGCGTATGGCCGGTGACAACGGACGCGCTAAACAGATCTTGGGATGGAAACCGAGCGTGTTTCTTGAAGAGGGATTGCGGACCACGATCGATTGGTTCCGCGAATATCTGGGATCCTACCGGAGGGCGTCCAGCATACCGGGCGTCAATAGAACCAATAACTGAGGCGACGCGTCGACGAATAAACCGGAGCATCAGATGATCGTCCAAGACACCACCGGCGGCATTGGAAGGCTAGCGATCGACGGTGGATCCGCCGTGCGAACCGCTCCGCTGCCACCGTGGCCCTATTTTGCGCCGGACGAAATTGATGCGGTGGCGGCCGTGCTCGCCAGCGGCAAAGTGAATTATTGGACCGGAGGAGAGGGCAAGGCGTTCGAGGAGGAGTTTGCGGTATTTTGCTCACGCCGGTATGGCTTGGCGTTAGCAAACGGCACCCTGGCACTCGAATTAGCATTACAGGCAATGGAGATCGGCCCTGGCGACGAAGTGATCACAACGTGTCGCACCTTTATTGCATCGGCAAGTGCTGTGGTGATGCGCGGCGCAAAGCCGGTAATGGCGGACGTCGATATTGATTCGCAGAACATCACGGAGAGCACGGTCCGGGAAGCCATTACCCCCCAGACCCGCGCGATCATCGCGGTACATTTGGCCGGATGGCCTTGCGATATGGATCGGATTCTAAAGGTCGCAAGCGAATTCAATCTGAGAGTCATCGAAGACTGCGCTCAGGCGCACGGTGCAACATATCGGGGTAAACCGGTGGGATCGTTTGGCGACGCAGCGGCCTTTTCGTTCTGCCAGGACAAGATTATGACGACCGGCGGCGAAGGAGGCATGCTGTTACTCAATGACGAGAGACTATGGCAACGCGCCTGGAGCTTTCGCGATCACGGCAAGAGCTACGATGCCATGTTCGTCCGCAAGCGCAAGCCCGAATTTCGGTGGATTCACGAGAGTTTCGGAACAAACTGGCGCATCACTGAGATGCAATCGGCGATCGGCCGGGCACAACTCAGGAAGCTGGATGATTGGGTGGCGCGGCGAGCTCATAACGCTGCTTATTTAAATCGGCGTTTGGCTTCGATACCCGGCGTGCGTTTGACGATCCCTTCTCCTGATTGCCGTCACGCGTATTACAAGTACTACTTCTTCGTCGCACCGGAACAGTTAAAGTCTGGCTGGACCCGTGATCGTATCGTCGCCGCTATTAATGCGGAGGGCGTTTGGTGTAACAGCGGGCACTGCGGCGAAATCTTTCGCGAGCTGGCGTTTGATTCTGTGGGCCGCCCGGAGCGTTCGCTCCCAGTGGCCCAAGAGCTTTTCGCGACGGCTGTCATGTGCAATGTACACCCAACTATGGACATGGCGGACATGAGAGATATTGGCGATGCGCTAGAGAAGGTCCTCAGTGTGGCGCTGGGGTGATTCGCCCCATTCGATTCAGGCCGCCTGCGATCGACTGCCGTTACTTCTGTTTCCGGTAAATGACGTTTGCTATCTGTCGGCCGTTATCGGGGTTGCGGTTAGTCTGTTCAAGGCTTTGTCCGTCGGGAGAAACAGTGAACGCATCGATTTCGACTGGCTTACCTTTCACGAAAATAGTAAGTTCTAGGGTGCGTTCCCCGGATGACTTAAGCGACACCGTAAAGTCGCCGTTCAATCGATGCTGCGCCGCGTCGGGTTTGACAATGAAGCTCTCGTCGGTCCCTGAATAGGCCAGAGCGCCCTCAGGCGTAACTCGGAAAGTGAACACCTCCGGTCTGTCAGTATGATCTGAAACCGGTTTCCACGTCCCAACCAGCCCGCTCTTCTCCCCAGAGATCGTTCATACACGATCGTTTCGGCGCTACTCTTGCTGTCCTGCACTTTTTGCGTCGTCGCATGAGTCAGAGTGCTGCCGTCCGGTGAAA
The DNA here is from genome assembly GCA_049802535.1 of Bryobacteraceae bacterium. GTDB lineage: Bacteria > Acidobacteriota > Terriglobia > Bryobacterales > Bryobacteraceae > Bog-105. The sequence goes on along the minus strand of JBARMQ010000441.1, from coordinate 23,343 downwards.
TCGTTCGGCGGATCGTATATACCGTTTGACCATTTTTCGTGTTGACGCTCTCCCAGCTCGACGGACCAGTTTGCGTCCATGTCTGCAGCAGACCAGGTTGAGGGATCACTGGATGCGGCTTTCCGTTAATTCTAAATCTGTCGCGGTAGGTTTCACCAATGGTGACAGTCATTGTGCCATCGGGATTTTGCTCTTACTTGCGAATAGCCCCGTCGAGCGTGCGAACGGTTTTTGAAAGGTCCTCTTTCCATGTGCCGGCGAACGCGCTTAGGTTCGCAAAGGAGGCGCTGCTTCGAATCCACACTGGGTGTTTCGGGTCGGATGCGTCCGTTGCGGCGACCGACCGCTTCGCGGAAAAGGGTTGGCTCCCCGTCGTGGTTTTAGAACTTTTTGCCTCCTGCAACCCGCCACAGGCGACCTTGACTTAGCCATACGTAAGACGGTATCTTACATGCATGAAGACAACGGTCTCCTCCAAAGGCCAGATCGTTTTGCCGGCAGAATTCAGGCAAATGGATCGAGTTGAACCGGGACAGGAGTTCGATATAGAACGCATCGAGCGTGGGGATTACCGCCTTGTTCGTCGAACTGCTCCGCCGAACGAAGGGGTCATCAACTGGCTGTTCGCTTGTCCTCACAAAGATTTCTTTGTACCGATCCCTTCTGAGTCTACGGATGAGTTGTGAAGTACTTAGTCGACGCTAACGTTCTAAGCGAGCCGACAAGGCCAACTCCGAATTCGCACGTGATTGAATGGCTTCGCGCACACGAAGAGGAGATTGCAGTGGATCCCGTCATTCTTGGCGAGATGAGATTCGGCATTCTTGTTCTGCCCAAGGGGCGGAAGCGGAATGCTCTCGAAAGCTGGTTCCAAACAGGCGTCCCGCGCCTCCACTGCCTGGCTTGGGACCTCGATACAGGGCTAAAATGGGCGGAATTATTGGCGCGCCTTCGCGCCGTCGGCAAATCGATGCCAATTAAGGATAGCCTCATCGCAGCGACAGCTCTTGTTCACGGTTTGGCGATCGTCACAAGAAACTGTGCTGACTTCTTACATGTTGGCGTCAGAGTCGTCAATCCCTTTCCCGATTGAGGTTGGAATCCACGCGGGTCCGGTCGGCCCAGGATATGCAGCTGCGGAAACAACAGGGATGGCTCTTGCAAGATTGGCACCCGCCCGCCCTCGAACGCATACCGCAGCTCCAAGACAATGTATTTCGCCTCAGTGCTCCTGCTGCTGCTCAACGACGGCGTGACGATTGACGATCTGTCGCCGGGATGGGCGTGGGGCGGCCGAGCCTGTATGCCGTCTTTGGGGATAAGCGGGCGATATTCTTGCGCGTCCTTAGGGGGTACGCAGAACGGAAGGGCGCGTCAGCCGCGAAGGCACTCCTCTCGCCACAGAGTCTTCGCGACTCGATCGCGGGCTTTCTGAGGTACGCCGTCGAAAGTGCGACCGAGAAAGGGTCCGCCCGGGGCTGCCTGATGGTGTGCGTTGCGCCGCTTGTGGACGACGCTGAGGTTCGGCGGTTCCTACAGAGCGCGGTCGCGGGCGGCGCGGCGCTGGTGGAGCGCCGTTTCCGGGACGCGATCAGCGCGGGAGAAATCCGGTCCGACTTTCCGGTGGCCGAACGCGCGATCCAAGTCACGGATTTTGCTCATGGCCTTACGATGCGTGCGCAGATAGGTACGCCGCGCAAGACGCTCCTCAAAGATGCTGAGGAAGCGGCCGACTTGGTGCTCCAGCCGCGGCGCGGCTGACGGGTTATCGGAAATGATTCACTGAGGAACGACTGACAGGGACGGGCGAACATTTCCAAAGCTCGTTGCCATAGCTTGTCTTTCTGAGTTGGCATTCAGTTGGGCAGTCCGACGAGTCTGGCTCCGGGGGCATGGATTTACATGCCTCGAATCCATGCATAGACATTACTTGCCTCGAAGTAACGATTTACGAACTGAGCAAAATGCTCCCCGCACAAAAGTTGTATAAACCAAGCAGACGATTTCTGTAATTTGTTGATTCTTAAGATTGGCTCCCCGACATGGATTCGAACCACGTGAACTTGACAGGATTTTTAACTGCCGCAACTTGAAGGCGTCGCGGCTAACCGGTTCGTCGAGACGGAAGATCTTCCGCCGCACGCCGGCCTTTCCCGCTTTTCTAAGATGTCCCGCCGCCAGTCGCTCTTCAAATTGCGATGCGGTGTAAATCCGGAGCGCGCCATCAAGATGCGTGATGGCTTCCATTGCCGGATCGTAGATTGCATGCAAATACCGCGCAGCTTCGAAGCCGATCCGCTCCGAAGCGGGTAGAGCCTCACACGTAAAGTGCATACCGTCATCCCGAGGGTCCCAACAGAATTCCGTGAGTTCAAACCGTTCGGCAGGCCCGTCCGACATCATCCGTCCGTGGTGTGGTTCTTTCAGTTTGGCGATCCCGTCCCAGTTCACGGCCTGGCCGTAGACGATCATCTTGAACATCATCGGCACAAACGTTTCCGCCGCGCCCCAGAGGAAAGGGTCGAGCCGTACGCTGACATGATCGGCGATGCCCACGTCAGCGAAAGAACGGAGTAGCCAAAATGTTGAGTTCGGAGACATTGTTGTGGGGCAGATCGTAAAGTTGAAGCCGTTTCTGGCAAGCGCCCCGCCTATGGCCACAAAGTTTGCCAGCTTCACCATGCCTTCACTATCGACGCCAATACCCCGCAGGCACTCCGCTGCATAAGGCATCCCGTCGCTGGGAGCGCCGTCGCTAGAAATACTTTTCAGTCGCGCTTCCGATGCCTTCTGCATCAGGAGCCACTGCGCGAACCATGCACGCGCAAGACGCTCGTCAGTTCGGTAAATTGAGTTGAAGATCTTGTCACCGCGAGCCGCCTTGACAGCTTCCGCGGGAAGCCGCTCCACGAACTCACAAAGCGCTCCGTGAAGAGGCCAACCGGGATCGTTGAGCTTCTTCAACGCCTTTTCGTACGGGCTTTCCGGGTCTCTTGCGAAATCGACGACTAGACTTTCGGGAACTTCAATTGCGGTCTCTGGGCATAGCATTGTTTTGATTTTCTTCCCTCGCGCTATTTCACCGGTGTCAGCGAATAGCTCGTGCTGCGGCCGCCTTCGGGATTCTGGACGAGAACGCCGCGCTCGGCCAGTGCCTGAATATCGCGATGGGCCGTGTCCTGCGAGCACTTTGTCAGCTTCGCGTATTTTGAGCTGGTAAGCTTGCCTTCGAACCCGTCCAGCAGGCGGTTGATCACGGAACGCTGGCGGTCGTTGAGCGGCGCGTCCTTGATGCGATCCCAAAAACGGGCCTTGTCCAACACGCCCTTTAAAGTGTCGTGTGCGCCGTCGATGGCGCGCCCGAGGCAATCGAGGAACCAGAGCATCCACGGCGTCACATCCATGCTGTCTTTCTGCGTGCGTTCGAGGATGTCGTAATACTCCTTGTGCTCCTGCTTAATCTGCGCTGACATGCTGTAGAAGCGCTGCGCGCTGTGCTCGGAACGGGCCAGCGCCATGTCAGCGATGGCACGCGCGATGCGTCCGTTGCCATCTTCAAACGGGTGGATGGTGACGAACCACAGATGCGCGAGGCCGGCTTTCAAAACGACATCGGTTGCGTCTTTACCCTCGAACCACTTGAGGAAGGCAGTCATCTCGTTGCTGAGACGCTCCGCTCTTAGCGCCTCAAAATGCACTATCTCTTTTCCGATGGGGCCAGAGACAACCTGCATCGGCCCCGCGCTTTCATCGCGCCAGGCGCCGGTTCTGATCTTCGACATTCCGCTGCGGCCCGTCGGGAATAGCGCGGCATGCCAGCCGAATAGCCGTTCATCGGTCAAAGGCCGCTCATAATTTCCCGTGGCGTCGAGCATCATCTCGACAACGCCTTCGACGTTGCGATCCGTAGGCTTGAGACCGCCAATGTCCAGGCCGAGACGCCTAGCCACCGAGGAACGGACTTGTTCAGCATCAAGCTTTTCGCCTTCGATTTCGCTGGTCTTTAAAACGTCTTTCGTCAGCGTTTCGAGCAGGGCTTCCTGTTGAAGGCGAAAGCCGAGGCCTTTCATCTGCCCGATGAGTCCGCCCTGCCGAAAACGGACCGAGGCCAGAGGCCCTGCGAGCTTCTGTATGTCCCAGTGGAAGTCCGGCCAGTCCTTGCGCTCGTGGATATACATTCTCCGCACCTCTTGCGGATATTCTAACTCGCAATCTCCGCATCTGTCCATAGTTTCTCCGCGATAAATGCGGAGAATAGGCGGTCCAATCTCCGCAGGGACGGTGTTTAGGTAAGTTTCTAAGTTGCGCTTCGCCGAGTCTATCTCTCATTTCGCCATCCCCGCGAGAATTAACTCCGCTACACGCTATCGATTTTAACAACTATTACATGGAATATTCCGGCTGCGTAGTGTGTTGCGCTACACTATACTTAGAGAGGTACGATGGCTGATCCGGTACATCCAAGTGCTTATATCAAAGACCAAGTCATACCCCCGAAAATGGCTGTCAAGGAAGCCGCCAAACGCCTCGGAGTGGGACGTCCCGCATTATCCAATCTGCTGAACGGCAAAGCGGCTCTTTCCACAGAGATGGCAGCTCGTCTTGAAAAAGTATTCGGCGCGGACGCGCAGAAACTTCTAAAGCTCCAGGCCGCGTTCGACAAGCATCAGCAACGCTCGCAGGCTCCGAAGCTACCCGTAGGCGCCTATGTGCCACCGTTTCTGAAGATCACTGCCAGCGACATCGAAAACTGGGTAAGCGGCAAGATTGAACCTCGAACGCTCATCGCTGTGCTCCTCCGAAAGCTGGTCCACACAACTGGGCAGGACCTCACCCTCGTCGACTTTCCCGGCTACGACCAGGCAGAGCGGAAGGGCTGGGACGGGCGCGTGGACGCAAATGCCGCAACCCCTTGGATAGCGATTGGGCAATCCGGATGGGAATTCGGCTGCAACGAAGATCCGAGACAAAAAGCCGACGACGACTTTGCGGCGCGCGTAAAGGCGATCAAGGTGAGCGAACGGAAGGGGATGCATCTTGTTTTCGTCACTCCTCGAATCTGGAAAGGTAAAGAAATTTGGCGCAAAGAAAAGGAAGCTTTGGGCAAGTGGAAATCAGTCCGAGTATATGACGCGAGCGACATCGAACAGTGGCTCGAACAGTCCCTGCAGGCTCAGCGCTGGATATCTGAAATAATCGGCGCTCCCTCGGATGGCGTGTATTCTCTGGAAGAGCGCTGGCACGCTTGGGCGTCCGTTACCGACCCGGAATTGTCCAAGGAAATCTTTGCGCCCTCCGTGGAGCATTTCAGGAAGACTGTAACAGATTGGATTGAAAACCCATCCCCTTCGCCTCTCATCATCCGTGGCGATTCGAAAATCGAGGTTCTGGCCTTCCTGCATTGCATGTTTGAAACGCAGGAGCCGGCCTTCGTAAACATGAAGGACCGCATCCTCGCGTTCTCATCCGGACAAGCGTTGCGGAAACTAACGACCTCCGCACCTGCCTTTATTCCAATCGTATTCTCCGATGAAGCCGAGCGTGAACTCGGAGGCAGCTACAAGAACAGATACGCCATTATTGTTCGTCCGAGAAACACTGTTGATCCCGAACCGAACGTCACTCTCGACCTGCTGCGCTACGAGTCTTTCAGAAAAGCTATGGAGGCGATGGGGATCAAGGACCATCTCAGGATTGACGAGCTTGGACGCGAGTCAGGATACTCGCCCACCATTCTACGTCGCCGTCTGTCGAGCGTTCCCGCAATCCGCGCGCCCGAATGGGCGGAAGATGGCACAGCCGTCCGACGGCTAGTTCCAATTATGTTTGTGGGCTCGTGGCACACGCAGTCCAAAGGCGACTGCGAAATCATGAGCGTAATCGCTGGGAAATCATGCAACGACATCGAACTGGATATCGCGGAACTCCTCAAGTTCGACGATCCTCCTGTTTGGTCAGTCGGTACGTATCGTGGCGTTGCGTCTAAGATAGACTCCTTTTTCGCTGTGCAGGCGTCCGTCACGCCGAAGGACCTCAGAGACTTTATCTTGGCCGCCGAGATCGTTCTGTCCGAAGAAGATCCTGCGTTGGACCTTCCGGAGGACCAGAGGGCCTTCGCCAACTTATACGGTAAATCGCGCGAACACTCCGGGGTCCTTAGAAATGGTATCTGCGAAACGCTTGTGCTTCTTGCGGTCCATGGCAACAGTATCTTCGGCAAGCGATTGGGAATAAATATCGAAGTGGAAGTCGATCAGCTCATCCGACGGCTGCTGACTCCTCTTACGCCCAAGAAACTACTTTCGCAAATGGGCAATATGCCGCTCTATGCAGAAGCGGCTCCACAAGAATTCCTCCGAATCATTAGGGAAGATCTCGATACAGCAGACCCGCAAGTATATTCGCTGATGACGCCAGCCGATGGCGGCGTTTTCGGCAGTTGTCCGAGGACGGGCCTGCTTTGGGCTCTCGAAAATCTCGCATGGAACGCCGACACCCTGCCTCGTGTTTGTTTGATCCTCGCGAAACTGTCGGAACGGAAGATCAAGGATAATTGGGTCAACAAGCCGGAACACAGTCTTCAAGCCATCTTTCGCTGCTGGATGCCCCAGACAGCGGCGTCCCATGAGGTCCGGGAGAAAACCCTGGAACTTCTGATCCAAAAATTTCCGGCGATCGGATGGGACCTTTGCGTTGCGCAGCTTGCTCGTGGGCATCGAACCGGTGAGTATAGCCATCGGCCCCGCTGGCGCAGCGATGCGTCTGGGGCAGGCCAACCGCTCGCCACCTGGGCGGAGATCACCCCATTCGTTAAGAAAGCGGTCGAGCTTGCTCTCGCTTGGCCTTCTCATGACGAGAAAACGCTTGGGGACTTGGTCTCAAATCTCCAAGGACTTGCTCCGCAGGACGAGGAAACGGTTTGGAACATTATCGATAAATGGGCAGAAACCGAAACCGATGAGGCGCGAAAGGGGACGCTACGCGAGACCATTCGACGCTTCGCTTTCGTAAGGCCAGCGCTCAAGCGCGGTCTAAAAGACGAAACCAAGAATCGGGCAAAAACGGCTTACGACCTGCTTGTTCCTAAAGATCCCGTCACAAAAAATCAATGGCTGTTCGAGCAGCAATGGGTTCAGGAATCCATGGATGAAATCGAGCAAGCCGACTTCGACTATCAGAAACGCGAAGAAAAGATCCGGGACCTCCGGATCGCCGCCCTTGGAGAAATCTGGGCCGCGAAGGGATTTGAAGGTATCCAGGCTTCGCTCTCGAAGAGCGGCGCAGCATTCACCATTGGCTGGCATATGGCGGAAGGAGTGATCGCCAGCACTGAAGCTCCGGCTTTTCTGGAGCGATGCCTTGAAATCCAAGACCCTGATTTCATCGGTAGATTCGACGAACTGCTTCGAGGATTTCTTCACCAACTGCAACCGAATGTTCGCGACGACTTGATAGGGACGATGGTTAAGAGGTTATCTCCCGCCTTACTATGCCGCCTGTTGATGCGTGCCCCCTTTGAAGCAGCTACGTGGTCTCAGGTATACGAGCAAGGCGATGCCATGCGGCAACGGTATTGGCGGGAAGTCGTACCCGGTTGGATGAGAACGGATTCTCCTGATCTCAATGAAGCCGTCGACCGCTTACTCGACGCGCGACGCCCCCGTGCCGCATTTTCCATGGTTCATTTCGGGCTCGCTGAAGTGGAGACCTCGCGGCTGGGGCGACTGCTCCAAGAAGTCGGGACATGCAACGAAGAAGAGGCGGGAACGTACCGCATTGACGGTTATCGACTCTCCGAAGCGTTTGACATCTTGCAGAAACGCGCTGGCGTTTCTGAAGAAGAAATGGCGCGTCTGGAATTCCTTTATGTCCGGGCGCTAGAACACCAACCGCACGGAATTCCGAATCTTGAAAAACAACTCGGAAAGTCTCCTGCGCTCTTCGCTCAAGCAATTGGGCTCGTATACAGGCGCAAGGACGGCGGAGAAGATCCACCCGAGTGGAAAGTGGATGACGCCGAGAGGAGTTCCGCTATTGCGACGGTCGCTTATCGTTTGCTCGCAAATTTCAGGCGAATTCCAGGTAGCGATGACAACGGCAAGATCGATGAACAGGCGCTCAGAGACTGGGTTAAGCAATCTCAGTCACTGTGCGCCCAATACGGTCGAGCGGAGATTGGTGACCAGAAGATTGGAGAAGCTCTGTCCGCCCGCATCATCGGAAAGGATGGCGTTTGGCCTTGCGAAGAAGTCCGCAAAGTGCTGGAGGAGTGCGGGACGCCGGAACTCGCAACGGGGTTCCAGGTTGGCGTCTACAATTCCAGAGGCGCACATGCTCGCGCAAATGGTGGAGATCAAGAAAGAGATCTTGCGGCAACGTACCGGAATTGGGCCCGCCAGCTTGCCTACGAGTATCCGTATGTTGCAAGTGTCGTCGAAGGCATCGCGGAGGGGTATGACCGCGAGGCGGAAATGTGGGAGTCGGAGGACGCGGTCCGCAGACGACTTGGGCACTAATATCGCATCGCGTCCAACTCATTGCCTGGGTTCCTCAGGCTCAATCGACCTCCGATGCGGGATGGACGCCATTACTTTCGTGATGCTCCGTCGCTGCCCAGGCACACTCTTGCCCGTATTCATACGTCTGTATGGAACAGCGACGATAAAGCGCCAAAACCGATTTGTGAACATGGTTTTACAGGTCTCGAATCCATGCTCATCCGTTTCGCTTCGCAATATCAGCAAGCTGAATCCGTCAAAATTTCGCTCGCGTACAAAATCTGTACAAAATGGCAACAAATTGTTTGTAACTTGTTGAAACGAAAGATTGGCTCCCCGACATGGATTCGAACCACGATTCACGGCTCCAAAGGCCGCTGTCCTACCATTAGACGATCGGGGATGAAAATGCGAGCCGCCGAGCAGGGGACTCGCTTGTCTCTAGAGTTTACCAAGATGTGATCTGTTGATCATCACCAGTCTGCGTAGGGAGTGCCATCCAACGAGGTTTTGTCGGAACCGCTATGGACGTCGAAAATGCCTGGACTCGATGAGCCGCCGGCGATAGGCGTATCTTCCATGGTAATGCGCCAGGTCTCTGAACTGTTGGTAATAGGATCTTGCGGCACCTGCCGTAAATACCCTTCGGATACCAGATCCTGCAACGTCTCGGGCGCCTGCTGCTTGTCGATGGTGTACTCGTCGATCATTTCTCGAAGAGTGAAAATGTTGTGGCGCAGGACGCTCTCTTTCGCGCGCAGGATCGATTTTTGATAAATCGGTAGAGCGATCGCGAGTAGGATGGACATGATCGCCATGACGATCATGAGCTCGATGAGAGTGAAACCGCGTTGAAAACGTCGCATCGCGTTCATGCTGGAACCTGGATTGCCATAGGAATCGCTAGCGTGGATCACCATTCGGCATAGGGCGTGCCGTCGCTCGCTTTGTCGAGCGTTTTCGAGTAGACATCGAAGACGTTCTGGCCACCCCACGAGGTGGAGTCCGGCGAATCCTGAACACTGCGCATGCCCCATTCCTTATCGCCTGTCATGGGGTCCTTCGGGATGCGCCGCAAGATCCGCACTTTGCCGTCGTTGGTGTCACCCAAACCGCCGCCGAGTGTGTTTGTCATCTTTACGCCGTCTACGAGCAATTGAAGAGTGGGGGGGTAACAGTAGGTATCATTTTGGGCCTGGATGCGGCCTTTATCGCAGAGATCCTTATAGCGGTCAATGGCTCCGCGCATGTCATCGAGGTCATAGCGGAGCGTTTTTTCCCGCGCCCTGCGGATCTGGTAGCGGGTCATGGGCACCGCCATTGTCGTCAAGATCAGCATGATTGTGAACGCGACTATCAATTCGACCAGCGTCATACCGGCCTCGGCATTCCGGCGCGAGAGGCGACCTGTGCTTTGGGTACTGCTCATATCTACATTTTGGAACCGGGCGGCGGCGAAGGATTCAGCGGCGCTGCCCCCGGCGGCGTCTGAGGAACGGGAGCGGGAATCACGGGCCTCGCGGGGGGCACGGGCGTGGGGGCGTGCATCCCGATGGGGGCGCCTGGATTGGACGGCGGAACCGGTGAAGCAGTCCCGGCGGGCGGGACGACAACGCCATCCTCGTGACGGCGAGTGACGTGAGGATTCCTTTCTGTTCCCGCAAAAATGGCCTCTTCAGCGGCCGCACTTAGATCCGGTGCGCGGACGATGTGCGGGATCAAGGCTATCATCAAATCCTGTTTGGTCAGGTTCCTGGTCTTGGTGCTGAAGAGATAGCCCAAAATCGGGATATTGGTGAGGCCGGGAATCCCGGACGCTGAGAAAGTGTTAGTGGTGTCGGACAAACCGCCAAGAAGGCTTACTTCCCCATCCTTCATGCGAATGTCGGCTTCATCGATCTCCTGCCCAATCACAGGTTCCGAGATACCTGCGATGGAAACGGGAGTGCCCTGATTCGAGATCTCCACTTTGACATGCATGCTGATGTCCTGTGGACCATTGACATGCGGCTGAAGCTCGATGTCGACGCCGACATCAATTTGCTGGAATTGCGTTGTTGCGTAGGGTATCGATCCAGGAGTGGCGACGGCAGAGTTCAGAGAGCCAGAAACATAAGGAATTTTTTGGCCTACCTTTAGCACAGCCTTGCCATTATCGGTAGCGCGCACCTGGGGACGATTCAAAATCCTGGTTGATGAATCGTTGAGCATCGCCTGCAGAAGCGCTCCGGGCAGAGTGGTGGCAAAATCGCCAGTGGATACTTTTCCGATGCCAGACAGCGGAATGTAGCCGTTGACGGTGCTGCCGGTCGTGGTGCCAGTAGTGGTTGTTCCAGTAGTGGTTGTGGTTCCGGTCGTTGTCGTCCCGGTGGTACTTGTCCCCCCCGTGACGTATATGTCGGGATTTCGAGGAGCGTACGTGACGGGAACGCTCAGTCCGCCCTGACCGCCAAGAGCAGCTCCAATGGTAGTCGCTTTGTTCTTGTCGACCTCCATAACGATTACGTCGACGACGACCTCAGCTTTAGGCCGGTCGAGATCGTGAATGATTTTTTCGACAAGAGCGATGGTGTCGGGAGCCGCGCGGACGACGATGGCATTTTGACTGGGCACAGCGAAGAGGCCGCGACCGGCGTTGAGGTTAGCGGCGGTGCGGACGCCATTATAAATTTCCGTGTAATCAGTAGGCGCTGAAACGTTTTGCAGATAAAAAACCTTAACAACTTCGTCTTGATATTCAGTGCGTTTGAGTTCGTTGTCTTGGGTGACGAAAATCGCGTTTCGGCTAACTGGCTTCCAAAAGGTGTGGGTCTCTAGGGCGACCAGGTTCAGCGCCTCCTCAAGCGTTACATTGCCGAGATCCAAATTAAAGTTCTTGCCAGGCGTGGTTTCGAAACCCGTAGGGTCGAACAGAACGTTAATGCCCGCAAGCTTTCCAACGGTCTCGTAGAGCACGCGAGCGGGCTGATTGTTGATGCGGAGATTGTTTACCTGACTATTAAGAGGTTGGAGCTGAGGCGGACCTTCGAGCGAGGCAATACGCTTCTCAACTTCGGACCGTTCCTGCTCGGCGGGCGTCAGGATCACCGTCCCAGCAGGCATCCGCGCGCGCTGCCTAATCATGACGGAGGTGTCGCGGATGTCCTGGAGGGCGATGCCGGAAGAAGGATCGGCAACCAGCGCCTTTTGAAACTCGACCATGGCCTCGTCGAGCTTTTGGGCCGCTAGCAGCTTTTTGCCCAAATCGATATGCAGTTGAAGTACGTGGGGCCGGACGCGATTCAGGGCGAGGAGAAAGGCCGGGTCGGTGGAGTCGACATCCACGGCTTGCTCGTACAGAGTTAAGGCCTTGTCATAGTCTTTGTCGGTCTCAGCCTTTTGACCTTCTTTGAACAATTTGTCCGCCTTGCGATTCACCGCTACAAGAGGCGGAGCGCAAAGCAGGACAGCGCAGACAAGCGCTGCAAATCTGCGTAAAGTATTCGAACGTATCAATTTAGGAGCATCCAATGCATATGGTAAACTACGGTCGCAAGGTTCGAAACTGCTAGCTTAGCCCACAAAGAGTAAGTTCCCGGCGCGAAACCTTCCTCTCCCGTTGAGAAGACGTATAGGACCGGCCAGCCGTGCAGAGCGTTGAGGATAAGAAATGCAGCCGGTGCCATAAAGGCCATGTCCGACACCCGTGTCAAAGACCAGCGACATCAAAATTCTGAGTGATAACCGGTCGGCGGGGCACAACTTTTACCTGCAGGACCGCTATGAGGCGGGCATGGTGTTGACGGGTACCGAAGTGAAGGCGGCTAAGAGCGGCAAGATTCAACTGAAAGAAGCCTACGCGGAAGTTGCGGATGGCGAAGCTTGGCTGGTTAACGCTCATATCAGCGAGTATTCGCACGGGAATATCATGAACCACGCGCCTGCGCGGAAGCGTAAATTGCTGTTGCACCGCTCCGAAATCGATAAGTTGCAGGTGGAGACACGTGAGCGGGGATTGACCCTGGTGCCCACGCGCTTGTACCTGAAAGCGGGGCGGATCAAAGTTGAAATCGCGGTGGGCAAGGGCAAAAAGTTTCACGATAAACGAGAAGCGACAAAGGCCAAAGAGATGCAGTCGGAGGCTCGTGCCGAGATGGCACGCCGCGCTCGCCAGTAAGCTCCGGTAAAGGGCAAAAGACGCGCACGCGCCGTTATGAGTTCCAGTGACGCGCGAGAAAGTGAACGAGGATAGGGATGCAAATACAAGCTGAGACGAGACCACTCGAAGACGTAAGCGCGGATGCGCTTGCAGTGATTTGTTTTGAAAGCAACGATGAAAAGAAGGCAGAGCCAACTGTGTTGACTGCGCCTCGGTCGGACGATCCGGCGGTTGTTGCGCAATCGGGTTGGATGACGGATTTGCGCAAGACGGGCGAGTTTACGGGAAAGCTGTATGAGTTCGCGATATTACACCGGCCGGAGGGATTGGCGGCGAAGCGGTTGGTGGTAATTGGCGGAGGAAAACGCGAGAAATTCTCGTCAGTGGAAGCGAGGCGAGCGGCGGGCGTTCTGGTGCGCGCGTTGAAGAGTAAAGGCGTCCGATCGATTGCGCTGGTGCTGGAATCGCCAGACGTGGCGGCGGCGGCAGTCGAAGGCGCGCTGATCGGCGGCTGGGAGCCCGATAAATATAAGACCGATACAAAGAAGAGTGAAAAACAGATCGATGCCTTCAACGTGGTTGTCGCAGGAGGCGACGCCGATGCGCTAGGGAGCGCGGTGCGCGTGGGGCAAATCGTGGGTGAAGCGCAGAATCAAGCGCGCGACTTGGCGAACGAACCTGCAAATCGACTGAAGCCGGCCGATCTTGCCGAAGCCGCCAAGGAGATGGCTGCCAAACAGGGATTAGCTATTGAAGTGTTAGACCAGGCGGCTATGTCCGAATTGGGCATGGGCGCATTGCTCGGAGTGGCGCAGGGGAGTTCGAATCCGCCGTTCCTGATATCGATCCGATACCAGCCTTCGATTGTGCAAGGGACGGATCACTTGGCTTTGATCGGCAAGGGGGTGACGTTCGACACGGGTGGAATTTCCATCAAACCTGCCGACGGCATGGAAAAGATGAAGTACGACATGGCGGGGGCGGCGGCGGTGATTGGGGCGATGAGCGCCATCGCGCAACTGAAGCCTTCGATTCCGGTGACCGGCTACATTCCGACCGTTGAAAACATGTTGAACGGCGATGCGCAGCGGCCAGGAGACATCGTGAAAACGATGTCGGGGAAGACGGTAGAAGTCCTGAACACTGATGCCGAAGGACGGCTGATTTTGGCCGATGCGATTACCTATGCCAAGAAAAATGGCGCCACCCACTTGGTGGACGCGGCCACGCTGACCGGCGCTATCGGCATTGCTCTGGGACATTACAACATGGGAGCGTTCACCAACAACGACGGACTGCTGAACCGGCTGATGGATGCGACGAAGAGTGCCGGCGAAAAGACGTGGCAGCTTCCGATGGATGACGAGTACAAAGAATATCTGAAGAGTGTCTATGCCGATTTGCCGAATATTGGCGGACGATATGGCGGGTCTATAACGGCAGCGTGGTTCCTGCGCGAGTTCGCGGACCCGACTCCGTGGGTCCATTTAGACATTGCATCAACGGCCTGGAGCGACGACGGGAAAGCGTGGCTGTCTAAAGGCCCAACCGGCGTTACTGTGCGCTCGTTTATCACCCTTGCGTTGGATTGGTCGCAAGCGGAAATGAACCCTTCAAAGTAGTTTGGGTGCGCCGCCTCCTGCTGCCTGAGATAGCGGAACCCAGTAGTATGCTGTAACGGCGGAGAAAACTTATTTACGATGCAGCTTCGAGTCTTAGCATTTGTACTGGCTGGCGGCAAGGGCACCCGTTTGTATCCGTTAACGAAGGAGCGCGCGAAACCGGCGGTGCCGTTCGGCGGACGATACCGAATTGTCGATTTTGTGCTGAGCAACCTGCTGAACTCCGGCGTTTATTCAATTTACGTATTGATTCAGTTCAAGAGCCAATCGTTGCTGCAGCATTTGCGGGAGGGCTGGGAAGTGAGCGGACTGCTGCGCAATAATTTCATCATTCCCGTGCCGGCGCAGATGAGATCGCAACATGAGGATTGGTATCGGGGCACTGCCGACGCGATCCACCAGAACATTAATTTGATTGAACAGGCGGACCCGCATGTCGTGGTGATCTTTGGAGCCGATCACATCTACCGTATGAACATCCGGCAGATGATTGAATACCACGTGGAGAAGCGCGCTCAAGCGACGGTTGCGGCAATTCCCGTCGAGAAGGAATTTGCATCGGAGTTTGGTGTCATCGAAACAACGGCAGACGGCCGCATTATCGGTTTTCACGAGAAAAAAGTGGATGCGCCCACCATGCCCGACGACCCGACGCGCGTGTTCGCCTCCATGGGAAACTATGTGTTCTCGACGGACCTGCTGTTGCGCGAGCTTTATGCGGACGCGGCGAACTCAAATAGCTCGCACGACTTCGGGAAAGATATATTGCCATCGCTTATCGGGCGCGCGGACATGTATTCCTACGATTTTCAGAGCAATGTGATCCCCGGAGATCCGATTGGGGCGCCGCAGTACTGGCGGGATGTAGGTACGCTTGATGCTTACTACGAAGCGAGCATGGATTTGCGGGCCGTGTCGCCTGAGTTGAACCTATATAACCGGCAATGGCCGCTGCGTACGGCCGGCTATTCGGATGCGCCAGCGAAATTCGTGTTCGACGAAGAAGATCGCCGAGGCACAGCAGTTGATTCGATTGTCGCAGGCGGCACCATTGTCTCTGGCGGATATGTTCGAGGATCGGTGCTGGGCCGAGGCGTACGTGTCCACACGGGGGCTAGCGTGGAAGATTCGATACTGTTCGATAACTGCGACATCGGCCGGCGAGCGAAGGTGCGTCGGGCCATTCTGGATAAGAACGTCAAGATTCCCGAAGGCGCGCAGATCGGCTACGATCTTGAAGCGGACCGGAAGAAGTATTTTGTAACCGAATCGGGAATTGTGGTGATTGAAGGTCACCGATCGACTGTGGACGTTTCGACGCTGCAGGTGTAGAGCGGCGCGGCGCGCAATCGCGCCTCAATATACACACGATGGGTGTGTGCTATGAGAGGGTGTCGAAACCAATTCTCACATTGCCATGAACAAACGAATCAACATCATCCTCCCCGAGACGACCGTGAGCGTGCTTGACCGGATGACCACCAAAGGCAACCGGAGCCAGTTCATCGACGGGGCGGTCCGGCATTACATCAAGACCTTGGGTCGCGAGAACCTTCGGGAGCTAAAGGCGCGCTACCAGTCAAATGGCGAACGCGATCTTGAGATTGCCGCCGCATGGTTCCCCTTGGAAGAGCAAGCCTGGCAGACGTTTGAAAAGTCGCAGCGGCAACCCCGCCGTAAGCCCGCTTCCCGCAAGCGAGCATGACCCGTCCCCGAAGAGGAGACGTCGATCTGGTAGAGTTCGACCCTTCTTGTGGACACGAGATCCAAAAGACCCGGCCAGCAGTCATCATCCAGAACGATATCGAAAACCGGCACAGTCCGGTGACAATCGTCGCGGCCGTCACTTCGAAACTTTCTCCGGTACCGTATCCGGTTGAGGTTCCGGTAGCTCCGGCCAAAAGCAACGGCCTTTCACTGCCGTCGGCTATCCAGCTCAACCAAATTCGTTTCGTGGATCAGCAGCGGCTGGTGAGACGCCTCGGCGCCCTTGGATGCGGCCACGATGCGCCGGGTTGATGAGGCGATCAAAATCAGTCTTGGGCTGATCTCGCTTTGACGTAGTGATGAAGGAGCGCCGTCTCAAAATCGTCCGATAAACAGCGGCGCGCTTTCAACCATGGAATCAACAGATTAGCTCGCTGGATTGATACGCTTCTCAGCCCATCTACGTTGCGGACGGATCTCCTCCGCAGCGTGAGGGATGCGCGAAAACCATTGCAGACGCACGCCACCTTTGATACTCTATAGGAAGGTTTGCAATCAACTTGGGAGGTTTAGGGCGATTTTTGCGCCCTGAGCCGTTTGGACCAACCACACTATGAGCCAGAAGCCCGGTAAGAAGTTTGAGGCTGCGGCGAAGCTAGTAGAGGCCAAGCCCTATTCGCTTCCAGACGCCGTAACCCTCGTTCAAAAGATTAAATTCGCCAAATTTGACGAGACAGTCGAGGTGCATATGCGCCTTGGTGTCGATCCCAAGCATGCTGACCAAATGGTCCGCGGTACCGTTGTCCTTCCCAATGGTCTTGGCAAAAGCAAAAAAGTGCTGGTGATCGCTTCCGGCGAAAAAATCCGGGAAGCAGAGAGCAGTGGCGCGGATTATTTCGGTGGCGAAGAGATGGTTGCCCGCATTCAGTCTGAAAATTGGACCGATTACGATGCTGTCATCGCGACTCCCGACATGATGCGCTCCGTCGGACGGCTCGGTAAGGTATTGGGACCACGTGGGTTAATGCCCAACCCCAAGACCGGCACCGTTACCACTGATGTAGCGAAGGCGATCCAAGAGATCAAAGCCGGTAAGGTGGAATTTCGCGTCGACAAGACGGGCGTCATTCATGCCCCCGTTGGCAAAGTCAGCTTTCCGACTGATAAATTGCTCGAAAATACCAACAGCTTAATCCAGGCTGTGATCAAGGCAAAGCCGTCGGCGGCAAAGGGTAAATATGTTAAGAGTGCGACCCTGTGTTCCACCATGGGTCCCGGCGTACACCTGGACGTGACCTCCTTCAACGCCAAAATGGTGGAAAAGTGACAAGCACGAGAAGCAGAGTGCAAGGCCAGGCGCTGCATGAAAAATAAAGACGACAAGAAAAAAGAATTCGACGACCTGAAAAAGGCAATTGACGAAAATAAGAATATTTTCGTGACCGGTTACGAGAAAATGACGGTCAGCCAGGATTTCGCGCTGCGGAAGACGATCCGCGAGGCTGGCGGCAACTACCGGGTCGTAAAAAATAATCTTGCGGCGAAGGCGTCGGAGGGTACTCCGGCCGATTCGCTTTTGGGCGACCTGAAAGGGATGACGTCCCTCGCTTACACCGCTCAGGATCCGGTCGGGCTGGCTAAGGCGCTGACGAAATACGCCAAGGACAACGCCGCATTCACGTTCAAAGCGGGCATGGTGGAAGGCCGCGTCATCGACATCAAGGCCATCAATGATTTGGCGAGCATGCCGCCGAAGGAAGAAATTTTTGCCAAACTTCTCTACTTGATTAACGCGACCGCCACTCGCTTGGTCAGCTCCATCAATGGAGTTGGACGCAATCTGGCAGTCGTGCTCGATCAGGCCGCGAAGGAGAGCAAGTTTAAAGAAGAGTAGTGAGCTAAAGTTTCGTTTCGCGTTGGCGGTTTCCGCCTACAAACAAGAATTTAAGCAAGAAATTATAGGGAGTCAGAAAAAAGTTTTTATGGCGGATATTAACGCAATTGCCGAACAGATTCAGGGCCTAACGCTGCTTGAAGCGTCGCAGCTCGTCAAACTACTTGAGGAGAAGTTGGGTGTGTCTGCCGCAGCCGCCTCAGTAGCCGTTGCTGCCCCCAGTGGCGGAGCGCCGGCGGCCGCGCCAGTCGAAGAAAAGACTGAGTTCACTGTGGTGTTAACCGGTGTTGGAGCCAATAAAATCAACGTGATCAAGGTCGTCCGCGAGGTAACCAGTTTGGGCCTCAAGGAAGCAAAAGATCTGGTGGACGGCGCGCCTAAGCCCGTCAAGGAAGGCGTCAATAAGGATGAAGCCGAGGCGATCAAAAAGAAGTTTGTTGACGCCGGAGCAACCGTCGAAGTCAAGTAGAGGCCGGGCCCAATCAGCCCGAGCAAGTTTCAGGCCAAAATCGGTTCCAGTCAGCAGCACATGTTGACGCGGTTGACGGAACCTGTTATTCTACGGTTGACGTCAAAATCTGGGCAGTTTGTCAGCCGATCAGTTGTTTTATTAAGTAAGACCTTCCCGCAGGCTCTCGAGAGCTGTGCGGGGCTTTCGCATGTCTGATATTTTCCCTCGGGCCATACCCTATTCCTCCGATAAATCGGGGATCTGCTCCCACCCAGGCGGACGTCGACGATCCATACCCATGTCTTCTCGCTGGAATTCGGATTCAGCCTCTATGCCCGCTCCGGCCTCATCACCGGGCCGCTTTTTCAACTGTAATGCTCTTCCGGCAATTTGTGCGCTACGGAATTTTCTGCTTCTTCGTTTTTTGATGGATCCGCCCGATTCATCACGGTTTGCCGCTGCCGCTTAAGTGCCGCACGGTGAGCTTCATTTTCGCGAATGCCTATTATCGTCAACAATTTGCCGTCAGCTTTTCGCCAGGAATACCCAATGGGGTTCCGCCCAGAAGGACAAAGTTTAGATGCCTAACGTGTCAAACGGTGCTCTCCGAGAGAGAGTTGATTTTTCAAAGATCAAAACCTCGATACCAATTCCAAACCTCATCGAGGTGCAGAAGCGTTCTTATGAGCGATTTCTGCAAATGGACCTGTTGCCCAAGGAGCGTGAAGACGCCGGCTTGCAAAGTGTCTTTAGCTCCGTATTCCCCATATCCGATTTTCGCGGCCTGAGCCAACTCGAGTTTGTCGACTATTCAATCGGCAATTGGGAGTGCAAGTGCGGAAATTTGAAGGGGCTGCATCACCTGCGCACCATCTGCCGCAACCCCAACTGCGGCGCGGAAATCCGCACTGACCCGTTCCATGCTGGCGACGTGCTGTGCCATAAATGCGGCACCTTCAACAAGAACATCGTTACCTTCTGCAATCGCTGCGGAGACCCTGTGGCCCTGCAGCTTAAGTACGACGTTCCGGAGTGTGAAGAGCGTGGCATGACGTATGCCGCTCCGCTCAAGGTGACCATTCGCCTCACGGTCTACGACAAGGATGCCGAAACCGGCGCTAAAACTGTTCGCGACATTAAGGAACAGGAAGTGTTCTTCGGCGAAATTCCCTTGATGACCGAAAACGGCACGTTCATCATCAATGGAACGGAGCGCGTCATTGTTTCTCAGCTTCACCGCTCGCCCGGCGTCTTCTTCGAGCGCGTTCAGGCGCAAGGCTACTTCTTAGGAAAGATCATTCCCTATCGCGGCAGCTGGGTTGAATTTGAATACGACAACAAAAACCTGCTGTACGTCCGCATCGATCGTAAACGCAAGTTCTACGGAACGGTATTTCTCCGCGCCCTGGGGCTCAAAACAGATTCCGATATCATCCGGGCGTTCTATAAACTGACCACCATTTCGCTGCGCGACAGCAAGTTGTATTGGGGCGTGAACGACAGCCTCATCGGTATGAAGCTCTCGCATGCCATCAACAATAAGGCCGGCGATCAAATCGTCCTGCAGGGCCGCAAGATCACCAACTCGGTCTATCGCGAGATCCAAAAAGCCAAACTCGACCAGATTGAAGTGGCCTCGAACGATCTCGAAGGCGCCTACGTGGCCGCCGATGTCATCGACATGTCTACCGGTGAAGTGCTTGTCGAAGCCAATCACGAACTGACTTCAACTGTCGTCGGCAAACTTGCCGAGTCCGGCATTGAGAGCGTCGAAATTTTCTTCCCGGATCGCGACGAGGCTGGTAACGTAATTTCCTCGACGCTCCGCAAGGACGCCGTCAAGAGCCAGAACGATGCGCTGCTCGAAATTTACCGCAAGCTGCGTCCTGGCGATCCGCCTACCCTCGATACTGCGACGCAGCTTTTCCAGGGCATGTTCTTCGACGCTCGCAAGTACGACTTTTCGCGCGTCGGCCGCATGAAGTTCAACATTAAACTTCACGACAAAGCCGATGCCACACTGCTAGACAAGCGCACGCTCGACCAGAAGGACTTTATCGACACCATTCTTTATCTGCTTAAGCTCCGCCGTGGTTTGGGCGCCGTCGACGATATCGATCATCTCGGTAATCGCCGCGTCCGCGCGGTTGGCGAACTGCTCGAAAATCAGTTCCGCATCGGCTTGGTTCGCATGGAACGGGCGATCAAGGAAAAGATGTCCGTCTACCAGGAAATGTCCACGGCGATGCCGCATGACCTGGTCAACGCGAAACCGGTCATGGCGGCGATTCGCGAATTCTTCGGATCCAGCCAACTTTCTCAGTTCATGGATCAGACCAATCCGCTTTCTGAAATCACGCACAAGCGGCGTTTATCGGCCCTCGGACCCGGCGGTCTATCCCGCGAACGCGCCGGATTTGAAGTCCGCGACGTTCACCCCACGCACTATGGGCGCATCTGTCCTATCGAAACGCCGGAAGGCCCAAACATCGGCTTAATTTCCTCGCTGTCCTGCTTTGCGCGCATCAACGAATACGGATTTATCGAAAGTCCCTATCGCCGTGTGAAAGAGGGCGTGTTAGTCGACGAAGTCAGGATTCTGAACCCCGGAACTACGCCGTTCAAGGTGAACGAAGTCATACCGCGCGAGAACATCAATAAGGCTGTCGCGCAGCTTTCCGGTAACGGCGGCCAGATTCCCGAAATAGAAGCGCACTGCGATTACCTCTCGGCTTGGGAAGAGGACAAATATATCGTTGCGCAGGCCAACGTGCCCATTGACGACAGTGGACGCATCGTCAACGACTTGGTCAACGCCCGGCAGGCCGGCAACTTCGTGCTGAAACATCGCGACGAAGTGGAGTACATGGACGTCAGTCCGAAACAGCTTGTATCGGTTGCCGCGAGTCTGATTCCGTTCCTTGAAAACGACGACGCCAACCGCGCGCTTATGGGATCGAACATGCAGCGCCAAGCTGTTCCGCTGCTGCGTGCCGACGCCCCCTTCGTGGGAACGGGCATGGAACGCGTGACCGCTCGCGATTCAGGAGCAGTGGTCATCTGCAAACGTCCGGGCGTCGTCGATTCCGTCGATAGCGAACGCATCATTGTTCGCGTTGAAGGCGGAGCGCACGAAGGGCAGATGTCCCGCGAAGTCGGCGCCGACATTTACCAGCTCACCAAATTCAAACGCTCGAACCAAAACACCTGTATCAGCCAAAAACCCATCGTCGAGCAGGGCCAAAAAGTAAAGAAGGGCGACGTGCTCGCCGACGGTCCTTGCACAGAGAAGGGTGAATTAGCACTCGGCCGCAACGTCCTGGTAGCGTTCATGCCATGGCGCGGTTACAACTTCGAAGATGCCATCGTGGTCAGCGAGAAGCTGGTCAAGGAAGACTACTACACCTCGATCCACATTGAG
Organism: Bryobacteraceae bacterium; assembly: GCA_049802535.1. GTDB lineage: Bacteria > Acidobacteriota > Terriglobia > Bryobacterales > Bryobacteraceae > Bog-105. Next base: position 1,612 of record JBARMQ010000441.1, on the reverse strand, counting down.
GAATTCGAAGTCGAAAGCCGGGACACCAAACTGGGCCCCGAAGAAATCACTCGCGATATTCCAAACATCGCTGAATCGTTCCTCCGCAATCTCGATGAAAGCGGCATCATCCGCGTCGGGGCAACCGTTAAGCCCGGCGACATTCTGGTCGGCAAAGTCACTCCTAAGGGCGAGACCCAACTGACGCCGGAAGAAAAACTACTTCGCGCCATCTTCGGTGAAAAGGCCGGAGACGTGAAGGATGCTTCGCTCTACTGCCCGCCCGGCATCGAAGGCACCGTTGTCGATTGCAAGGTGTTTTCGCGTAAGGGCGCGGAACTCGATGAACGCTCGAAGCAGATCCTGCGGCTGCAGGAAGAGCGTATGCATCGCAATCTCGAAGATGAAAAACGCATCCTTAGCGACGAGCGCGCCAAGCGCCTCGAACATCTTCTCGAAGGCAAGCAGCTGGTCGCCGATCTGCACGACGAAAAGACCAACAAGAAACTGCTTTCGAAAGACTTTCCGCTGGGCCGCGATGTGCTTGAAAAGTTGCGCGCCCGCGACTTGAAGCGCATGCGCCTGAACACGCGCGACGTCCGCCTCAATGAACAGATCGATGAAATTGAGGAAATGACGTCCCGCCAGATCGCGGTCTTGGAAAAAATCACCGAAGAGAAAATCGCCAAGCTGCGTAAGGGCGATGAACTGCCTCCCGGCGTAATTAAGCTGGTGAAGGTTTACATCGCGATGAAGCGCAAGCTATCCGTCGGCGATAAGATGGCCGGCCGGCACGGAAATAAGGGCGTCATTGCCCGCATTGTTCCCGAAGAGGACATGCCCTATTTGCCGGACGGTACGCCGGTTGAGATCGTCCTCAACCCGCTGGGCGTTCCTTCTCGTATGAACGTCGGTCAGATCCTCGAGACCCACCTGGGGTGGGCCGCCCAGAAGCTGGGTGTGCACTATGCGACGCCGGTATTCGACGGCGCAACGGAGCGCGATATCAAGGCCAAGCTGGTCGATGCGGGCCTTCCGACTTCCGGTAAGATTAACCTCCACGACGGTATGACCGGCGCTCAGTTCGAACAACCCGTCACGGTTGGCTACATTTACATGTTGAAACTGAGCCACCTGGTGGACGACAAGATCCACGCGCGCTCCATCGGACCGTATTCGTTGATCACGCAACAGCCGCTCGGCGGTAAGGCGCAGTTCGGCGGACAGCGGTTCGGCGAAATGGAAGTCTGGGCGCTTGAGGCTTACGGTGCAGCTTACATTCTTCAGGAATTGCTGACTGCCAAGTCTGACGACGTCTACGGACGCGCCAAAATTTATGAAGCCATTGTGAAGGGCGAAGCGGCCGCCGAACCAGGCGTGCCGGAATCGTTCAACGTATTGATCCGCGAATTGCAGAGCCTCTGCCTTGACGTTGAGCTGATGAAAAAGCCGCGCGAGCTGCAGGATCTGGCTCATGCCGCCGACTAACGCTATCTAGGCAAAAGTGGTTGGAGCGACGAAGATTCGGACCCAGCGCTCCATCCGCTGCCACTTTCCGAAACGGGCCCGCGGTTAGAAAGATATCTAAGGACAATTCATGTATAGATCCTCTCCGTACGACAGAGCCAATCTC
>JBARMQ010000440.1:0-3521 GCA_049802535.1 Bryobacteraceae bacterium | reverse complement strand
TCTGCGCGCGCTTCTTGCTGGCCTCGGCGTCCAGGATACGCAGGAAAGCCTGAGCCACCGGCAATCCAGATTGATGGAAGCTCTGCTCGCGCAAGCCCGGTTGGGAAAGCGCGTCGTGGTAGTGATTGATGAAGCGCAAAATCTGGATGACTCGGTGCTCGAGCTGATTCGCATGCTGTCAAACTTCGAGACGCCGCGGGAAAAACTGGTCCAGATTGTTCTTTCCGGGCAGCTGGAGCTGGCGGAAAAGATTGCTTCGCCTGATCTTGAACAGCTGCGGCAGCGTGTCTCCATCTTCAGCGAACTGACACCACTCTCCCGCGAAGATACGCAGCTTTACATCGACCATCGCCTCCGGATAGCAGGATATTCATACGCCGGACCACTGTTTACCAGGGATGCGCTGGCGCTCATCGCGGAGGCAAGCCGCGGCATTCCGCGTAACATCAACAACCTTTGTTTCAATGCGCTGTCGCTTGCATACGCGTTGCAACGGAAGCCCATCGATAGCGAAATCATCCAAGAGGTCATTGCTGATCGTGATCTTGGCCGGTTTTGCAAGAGACCCAATTATGCTTCGCAATCGCGGATGAATGAGCGGCCGGCGGTTCGCGCATTTCGTCCAGCGAAACGTATAGCTCCCCGGCCCAGCGAACGGAGGCAGAAAGTCGTGTTTGCTCTTGCGGCTGTTCTCGCCTTGGGCGGCTCCCTCGTTGCCATTCGCTGGAGGCAGGAGAACGAGGCCGCGATCCACGCGCAGATTGAGCCACTGCCCGCTGCGCCAACTCGTTCAAATTCGGCGCTGCCGCCCCCGCCTGCTCTTTCCGATCGCTCCGTGCCGCTTGCTGAGCAATCATCCGAGGCGACCGACGCAGTGTCACATGCGAGCACCGTGAGCGTTAAGCCAGGAGAGACGCTGCTCGAGATATGTGTCGCAAGCTTCGGACGATGCAATTCAGAAGTTCTGCAGGAGATTCGCCGGCTCAACCCTCAAATGAATAATTTCGATCACATCGAGCCCGGTCAGACGATTCAACTACCGCTTTCCGTCGCGAATTTAGGAAACCCTGTTGAGCATCCTGGAGAGCAACCATGAGTAGAAATTTTGAGTTAATGCGCGAGATTGAACAGAAGCAGGCTCTCCTCGCGAATTACTCCGTGGAGCCGGCGTTGACTGCAGGGAAGAGCAGTGGCCGGGGTTTTCCGCGCTCCTTGGCTAGCGACCTGATGGCGGGCTTAGTGGAGCGGATCTTCCTGCAACCCCAGCAGAAGACGCCACGCATGGTGGTGTTTGCCGCCATCGATCACGGGAGCGGATGCAGCCAAATCGCTGCGTCAGTCGCCCGGGCTCTGACTGCGAGCGCTCCCGGAGCGGTATGCCTCGTGGAGGCGAACTTTCGCTCTCCTGCACTACCCAGGATGTTAGGGACCACAAACTACCAGGGCTTTACCGATGCTCTGCTGCAGCGGGGCAGCATCCGTTCTTTTATGAAGCCAATGGGCAACGGATGCTTGTGGCTATTATCTTCCGGCCCGGTAGCCGCCGATTCGCCGAATCTGTTGGCAGGAGCAGGCATGCGCGCCCGGTTTGTCGAACTGCGAGCGGAGTTCCACTTTGTCATCGTCGACGCGCCACCCTTGTCCCGGTACGCCGATGCCATTGCTCTGGGGCAGTTGTCAGACGGAATGGTGTTGATCCTCGAGGCTGGCTCGACCCGGCAGGACGCCGCCATTACCGCGGTGCGATCCGTCCGTTCCTCCCGAGTTCAGGTTCTGGGAGCTGTGCTCAACAAGGAAACATCACATATTCGCGTAGAAGAACACAAGGAGGCGTGATCCGCACTGTGTTTACAGACTAGATTCATTTCGTGAATCGATGCGATATTCGTGCAACAACCCCGTCCATGTTTAAATCGCGTTAAATGCGATCAACAATGATGCATGTTTAGTCGAAAGGCTTGCGGCCATTCGCCGCGAAGTCCTCGGAAGATATCGGGAACAGGCTGGAACGGCGCTGCAGACAATTGAAAACTCTATTGAGTTGCCGAACTTGAGACTACAAAAAGGTTTATTGGTTGACAGTGTCTATCGGCACAAGCTATCTTCGCATTAGCAATACTTCTACTAACTAATAACGCACTAAGGTCGAGTTCGGCCCCTCTCCACCCAATATGCGATGTGTTGAAGTGGAATTTTTACCGGATTCTCAGGCGGCTCGAATTGATCAGACAATTGAACAGATCCTTAGCTTTCATGTTCCAGGCCGTAGAGCCTTCCGGTTCTGTCCGTCTGCCGCAATATGGCGCTAAGAACTTCGCTTTTCGAAGAACCGTAGCTGCCATAGAGCCTTCCGGCTTAGAGCAGCAACGGAAAATGATCTTTACGGTCGCGACTAAGTAATCTCTAGTTTCACCGGGTATAAGCGAAGTCAGAGCACGGTTCATTTCCGCGACCGTTGATTCATCCAACTGCCAGAAAGTCGTTCAAGCGAGCACGGGACAAGATCTCGGGCTGAAGTATCTTCCTTTTGGGAATGATTTCGGGCCGCGCCACAGCAGTGTACGAGCCACTTAAAGAGCGGAGATAACGATTGAAGTATTGTGAAAACCCTGCGATGCCGATCCTCACCCCGGACGGGTTTTTCTACTTGGCAACGAAAAGATGTAACCCATTGCGGGAGCCCTGTTCATGAGACAACGAAACTCCACGACTCTCGCGGCTGCAATTGACAGCCTGGTGGCACTCGCCATCGTAGTCGCCGCCGTAGCATGGGCAAATCAACGCCGGATGCCCGAGGGTGGGCTGCGAGAGTTTTTGGAGATGCGCGTTACGCTCTTGAATTCGTCGTTTTCCATCGTCTTTGCTGTTCTTTGGAAAGAATGCCTGGAAAAACTGGGTTTGTACCGTGACAATTTTACCGAGCTCCTCCGCCCAACTTTGCGCTCGGCCGCCGGATGCAGCATCATGGCCGGCTTATTGGCCCTGTATCTTGAGGCCCGGCACGCGAAGGGGCCGGTCACACCTGTTGTCGTGGCCTTCTTCGTGACCGCGCTAGCGTATGAAATGATGCGCGTCTTCGTTTCCAGTCCACGCCTGCGGTGGAAAATCGGCGACATGGAACAGGTGATCATCGTAGGGACTGGCCGCCGTGCTGCCAAAGCGTGGCGCGAGCTTCGGATTCAGCACTTCGGCCGCAAGCATCTCCTCGGATTTGTCGATGACCGGGATCCCTCTCTGATGGCGCCCGATATCGCTAGCCGATATCTCGGCCGGATCGATGAGCTTCCCAGCCTTTTTCTCGATAACGTGGTAGACGAGCTTTTGGTCGCCGTACCCAATCGCTCCTGCTACGATTCGGCGCAACGGGCAATCTCTCTTGCTGAAAGCGCAGGCGCTCGCATCGTCTGCCTGAACGATAGCTACCAGCTGGTACACAGCAAAGCACTTCGTCTGCGATCTGCGCTTTTCCTCGAGCTCGTGCCCAAGGACGATCAGCACGCTGCCGCCGAAAACCTCAAGCG
>JBARMQ010000439.1:0-5731 GCA_049802535.1 Bryobacteraceae bacterium | reverse complement strand
AGGAACTTCCCAGCCGCGGCCCCAAGCCGACGTTGACGGCGGACGAAATTGCGCGAGTTGCGATTCGTATTGCCGACGCCGAAGGTCTCGACTACGTCTCCATGCAGCGTATTGCCCGGAAGGTTGGCGTCACTACCATGGCGCTCTATCGTTACTTCTCAAACAAATCAGAGTTGGTCGCGTTGATGATCGACATTGCGGGCGAACCTGTTCCGGATTTGGGCGCCGCCGCAAAGCGTGGTCGCTCCAAAGCGTGGCGTTCAAAACTCACCGAATGGACGTGTCAGTGCTCGTCGATTTATCGTGATCACCCATGGTTTCTGCAGGCTGCTACGGCGCGCCGGCGCCTCATGGGGCCGAACGAACTCGCATGGTTCGATGCGGCACTCGGCGCCTTAGCTGAAACGGGTCTAACGGCGCCTCAGCAACACCAGGCCTTTCTCCTGCTCATCGGCCATGTGCGCACCAACGCGGAATTCACGGCTGGCGAAGCGCAGGGCCTTTCGGCCGGGGAGTGGATGTCGGGTATGACCAGGCTGCTCAAAAGATATGGCGAGCGCTACCCATCCTTACTGGCGGCTATCGATTCGGGAGCGTTCAACCCATCACCGAATGATGGCTTGGACTTTGGGCTGGAGTGCATTCTCGACGGGATCGAGTCATTAGCTTCTAAACGCCGCAAAGAATCGTGATTCGCCGCGTTGCCCGCTATTCATTTTCCGGATACTCCAAGCCATCCTTGGTCTCTTTCGCTAGCCGGCATAGCCGGGTCTTAAATCCTTTGATCTGTTCGTGATGTTTCGCGATCAGAGCATGCGCTTGCCCTGTAGATATATCGTCCGACGCGTCGTGATAAGCCACCTCAGCCGACTCTTCGCCGCTTTCGCAGGAGGATAGCAGCGCAGCGGCAGAGTGGCCATTCACAGCCGACTTCAAGTCCATCCAACTGCGGTGGATTGCGCCATCCAGCTTGCCAGGCTGCGTGACTTCTCCGCCTACCCGTGCAATCTCGGCCTCCAATTGTTCCGCAAACGCCGCATGCTGCTTCGCGTAGCCATCGAATAGAGACTCTAGTTCCGAGTTCCCCACATCATGAGCCGCCGCACGCAATCCGTCTTCTGCGTCTCGATTTACACGAATTAGATAATTCAATCGATCGATATTTTTGTTATTGGCCATACCCTATAGCAACTTGTCCAAAGTGATCGGGATCTCGCGAATGCGCTTGCCGGTTGCGTGATACACCGCGTTCGCAACAGCCGCGGCAACCCCCGTAATTCCAATCTCACCGATACCGTGCGCGCCCAACGGAGTATGCGGGTCGGGAATGTCTAGGAAATAGGTGTCGATCTTCGGGACGTCCGCATTCACGGGAACATGATATTCAGCAAGGCTCGGATTTATGAGTTGTCCTGCTCGCTCGTCAAAGAAGGCTTCCTCCATCAAAGCCATCCCGATCCCCATGATAATTCCGCCCATAAATTGCGACCGCGCCGTCTTCGGATTCAGAATGCGGCCGGCGTCGAAAGCCCCCACCCAACGCGCGATGCGAGCCTCGCCGGTTTGCTCATTCACACGAATTTCGCAGAACTGGGCCCCGTACGAACCCATCGAGTACTTGGCTAATTCGAAGGGCTGGCCTGTCACGGCGTCGGCCTCGATGAAATCCTGCTTCTGCCGCCCGAGAATACTGGCGTAGCTCTCGCCCGCGCTTCGTTTGTCTCTACGAAACAACCCGCTGTCACAGGCCCAAATATCGTCGAAATGCGATCCCGCCAGCGGCGAGTTCTTATCCTTCTTAGCAAGTGTCAACAATTCTCGTTGCACCTTTTCGCAAGCTTGCTGAACCGCCAGCGCAACGCTGACGGTCTGATTCGAACCGCCGGCCACGGGCGCTTGCGGTAAGTTCGAGTCGCCGTATTCAAACCGCACGTTCTTGAAAGGCAGTCCTAACCGCTCGGCCGCGTGTTGCGTCTGAACCGTAGCCGTACCCATTCCCATCTCCTGCGCCCCGCTTTGCACCACCGCGGTCCCGTCGGCGTTTACTCTTACTTTGGCTGCGGCGGGAAAGCGATACGCCGGGTAAAACGCCGTTGCCACACCTTGGCCAATCAGCCACTTTCCGTCCCGCAACGTCCTGGGCTGCGCTGGCCGGTTCGCCCAACCGAACTTCTCAGCCCCCAGCCGGTAGGCTTCCTTAAAGTGGCGGCTGGAAAATTCTGTTCCCTTGGCGGGGTCTCGCTCCGGATCATTTCGTATGCGCAATTCAACCGGATCGATACCCATCTCGTATGCCAGTTCGTCCATGGCCGACTCCAACGCGAACGTTCCAATAGATTCGCCTGGAGCGCGCATGAATGTGTTCGCCGTGGTGTTCAGGCGCATCACCGATTGGCTGATGAAGAGGTTTTGCGTCTCGTACAAGTGCCGCGCCGGAAACGAAAATTGCTCGGCGAAGTCGTTCGTCGTGGATGTTGCCGTGATACCGGTATGAATTAACGATTTTAACTTACCGTCTTCATCCGCCGCCAGCGCCACTCTCTGTTCGGAAGGCGTGCGGCCGCCCACGATACGGAACACCCCTTCCCGCGTCAGCACCAGCTTCACCGGCCGTTTCACCACTTTGGCTGCAAGCACACATAACTGAACATGGCCCCACATCGTGCCTTTGCCGCCAAAGCCGCCTCCCACGAACGGAGCAAGAACGCGCACGTTTGCCTTGTCGACTGAGAACATCGTGGCCAGTGAATCCGCTTCGCCCCGCACATACTGGCTGGCGTCGTAAACCGTCACCTTGTCGCCATCCCAGGCGGCCGTGGTGGCATGCAGTTCAATGGCGTTGTGATTGTGCCGGGGCGTGGCGTAAATGTGATCGACTTTGAATTTCGCCGATGCGAGCGCGCCTTCCGCATCCCCGCGCGTCACCTCGGTTTCTTCGCCCATGATATTTTTTGGAACCTCGAGGTGGGCCTTTCCCTCCGCAAACGATAGGTTGGCCGCTTGCTCCGTATACTCAACCCTTATCAGCGTCGCGGCGTGCTCTGCGCGCTCCAGCGTGTCCGCCACAATCATCGCGACCGGTTGCCCGTTCCAGAAAATCTCGTCCGTGTTTAATACGTTTGCCGTGCTGCCCGCGGCCCCGCTTCCTCCCCTTGGATCGAACACTGGCGGATCCTTCATCTTGGGCGCGTTCTCATGCGTGATAACGGAAATCACACCCGGCGCCGCTTGCGCTGCGCTGATATCGATACTCTGAATCGTTCCTTTGGCAATGGTGCTGTAGGTGAGCGCGGCGTAGACCAGATTCTCCAGCGGATACTCGGCTGAAAATTGCGCCGTGCCCGTCACCTTCTCGCGTCCATCCAGGCGGTCCAGTGGCTTGCCAATGATCCGGTCGGCTTCGCTCAATTGGTCGCGATCGCGATCGGGGAAGAACCGAATGGCCGCCTCCGTCACTTTCGAAATGATGCTCATTGACGCGCTCCTCCCATCGACAATTCCATCCATACGTTCACTATGGTTCGCTCGGCCAGCTCGATCTTGAAGCCGTTGTGCTGGAATGCCCTCGCTCCTTCCAGTTCAAGTGCTGCCGCCTGGTGAAACGTGCCTTCATCAGCAGTCTTCCCCACCAAGTATCGTTCCGCGGCAAACGCGCGCCACGGCTTATGCGCCACTCCACCCAACGCAAGCCGCGCCTGTTTGACGACGCCGTCCTCTACTTCAACTGCAGCCGCCACGGACACCAGTGCGAAAGCATAACTCGCCCGATCCCGCACCTTTCGATACATCGATCTCCGTGCAAACGGAAGCGCCGGTAAATCAACCGCCGTGATCAACTCGCCAATCCTCAGGTTGGTATCGATATTGGGAGTGTCTCCCGGCAGCCGATGGAAATCGACCATCGGAATCGTTCGTTCTCCCTCTTTCCCCGTCACTCGTACAACCGCGTCCAGCGCCGCCATCGCCACACACATATCGGATGGATGCGTAGCGATGCAATCCGGCGATGTCCCCAGAATCGCGTGAATCCGGTTGAATCCATTTATCGCGTCACACCCGCTCCCCGGCACTCGTTTGTTGCAATGCGACGCGCTGTCATAAAAGTAATAACAGCGCGTGCGCTGCATCAAATTGCCGCCGGTCGTCGCCATGTTCCGCAATTGCGCCGAAGCACCGTTCAAGATCGCTTCCGCCAGCACCGGATACCGTTCGCGTACCAGCCTGTTCGCCGCCAAATGACTATTGCGAACCATGGCCCCGATTCTCAATCCCCCATCGGGCAGTTCTTCAACATTGGCCAGCGGCAGGCGCGTAATATCAACCAAGCTATCCGGCTGCTCGATATATTCGCGCATCAAATCAATCAGGTTCGTCCCGCCGCCGAGGAACTTGCTGTTGCTGTTTTCCGAAATCAGGTCTATCGCCATCGCCTGGTCGTTTGCCCGCGCGTACGAGAAGCTCTTCATCGGCGGACCTCCGCAAACGCCTGTTGAATCGCCTCGGTAATGCCCACGTATGCGCCGCAGCGGCACAGATTTCCGCTCATACGCTCCTTGATCTCGCGATCGGAGAACTCAAGCTTTGTGCTGGCCAAATCGTCTGTGACAGCGCTCGGCGCTCCGCTCCTAAATTCGCGGATCATTCCTACCGCTGAGCAAAGTTGCCCCGGCGTGCAGTACCCGCATTGAAAACCATCGTGCTCGATAAAGGCGCTTTGCAGCGGATGCAGCCCCTCCGCCGTCGCCAATCCTTCTATGGTCGTAATCTCACGGCCTTCGTACTGGATCGCCAGGGCGAAACACGAATTGATTCGCTCGCCATCTACCAGCACTGTGCACGCCCCGCAGGCACCCTGATTACAGCCCTTTTTTGTCCCCATCAGGCCGATATTTTCCCGCAATGCATCCAGCAGCGAGACTCGAGCCTCAATCAGCAGATCGTGGTCGATTCCATTCACGCGCAATGTCACCGAATGCGCAGCCAGAGGTGAATCCATAAGCAATATCCCCCTCGCTCGATCCTAGCGCGGTAACTCAGGTTGTGATGATCTTCGGACAGTGGGATATTTACGGGCACAGCAATCGGGGACCGCAGTCATTGTCTTGCCATGTGGCTGGACACAGCGGCGCCACTGCTCTTCCTGTTGAAATTACCCGAATGACGTGGGCCCGCTTTTTCGATGCGTATGAGCCGGTGCACGCTCTCGTCGCTGAAAGTGATATTTCAACCGAGCGGCATTTGCAGCTCCAGTTATCAAGTTCGGTCTTGCTGAACCAGATAGCCAGTGCAAAGTCTGTTTAGTATCGTTCAATAGGAACAACCATGAAAAGCAGATCGCTTCTTCTCGCGTTCATTGTCCTCTTGCCTGCCGCCATGCCTAGCGCGCTAGCAGTTAACGCCCCGCTGTCGCGAAGCACGCCTGAGGCGCAGGGTGTTTCATCGCAGGCAATCCTCGATTTTGTCCAGGCAACGGACAAAAACATCAACACCATGCACAGTTTTATGATCGTGCGGCATGGTCACGTCATCGGCGCGGCATGGTGGAAGCCGGAGGCTCCTGACAAACCCCACATCATGAACTCGGTCAGCAAAAGCTTCAACGCGGCGGCCATTGGATTAGCGATCCACGAGGGCAAATTAAGTCTCGACGATCGAGTGCTCAAGTTTTTTCCCGACGACGCCCCGCCCGATCCTTCTGAGAATCTTAAGGCCATGACCGTTCGGGATCTGC
>JBARMQ010000438.1:0-36583 GCA_049802535.1 Bryobacteraceae bacterium | reverse complement strand
ATTTGACACCCGCCAATCCTGGTTTGTTCGCAACCCCGAACCTTCCGGAACCAAGGCCGGTTTTTAACGCGATGCACCAAGCGACAAATCCTTCGGCTACCGTATCGATCGATGGTTCGGTCAACGCGGGAGACATCGCGACAATCACCATCGCCGGGGCGGCATACAACTATACGGTCGTCAGTACGGACACTTTGGCAACCATCGTTTCCAACTTAGTGAATGTCATCAACAACGCGCCCGACCCGTATGTCATAGCCTCGGTGGGGGGCGCCTTTACACGCATCGTTTTGACGGCGCGGCAGCCGGCGCCCGTTGGCGCGGGTGTTTCCATTGCGGGCAGCGCAAGTACCAGCGCGGACATAACCCTTACCGCTTATCAGAGCGCGACATGCTGCACAGATAACGATGGACAGGTCGTTACGGTGCAAGACCCGGCGCAACCGAACGAGACGGTGACATTCTTTGGGACCGGCCTAGGTCAGGTAACCGACCCGGTCTCCGGAACTGCGGAGAACTACGCCGTTGCCGGTGCACCGTACAACGGGCCACAGCCAAATAGCGCTACCAGTTTCGTCACGTCCACCGTTAACGGCGAGACCGGAGAGACGATCGGCGCAGGTCTTGTGACGGGCGCGGTGGGCATGTACGGAATACAAGTGATCATGCCGACCGATTTGGTGCCGAATCCTGCGACTCAGGTCTACGTTGCCCAAAATGCTTTTATCAGCAATGTGGTTACGATCCCGGTGGGCGTGGCAGGTGGCGCATTAACGATCAATCCCAATCCGATTTTGGCCGGGAATGGCGCGACGACAGGCGTGGCCACGGTTAGCTGGAATGTTACGCAATCCTCGGTAGAAATTCATCTTGGCAGTCCGGGCGGTCCCCTTTGGGGCGCCGGAGGACCAACCGGTTCCGGTACCACCGGAAACTGGGTCACTAACGGCTTGGTGTTCTACTTACAAGACGCCACGCAAGGTACAGTCACCAGCCCAGCCAACACCATTGCGACCGCTACTGCGATCGTTGAGCCGATAGGCGGCACGCTGACGGCTACGCCCAATCCGATTCCCGTGCCCGCGGGAACCACGGCTCCGCAGGTGACTACGTTCAACTGGTACGCTCCTAACTCAACGACGGTCCAAGTGCGCATCGGGAGCCCTGGCGGAACGCTTTGGGGTCAAGGCGGTTCACAGGGCGCCGGTACGACCGGAGCTTGGGTGACCGACGGGTTGACCTTCTATTTGCAAGATGCAACCAGTGGCGATCCGACCAATCCCGCAAATACGCTGGCCGCAACAACCGTGCACTTTACGACGGCGCAAAGTAGCGCCCAATTTGTGGCCAATCCGAACCCGATCATCATCCCGGCTGGGGCGACTCTTGGGCAGACGACGCTCTTCTGGACGGTGCCTGGCGCTACCGCTACGGAAGTCCATTTGGGCAGTCCGACCGGAACGCTTTGGACATCTGCCGCGGGCCCAACCGGAGCACAGACAACCGGCTATTGGGTCACCAACGGAATGCAATTTTTCCTGCAGGACGTTTCAGGTGGCCCGGCGAGCGCGAGCAACACGGTGGCGGTGGTAACGGCTCAGCTTGCTAATGGAGGAACGCTGACTGCCACCCCCAATCCAATCACGGTATCGCCAGGGCAGTTGGGGGTAACGACCATCGCCTGGGACGCGCCGTTTGCAACCGCGGTTGAGATTCACCTGGGCAGTCCTGGGGGCACATTGGTTACCGGCGGCGGTAGCACCGGTTCCGGGACCACTGGACCATGGGTGACGGAAGGAATGACCTTCTATCTGCAAAATGCGTCGAACGGAAACGCGACAGATCCATCGAATACCATCGCGACAGTAACGTGCCATCTTACGATGAACATGCCTTCGATCCGGGGTAGCGACCCGCCACCGACTGCTGATCGTGGGTGGCCACGGCCTAGATAGAACGGAACGAAAAGCGGCACGCTATTGTGCCGCTTTTCATTACAGGTTATGCAGTTCGCATCGCCTCGGCCTTATCTCCACTCGAAATCGCGGCTTGCGCTGCAGCGAGTCGAGCTATCGGCACGCGATATGGAGAGCATGACACGTAGTTCATGCCCACCTTATAGCAGAACTCCACCGAACTCGGTTCGCCACCGTGCTCACCGCAGATTCCGATCTCCAAATCCGGACGCGTCTTGCGGCCTAGCTTTACGGCGAGTTCCACGACCTTGCCGACGCCTTCCTGATCGAGCACGGCAAACGGGTCCGCCTTGAAGATTTTCAGGTTCTCATACTGCCGCGAGAACTTCGTATAGTCATCGCGCGACAGGCCCATGGTTGTCTGCGTAAGGTCGTTGGTGCCGAAGCTGAAAAATTCAGCCTCTTTGGCAATTTCATCCGCCGTCAGCGCGGCGCGCGGAATCTCAATCATGGTTCCGACGTAATACTTCAGGTCCTTCATGCCCGCAGCGCCGAGAACTTCGTCAGCTACCTTCACCACAATGGCCTTCTGGTTCTCTAGTTCCTTGACGTTACCAACAAGGGGGATCATGACTTCCGGAATGACTTTGATGCCCTTCTTGGCAACCGCGACGGCTGCTTCGAAGATTGCGCGCGCTTGCATTTCCGTGATATCGGGATAGGTGACGCCCAAGCGGCAGCCGCGATGGCCCAGCATCGGGTTGAATTCATGCAGCTCTTCAACTCGCTGTAGCAACTCCGGTAAGTGCTTCTTAAGTTCGCCAACCGAGACGCCGTAAGTCTCGGCCATCGTCTTCTTTTCTTTGCCGATCGTGTGCGGCAGTTTGGCGATGTCAACCATTAATTCTTCGCGCTTCGGTAAGAACTCGTGCAGTGGCGGGTCTAGCGTGCGGATCACTACCGGAAATCCATCCATCGCCTGGAAAAGACCGGCAAAGTCCTTTCGCTGCATCGGCAGCAATTTCAGCAGCGCTTTCTTTCGCGTTTTCTCATCACGCGCGAGAATCATCGCCTGCATATGTGGAATACGGTCCTCAGCGAAGAACATGTGCTCGGTACGGCAGAGGCCAATGCCCTCGGCGCCGAACAGCCGCGCTTGATTGGCATCGCGAGGGATGTCGGCGTTCGCTCGCACCCCGAACTTGCCACGGAACTCGTCCGCCCATTCCATAAAAGTTGCGAAATAGTGCGACTTGGTATCGGGGTCGTTGGTCTTGCACTGCCCCAGGTACACTTCGCCCAGCGTGCCATCGAGCGAAATCCAATCGCCTTCCTTAATGGTCAGCTTCTTGCCGTCGAACAGGATTGTGGCCTGTTTATCGGCTTCACTGACAGATACCGACGAAGCGCCTACGACACAGGGACGGCCCATGCCGCGCGCCACGACAGCGGCGTGACTGGTCAACCCTCCCACGGCGGTGAGAATGCCCTTCGAGACATCCATGCCGTGAATGTCGTCCGGTGTTGTCTCCTTGCGCACCAACACCACCGGGCCCTTTGCCGACATGGTGACGGCATCTTCCGACGAAAACGCCGCGCGGCCGACAGAGGCGCCTGGGGATGCAGGCAAGCCGGTCGCGATCTTCTGCAGACCTTTGCGCATGGCCGGATCGAGCACCGGATGCAGTAGTTGGTCCAGTTGATTGGGGGCGACGCGCTGAACAGCTTCCTTTTTAGAAATTAGCCCTTCTTCCACCATGTCCACGGCGACCCGCACGGCAGCCGGACCGGTACGCTTGCCGTTGCGGGTCTGTAGCATGTACAGCTTGCCGTCTTCAACGGTGAATTCAAAATCTTGAACATCACGATAATGCTTTTCGAGGTTGCTGGTGATTTCGCGAAGCTGGGCATATGCGGCGGGCATCACCTGTTCCAGTTCGGCAATCGGTTGGGGAGTGCGAATGCCGGCCACCACATCTTCGCCTTGCGCGTTCACTAGAAACTCACCGTAGAACACCCGTTCGCCAGTCGATGGATTCCGCGTGAAGCCTACGCCCGTGCCGGACGTCTCGCCTTTGTTGCCGTAGACCATCGCTTGTACGTTGGCGGCGGTTCCGATGGAGTCGGGGATCTTTTCCATGCGGCGGTAATAGATCGCTTTTGGTGTATTCCACGAATTGAAGACAGCGTCGCGCGACATCATCAGTTGCTGCACCGGATCCTGCGGGAACTCCTTGCCGGTTTCCTTCTTCACCAACTTTTTGTAATCCGCAATGATCGCCTTGAGATCGGCTGCCGTCAGATCGGTATCGAGTTTAACCTTCGCTTTGGCTTTACGCGCATCGAAAATGTGATCGAACTTCTCCATTTCAATGTCTAACGCCACTTCACCGAACATCTGAATAAATCGACGATACGAATCATAAGCAAAGCGGGGGTTGCCGGTCTTCTCCGCCAGCCCTTCAACGCTTTTGTCGGTCAGGCCAAGATTCAGGATCGTGTTCATCATGCCGGGCATGGAAAATTTCGCGCCCGATCGCACGCTAACCAGCAGCGGATCGTCTTCGCCGCCCAGCTTTTTACCCATCAGCGCTTCAAGCTTCCCCAGCGCCTCATGGATCTGGTCGTCGACGTCCTTCGGAACTTTGTTGGCATTTTCAAAAAAGAGATTACAGACCTCCGTTGAGATCGTGAACCCCGGGGGAACCGGTACGCCGGCGCGGCTCATCTCCGCGAGACCGGCGCCTTTGCCGCCCAGCACGTCTCGCATTTTGCCATCTCCGTCGGCCGTTCCTCCGCCAAACGAGTAAACATGTTTATGCATTTTCGATTTCTTTCTCTCCTACAGGCTTTCTGTCAGGCCGAAGCCGTCACAATTTCGGAAAAATCGGCGATACTAGAGAACTCGCGCAGCAGGCTCGATAACAAAGCCAGGCGGTTCGCCCGGATCGCTTGATCGGGATCGTTCACCAAAATTTTATCGAAGAACAGGTCGACGGCGGGGCGGAGCCTGGAGGTCTCTCTCAGCCGGCTCTCGTAGTCCGTTTGCGAAACCGAGCGCGAGGTTTGCTGCACGTGCTTTAAAGCGGCGAGAAGCTGTTGCTCCGGGGCGCTTTCGAGCAGCGATTCATCAGGAGTGCCCGGAATGCGTTCGCCGGCCTCAATGGCCTTGGACAGAATGTTCTGAATCCGTTTGAAGCCTGCCGCGAGCGGCTCAAAGTCAGGCGTGCACCGCACCGCACGAATCGCTTCAAGCCGCGTTGCCAAATCGCCAAGAGTCGTCATAGGAACTGCCATCACCGCATTCACTTCGTCATAAGCAAAGCGGCGAACGTCGCGCAGATAAAATTGAATGCGCTCTCGAAAGAAGACTGCGAGCTCCGGTAGATCGCCGATCAACTTGAAAACCTCGAGCGACAGCTTCGTTTCAAATAGAATTTTGACAACGCCTTGTGCCGCCCGGCGTAATGCAAACGGATCTTTCGAGCCGGTCGGGATCATTCCCACGCGGAAGCATTCCTCAAGCGTGTCCAACTTGTCGGCGATGGCAACTACTTGGCCTTCCAGTGTTCGCGGAATCGAGTCTTCCATGCTGGTGGGCTTGTATTGGTCGTAAATGGCCGCGCCCACTCCATCGCCTTCGCCTTGTGCAATCGCGTAAAGGCCGCCGACAGCGCCCTGCAGTTCGGTAAATTCTTTCACCATTTCGGTGGTCAGGTCGCACTTTGCCAACAGAGTCGCTCGGTCCACCACCCCTGCGTCTGCTCCCACCAGCGCTGCCAATTTCGCAGCCCACTTGCGCGCCCGCGCGGTCTTATCGTAATAGCTCCCCAGTTTCGCTTGGAAGGTCACTTTGGCCAAATCGTCCACGCGGTCCGCAAGCTTCTTCTGCTGATCGACGGTCCAGAAGAATCGGGCATCGTTGAATCGTGCCCGCAGAACACTCTCATTCCCCGCACGAATGAACCCGGCGGGATCGCCATCGGTATTGGTCACTGCCACGAATGCGGAAGCCAGCGAACCGTCGGGCTTCAGCACAGAAAAATAGCGCTGGTGGTGGCGCATCACGGTTGAAAGAATCTCAGCTGGCAGCTCCAGGTACGAAGGATCAAAGCTGCCGCGAATCGCTGTCGGGAACTCGGTTAAATAGATCAGCGTCTTCAGCAACTCAGCATCCGGCTGGACATCGGAAGTAAGCGCCGCCTCGATTCGCGCGCGCCGATCGGCCGCTTTGACGATCACGCCGTTTTCGGCCAATACATTCTCATAGCTTGCGAGGGTGACAAGCAACGGACCTTTCGCTCCAAGAACGCGGTGCCCATAGGTTGTATCTCCAGATTGCAGACCGGCAAGCTCAAAAGGCACCACAGCATCATCCAGCAACGCCACAATCCAACGTATGGGCCGGACGAAGCGCACACCTCCCTTGCCCGTCCAATACATTGTCTTGGGAAAATAGATGCCGCCGATGAGGCCAGGAAGAGCACCGGCAAGAATAGTGCCGGAAGGTCTTCCGGCGACAAATTTGCGGTGGACGTAATAACCGCCGGCCATGACCAGTTCTTCTATGGTCGTTCCGTTCTTGCGCGCGAAACCGGCTAACGCCTGCGGCGGTGCGCCGACGGACGGCCCCTTAATCTCGGCTTCTTGATCGGGCTCGGACGGGAGAATATTGCTAGCTCGCAAAACCAGCCTGCGAGGCGTCGCAAACGTTTCGATAGAACTCTCCCGGCAAATAAGCTGCATTTGCCGTTCGAATTCTGTGCGGATGCCGGCAAGCGCACCTTCGATCATCCAATCGGGAATCTCTTCGACGCCAATCTCAAGAAGAAAGTCAGCCATCTACGCGGCTTCCCCTTGCTGCGCCACCCAGGCCTGGGCCACGCCAACCGCAAGTTTCCGGACACGAGCGATGATGCCGACACGCTCAGTTACGCTAATTGCACCGCGCGCATCGAGCAAGTTGAAAACATGCGAACACTTCAATGCCTGCTCATACGCCGCTAAGATCGGGAATCGCCTCTTGTCTGCCGTCTTAGGCCACAGCTCCAATAATCGGCGGCATTCCTTCTCGTGTAAGTCAAAGCTTTGCCACAGAGCTGTCACATCAGCTAACTCAAAGTTGTAGACCGAAAACTGCTCTTCATCGGCGAGGCGAACTTCACGATACGAAAATCCTGGCGCCCACTCGATGTCGTAAATGCTCTCGACATCCTGCAAAAATGCGACGATTCGTTCAAGACCGTATGTGATCTCAGCGGGCACCAAGTCGAGGTCGATGCCGCCGCACTGCTGAAAATAAGTGAACTGCGTGATCTCAAGACCGTCCAATACCACCTGCCAGCCGACACCCCAGGCGCCCAGAGTCGGCGCTTCCCAGTTATCTTCTTCAAACTTGATGTCGTGCTTGCGAAGGTCGACGCCGATGGCCTCCAGGCTGCCTAAGTATTGATCCAGAACATCGTTCGGCGAGGGCTTTAGGATCAATTGAAACTGCTGATGCTTGTAAAGGCGTTTCGGGTTCTCTCCATAGCGCCCATCCGCCGGCCGCCGACTCGGTTGCACGTATCCAACCCGATAGGGCCTCGGACCGAGCACGCGCAAAAACGTCTCGGGTGACATGGTCCCGGCGCCAACCTCCATGTCGTATGGCTGCTGTATGATGGTGCGGCGCTCGGCCCAATAGCGCTGTAATTTGAAAATAGTGTCTTGGAAACAGTCCATGCGGGTTGCGAAGCGAGACGCTTAGAGTCCTTCGAGGACAGCCGGCGTTAGAAAGTGCCGCTCCACGTGTTCTTCCATCTGCCTGATCAGAAATCGCCTTAAGTCAATCGCCGTATCTTTGTTCCAGGACCGTGAGGGCAGTTCATTGATATGGCTGCGCAGCATCTGGGCGGCAATCTCGCGCGAATCTGCCGATATTTTCCGATCCGGTTGTTGCGCAAGATCGGGCAGGAATCCAGAAAGCCGCGTGGCCCATAATGAAAAATAAGTGATCGCAGTCCAAAGCGCGCCGTCTCCACGCATATGCACGAAGTCGAGGACAGCCGTCAGCAAGCGGAAGAATCGCTCGTTTTGCTCATTGGGCGGCAGCAGGTGATCGCTGACTTCGGCCATATAGTCCAGCGCAACACCCGCCTCAAAGTTATCTAATAAATCGAATTGTGATTGCACTAAATCGCAGGAATTCAAATTCACCAGTTCTCGCGTTTCTTTTTGCGAATACGATAGGTTCACAAGCGATAGCCGTTCTAAGCCTGATCCGAACGGACTCTTCGGCTTCCGCGCCCGCCGTGCCACGCCTCGCAGCTTGCCCTGGTCACGGGTAAAAAAGCTGACAATCAAATCCGCCTCGCGGAATGGATAGGTACGAAGGACGTAGGTCTCGCTTACCCGCGCCGGCATGGCACATTGGACCGGAACTCACAAGCTGCCCGGTCTGACATTGAAGTCCCAGGGTAGCAAAACAGCGTTGCGAGACCTGGATCCGCGCACGGATGTGGCGGGGCTAAAAAGAAGCCCTCTGGTGCAACTTCAGACCGGGCGAATTCGGTGGATTTAAGAAGCCTTGCAAACTGACTCCCGCAAGCACGCTGTCTTCCAACCGCAATTGCCTTAGCCGTTCCGCCATCGCATCAGAGGGTAGGTCGAAAACAACCGCATCAATTCGGACCAACTCTAGCACGGAATTGCGTACGAGTCACTACTTGAATGTCTGCGTTTTTTGGCGATATACAAAAAATTGTCACCAGAAACGATCAGTACTGAATGGGACTATCTGTCGAAAAACCGGGTTCGGACGTTGTACGCATCAGCTGAGAGGCTCGGATAAGAAGTGGCGATGGGTTCAACGTGATGGTGGGCCCTACAGAACTCGAATCTGTGACCTCTACCGTGTCAAGGTAGCGCTCTAACCAACTGAGCTAAGGGCCCGACTTCATTCTTACCTTATCACGAGGAATGGATCGAAAACTCCAGCGAGTCTCCCTGTTTGGCATTGAGATTGCTGAATAAGTATCGTCGGTTGTAGCCACTCCACCCCGTAGGGCGCAGCCGAGACAATTGCCCCCCAAGCGGGACGTGCTCTCGACGTTCCGCTTGGCTTTTTTCGGGGCTTCCAAACACGCTTCGCTATCAAAAAGGTTCGCGGAACTCTCACTTGTTCGCGCTCTTCTGCTACAGTGTCCAGCGATGATTGTGCGAACGATTCTCCCCTTGCTTGCTCCGATTCTGTTACTTGTAGCGCCCCCGGCGCCAGCCGCAACCCCGCCGACATTAACCCAAAAGATAGCGGGCATGCAAAAGATAGACGGCCTTTTCCCGCTGTACTGGGATGAACATGCAGGAAAGATGTGGCTGGAGATCCCGCACACGGGACAGGAGTTCCTTTACGTCTCGGCTCTATCAGCCGGCGTTGGTTCGAACGATATAGGACTGGACCGGGGCCTCATGCACGAACCCAAAGTGGTGCGGTTCGATCGTTCCGGCCCTCGTGTTCTGTTAGTTGAATCGAACTACAGGTTTCGAGCGACGTCGCCAAATCCACTAGAGCAGCGCGCAGCCACCGACTCCTTCGCGCGCTCCACGCTGTGGGGGTTTGAGGTCGGGGCCGAAGAAAACGGCCATATCCTAGTCGACGCCACGTCCTTCTTTCTGCGCGATGCGGCTGACGTGGCTCAAACCCTTCGCCGCGCCAAGCAAGGCAACTACTCGATCGACCCGACCCGTTGCGCGTTTTATCTCCCGCTGACCAAAGCCTTCCCGAAAAATACCGAGGTCGAAACCACCATCACGCTGGCGGGCGAGCCCACCGGCGAATACATTCGCGAAGTGACGCCGACCCCCGACGCGGTGACTGTGCGGGAGCACCAGTCCTTCATTCAACTGCCCGAAGACGGCTATAAACCGAGAGCGCAAGATCCTCGGGCCGGCTATTTTTCAGTCAATTACATGGACTTTTCCGCGCCTATCGACCAGCCGGTTATGAAGCGTTATATCGCCCGCCATCGATTAGAGAAGAAGGATCCGACCGCCGCCCTCAGCGATCCTGTCGAACCCCTTGTCTACTATGTCGATCCGGGCGCGCCGGCGGACGTACGGGCTGCCTTGATGGAAGGCGCCAGTTGGTGGAATCAAGCCTTTGAAGCCGCGGGCTTTCGTAATGCTTTTCAAGTGAAGGTGTTGCCCGGTGATGCCGACCCAATGGATGTTCGTTACAACCTGATCCAGTGGGTTCATCGCTCGACACGCGGTTGGTCGTACGGCAATTCGCTCGTCGATCCTCGCACGGGAGAGATCATCAAAGGCATTGTGTCTCTTGGTTCTCTACGAGAGCACCAGGACTACATGATTCTGGAAGGTTTGCTGGGGCCGTATACGCCCGGCGAACACAGCCATCAGATCCTAACGGACACCGTCTACGCGCGCCTCCGGCAGCTCGCCGCGCATGAAGTGGGCCATACCTTGGGACTGGAGCACAACTACATTTCAAGTTCGCAAGGCCGCTCCTCCGTGATGGATTATCCACATCCGCTCATTAAAATCAATCCGGATAACTCGTTCGATCTTTCGGAAGCCTACGCCGTCGGCATCGGCGCCTGGGACAAAGTGACCATTCAATATGGATACTCAGTCTTCCCTCCCGGAACAGATGAACACGCCGCCCTGAACAAAATCATTACCGATGCCGCAGCTCGTGGCCTAACCTTTATTACCGACGCCGACAGCCGGCCTTTTGGGAGCGCACACCCAAACTCGCATCTTTGGGATAACGGCACCAATGCCGTGGACGAGCTGAACCGGGTCATGAAGATCCGGAGCATCGCGCTGGGCCGCTTTGGGGAAAACAATATCGAAGTTGGTTCCCCTATGGCGACGCTCGAGGATGTTCTGGTCCCCCTCTTCCTGCTACATCGCTATCAGACCGAAGCAGCCAGCAAGGTTCTGGGCGGGAATGTCTATACCTACGCCTTGCGCGGCGACGGTCAACCGATCACCAAAATTGTGGATGCAGCGGAACAGCGCCGCGCGCTGAGAGCGCTGCTCACCACCATCGAACCCGCAAACCTGACCTTGTCGGAACGCATTCTAAATTTGATTCCGCCACGTCCGCCAGCCTATCCACGTACACGCGAAACATTCCACGGCGATACCGGACTGACGTTTGACCCAGTAGCCGCTGCGCAAGCAGCCGCCGACCTTACCGTCAGTCTTACGTTGAATTCCCAACGCGCGGCAAGGCTTGAACAGTATCACGCCGAGGATTCTCGCAATCCCGGCCTGACCGACGTCATTGATGCTCTGCTAACCGCTACTTGGCGTACTAAGCCGCCAGCCGGCCTGCAGGGCGAGGTGGCGCACGCTACCGACTATGTTGTCTTGACGCGGCTGTTAGGCTTGGCTACTGACGGTTCAACTTCAAACCGCGTTAGAGCTATCGCCACTAAAGAAATAGAAGCTATGAAGCCGATCGTCACCGAGGCTTATGCCCGCAAGCTGATCCAACAGTTCGACTCAGATCCTAGTAAGCTGCAACTTCCCAAACTTCCCGAAGCCCCGCCAGGCCAACCGATCGGAGAGGGCGATGATTCGAACTTGGGAGACTTACACTACTAAGTTGAATCAAGCCGCCGAAGCCTTGCTTATTCGCGAGATCGCTGCCGGTGACGCCGAGACCGCCGCACAACTCTGCGAGCAACTCGGCTACCCGGTTTCCGTCGAGGCAATCAAAGAACGCATTGCCAACGTGCAGACGTTGCAAGATCGCGTCGTGTTTGTCGGGTCGGTTTTGCGCGTGGTCGTCGGCTGGATCGATGTGGGTATCATCCATCATCTTCAAGCCGAGCCACATGGGGAGATTGGCGGCTTTGTCATTTCAAGTGAATATCGAAGCAAAGGCATCGGCCAAAAGCTCCTGGCGCAGGCTGAGCACTGGGTCGCCAGCCGTGGTATTTCTCGAATCGTCGTACGCTCACAAATCAAGAGAGAAGCGGCACATCGTTTCTATCTTCGTGAGGGGTATTCGCAAACGAAGACTTCCGCGGTATTCTCGAAAGACTTGAAATCGGGATAGCCGGGCGCCTTCACAGCCACTCGACGCCGACGGAGATCAGGGAACCGCCTAATAAGCCTGCAGCGTGCCGTTCGACGGCCTGCAGTAATTGCTCTGCGTAGACACGTTCATTCGATACGGTGACCGCGGCAACTACCGATCTTTGCCAAGAATCCAGATGATCGATTTCGGCAATCGATACATTGAAGCGCTCACGAAGACGGTCCTTCAAACTTTTCAGTACTTGGCGTTTGTCTTTGAGAGACTGTGAGTCTTCGATGCGTAACTCAAGTGTCAGGACACCGATGACTGGCCCTTGGGCAGACAAGGCTTAGCTGGCGGTGGGCAGCTCCGGCGCCACGCGTTCCATCGAGAAAGCTTCTAGCACGTCCCCGACATTGATGTTGTTGAAGTTGGTAAGAGAGATGCCGCACTCGAGGCCGTTTTTGACCTCGCTGGCGTCGTTCTTGAAGCGCTTGAGCGCCTGGATTTTGCCGGTGTAAACCAGATCGCGTCCTCGCATTAACCGTATTTGGCTGTCACGGCGGATCGCGCCGTCCGAGACGAAGCACCCGGCGACGGTGCCAATCTTGCTGATCTTAAAGATCTCCCGAACCTCTGCGTGGCCCAGGATGGTCTCTTTGTAGACCGGATCGAGCAAGCCGCTCATCGCGAGCTTTGTTTCATCGATCAGCTCGTAGATGATGCTGTGGAGGCGGATGGTAATCTTCTGCTGCTCGGCCACCGCCTGCGCATTGCGATCGGGCTTGGTATTGAATCCGATGATGATGGCGTCCGAGGCAGAGGCAAGCAGTACATCGGTTTCCGTAATGGTGCCGACGCCAGCATGCAGAACGCGAACTCTGACCTTATCGGTCGAAAGCTGTTGAAGAGTGTCCGATAGGACCTCGGCGGTACCACCCACGTCAGCTTTAATGATGAGATTAAGATCCTTTAGGTCACCTTCCCTGAATTGCTGGTGAAGCGAGTCAAGAGTCGCGACGCGTGCGCCCTTAGCCATAGCGACGTCGCGGGCTTTAGCCTCGCGATAGATCACGATTTGCTTGGCTTTCGAGGTATCGGAGACGACCTGGAAGCTATCGCCCACTTCGGGCAAACTGTCAAGCCCTATGACTTCGACAGGCATGGACGGTTCAGCTTCCTTGACGGCGTTGCCACGGTCGTCGAACATGGCGCGAACCTTGCTGAACAGCGCGCCGCAGATAAAGAAGTCGCCAATCCGCAGTGTCCCATTGCGAACCAGCATGGTGGCCACAGGTCCGCGACCGCGGTCGAGTTGCGCCTCAAGCACCGTGCCCAGTGCCGGCCGTCCGGGATTTGCTTTCAGGTCCTGCAAGTCGGCCACAAGCAAGATCATTTCAAGGAGTAGATCCAGGTTCTGGCCGGTCTTGGCTGAGACGGGAACCATCACGACATCGCCACCCCAATCCTCAGCGAGCAGACCGCGGTCCGATAGCTGCTGTTTGACGCGATCGGCCTGGGCATCGGGCTTGTCGATCTTGTTAATAGCGACCAAGAGCGGAACGCCGGCTGCCTTTGCGTGGGAGATCGCCTCAAGCGTCTGGGGCATCACGCCGTCATCAGCCGACACGACCAGCACGACAATGTCTGTGACCTTCGCGCCGCGCGCGCGCATGCGAGTAAATGCTTGGTGGCCGGGAGTGTCGATAAAGACAATCTTGCGGCCGTTCTTTTCGATGTAGTAGGCGCCGATGTGCTGTGTGATACCACCGGCTTCGCGGCCGGCCACATTCGTGTGGCGGATGGCGTCGAGGAGCGACGTCTTACCATGATCGACGTGACCCATGATGGTCACGACGGGCGCACGCCGGACCAAGTCTTTGCTTTCCTCGGCAAGTTCAAGATCCTGAGTTGATTCTTCTTCGTAGCTGACCTTGTTGGTCGAGGCGCCGAAGTCGCGAGCTAATTCTTCAGCGAGTTTTACATCGAGCGTCTGATTAATGGTCGCGAAGATTTTCCGCTCAACCAACTTCTTGATGACGAGGTTGGCCTTAACCCCAAGCTTCTCAGACAGCTCCTTGACGGTAACGCCTTCGGCAACGGTAATTTCCCGGTCGATCGGCGGCGGCTCCAGCACGGCGGAGCGCTTCGACGAACGAAGGCGGATGTTTCCCTCTTCATCCTCGCGCTTCCGGGGGCCTTGGCGGGCGCCTGGTTTGGCTTGATGGCGACGCTGTTGCTCAGTCGGCAGCGGGGTAGAAGGTTCAGCTCGAAGCGGCGTCGTCGGATGCATTGGCCGCGAGCCGGGGCGGCGCGGAAGCAGTCCCGGAGGGCCGCCGGGGCCGGGCATGCCGGGTCCACGCATGGTGGGTTGACCGGGACGAACCGGGCCACGATAAATGGGTTGGCCTGGAGTTGGGGACGATGGACGGGCCGGAGCGCCTGGCCGCGGGGCAGTCGGCGCAGCAGGGCTCGGGCGAACTTGCGTTTGCTGTAAGCGGGCGACCAAGTCGGGACGAGGCGGCACAATGGGCCGGGCACTCGGCTGACCGGCAAGAATCGGCCGGGTACTTGGCGGACGAGGCGCGATAGGAGCGCCAGGCCTTAGATTAGGCTGATTCGGCCGCGGAGGCGTAGGTCTTGGCGGAATGGGCGCACCTGGAACGGCGGAAGCTGTGGGGGCGGTTGGAGCGCCGGATGAAGCCGGGCCAGGCGCAATCAAGTGCGTGGGAACCTGTGGCGGTGAAGGTGGCGCCGGACGCGCTGGCGGCGGAGTTTGTACTTGCCCCGAAAAGGACGCGCTCGATGGCGCCGGGCGCACGGACCTAAGTGGATTGCCCAGGACCGGGCGTGCCGGCTCGGGCGGTAGCGGTTGGCGCGGACCTGTTGGAGGAGCTGCGGAACCGGGGGTGCCGGGCGTGCCGCCCAAAGGCGTTGAATTCAATCTGGGTCCGATCGGCGAAGGCCGCGGTGAAATCGGCAGGGTGCGAGCCTGCTGAGTGGGAGGCGGTTGCTGGGCCGGTGTCCCCGGCGACGGAATAACAGTCGCCGGCGGCGATCCCGAGGGTGCATGCGAACCAGTGGGCGGCTGTCCCAGCCCCGCGTGCGAAGTTCCTAACGGCGGATGAAGAGCCGCGGATGGCGGTGCGGCCGGGCTGTGAAAACCTGCGCCTAAGGGCGGCCGCAATGGCTGGAATTTAGTAGCTGGCCGCTCGTCTGCCAAAGAGGCATGAGGCGACGCCGCAGCGGCAGCTTCGGTCGCTTGGGCTGGAGCTACCGGCGGTATTGGAAGCGACGGCGCCTGGTGAGCGGGTGGTGACGGCCGTACAGGAGGCCGGAGGGGTGCTTGGAATGGCGGCGCGACAGCGGGTCGAATCGGCTCTGCGGAAACGACACGTGCCTGAGGTTGTTCGATTTCTTCTTCCGCTATTGCGGTGCTGCTGTCCAATTGATGATCGTCGTGGCTATCGTCGTATTCGTGGTCGCGTGGATGGCCGTTGGAGTACTCCGAATGCGGACCGCCAGTTCCTGCTAAGCGGGTTCGCAATTCAATGGCAACGTCTTCGTCGATGGAGCTGGAGTGCGTCTTTTTTTCCTGCACACCGAGTTCAGGCAATAAATCGAGTATGACGCCTGGCTTTACTTCAAGCTCCCGCGCCAACTCGTTGATCCTAATTTTCTTCATAGACGAGACTGCTAAAAACTCCTTAAAACCACGCGTTTTGCTGCAAACTAAACGATCCTATCAATGGTAACAGACTCGTCGTCTTCGCCACTTTCGATCGTTTTCGTCAAATGATCGAGAGTAGAAGGCGCTCCTGACAGCCCTTCCACCGATCCAAGATCCAAGACTTCGCCTTCCGCAGTCGCTTCGAGATGAGCCGGTGCATGCACGGCCAAGTCGCTCTCGAGAACGCCTGTTTCAATGCTTTCAAATGGCACGCCCTCTTCTCCACCCTCAAGCTCCGCTGGGACCGTATCTGCAACCGCTTCGCCAACCGTTTCGCCGCTCTCCGAGTCATATTGACCGTAGAACGACACGACCGACGTCTGTATCTGACCGACGATTGATTCGTTGATATCGGGAATGGATTCGAGTTCTTCAGGAGTCATCGAACCAAGCCGTTCAACAGTGCCAATACCTGACGCGACCAGCTTTTCAACAATCGATTCATCGAGCCCATGGTCGATCAAGACCGAGACCGGAGCTCCTGAAATCACCATATCAGCCATGCGCGATTCCAATTCGCGGCGCTTCTCTTCTTCGCTCTTGATATCGATTTTCCAGCCGATCAGCTTAGCGGCCAGCCTAACGTTTTGTCCGCGCTTCCCAATGGCGAGTGAAAGCTGTAGGTCGTCGACAACAACTTCCATGTGCTTATCTTGTTGAGAAACGATCGTTACGCGTGAAATCTTCGCAGGGCTTAAAGCCTTAGTCGCGTAATAAATGGGGTCGTCGGAAAACTCGATGATATCGATTTTCTCGCCACGAAGTTCGCGAATGATGGATTGCACACGCATGCCTTTCATCCCGACACACGCGCCGACGCTGTCGACATCGCGATCGCGGCTCGACACGGCAATCTTGGTTCGCTCTCCCGCTTCGCGCGCACAAGCCTTGATGGTAACGGTATTATCGTAGATCTCAGGAACCTCTTGCTCGAAGAGGCGAACTACCAGTTCCGGAGCGGCGCGCGACACCACCACGCCGGCATTTTTGCCACCCCGCTCCACACCTTTGATAACGCAGCGGGCACGATCGCCAACGCTGAAGCCTTCAATGCGCGATTGTTCTTTCTTCGGAAGTCGAGCCTCGGTCTTGCCCATGTCCACAATGTAATCCGGGCCCTCGACACGTTTGACCACGCAATTGACTAACTCGCCTTGGCGGCCTTGAAATTCGGAAAAGACACTATCGCGTTCGGCCTCGCGTACCTTTTGCAGAATGACCTGCTTCGCGGTTTGAGCAGAGATGCGGCCTAGCACGTCGGTCGGCTTCAATTCGCGCACTTCCGAACCGATCTCCGCTTCGGGATCGAGGCGTTTCGCCGACTGGAGAGTCATTTCTTTGTTCGGATCCGCAACCGCTTCGACGACATGTTTGACGCTATAGATTTGGATATTTCCGGTCCGATTATCAAGATCGGCTACCAAATCTTCTTGTGAACGAAAATGCTTACGTGCCGCCGCTAGCATGGCATCCTTAACCGCGTCTACGACGATCTGCGGATCGATGCCCTTTTCTTTACTCAATATTTCGATGGACTGATAGATCGAAGCCACGTAAAACCTCTTCCCAAACAAATTCAAGGGTCTTGTAAGCGGAACGCTTAGGAGACTACCACTCGAACTTCAGATTGGCCTTTCGGACCTTGTCCAAAGGAATCTGAAGCAGGTTGCTGGGCTCGACCTCTAACGTCAACAGACTACCGGAGATGCCGGCCAACGTACCTTCCCAACGCAACTGCCCCTCAACTGGTTCGTGCACCAGAAGCCGCACTTTCTGGCCGACGACTCGTTCGAAATCGCGCGGCTTGCTCAGCTTCCGCTCAACCCCCGGCGAACTGACCTCGAGCGTGTAACTATCGCCGGGAACCGCGTCTTCCCGGTCGATCAGCTCGCCGAGGCGCTGCGAAATAAATTCGCAATCGCCGTGCGTTACACCTCCGGGTTTGTCGATGTACACACGCAGCAAACGGGCTTTGCCCGCGCCACGTAGATCAACTTCTACAACTTCGATCCCGGACCCTTGGGCGGCCTGTTCGCCGAGTTCGGTGAGCCGTTGGATCAACCCCGCTTTTTCAACTGCCGGCATGGTCATCTAGCCCAATAAAAAAGTGGGCTTTCGCCCACTCATTGCGTTCACGCTTACATCTCTATTAAAGCATTTCGGAGGCGCAGATGGCAAATTACCTACCTCGGCCCGTGCTTCTGTAAGACGTACGGGTAAATTCGCGAGCTTAACTTGAAGTATCGCGGGCCTTTAGGCGGCTCCGTCGGCAGGTTCTTGCCTAGGCGCGGGTTCGAAGATGCCCTTTTCCCGGTTCTTTGCCACGCATCCGGCGGAGAAGTATCGTCCGTTCATTGCGACGTATATACCTTCCCGTAGTGTCTGAGCAAACGCCAGGGCGCAGCCGAGGTTGAACATTCCGTCGGAGCTGCCGAATTTGTACGGCACCATGGCGCCGGTGAGGACGATCGTTTTGCCCGGAATGGCGGGGGGTTCGGCCAGACGGTCCGCAGTGACGGCCATGGTGTCGGTGCCGTGGGTGATTACAATCAGCCGCTCCGGGACATTGCGGCATTCATCGACGATCCGGGAGCGGTCAGCATCGCTCATGTCAAGGCTGTCGATCATCATTAGAGGAGAGATTTCAATCGGCAGGTTGCAGCGGCCGAGACGGAGCATCTCGGGCAGGTGCGAATCTCGGAAAAATAGCAGTCCGCGAATCTCGTCGTATTCCTTGTCGAATGTGCCGCCCGTGACGATAATCCGAATTTTTTCTGGCTCGGCCACAAGCCTATTGTGACCCTTGCGGGCAGGGAAACTTACGCCGGGAGTCCTTGAGCGTCAGGCACGAGAGATCTGTCAATCGAGCCGAAAAAGTAGCGATCGCGTATGACTTTGCCGAGCCACTTTACGCCTCGATGCATCTAAACAACATGCCGACAAGTAAGACACACACGAACGGTGCGAAAGCAGCTCCCAAGCTGGGGCAGCGCGCCGAGCCGATCCAGAAGTACGATACGGTGATCAATCTACCCGTAGGTCTGGACGAAAAGACTCGGCTTGAAAGCACTCGCGACTTAAACCAACTCTTGGCCGACACGATCATGCTCCGCGATCTCTATAAGAAGGCGCACTGGCAGGTCTCCGGCCACACGTTTTATCAGCTTCACCTTCTGTTCGACAAGCATTATGGAGAACAGGCGGAGTTGGTCGACGAAATTGCAGAGCGCATACAATCTCTGGGCGGGGTGGCGATCGCGGTCGCGCCAGACGTCGCGGAGCATACGCGCTTGGAACGGCCGCCCATCGATCGGGAAGAAGTACCAGTCCAGATTTCGCGGCTCTTAGAGGGTCATGAAGTTATCTTGAAGGAAGCCCGCGAGTATGCTAAGGCGGCCAGCGAGCGGGATGACGACGGAACTAACGACCTGATCGTCAGCGACGTGATTCGCACCAACGAAGTTCAGGTGTGGTTCGTGTCAGAGCATTTGGTAGACCTTCCGGTCGTCACTGCTAAGTAAGCGGGCGATTGCCGGCAAGCCGGCAATTGTTTGGCGCTGGACTCGCAGATTCTCGTTCAAGCTGACCAACTCATAATACAGTCGCGAGACGCCTCGGAAAAGAACCAGGGCGTTCTCAGGCGGGAAGCTTCGAAGCACTCGGAAAGCCGTGTTGCTCGCGGCCAATGGCGCCGTCGTACATCGTGGTCGATTTAAATAGCTCCATGCGACCGTCGGCGGCATTGGGCTGGCATCTTTCCCGCAAAGTCTGCATTTCTTCACGAGACATTGGGCTGAAGCCGCTGAGAATTTCTAGATTTTGGGCAAGCACTTCCGGGGAGTCCATGCCGCTGATGGTGGTCGCGACCGGTAAGCTCATTGCATAGCGTAAGGCATCGGCGACCTTCACGCCGCCCTTCTTCACCATCTCGCCACTGCCTCCGAGACTCTTCATCCCAAGCACCGAAATTCCGCGGCGGTTCGCTTCCGGCAAAACGGTCTGTTCGAAGCTGCGATAGGTTCCATCAAAGGGGTTGAGGGGCATTTGCACCGTGTCGAATGGAAAATTGGATTCCAACATGCGCATGTGGATAGACGGCAGCTTGTGTCCCGTGAATCCGACTAAGCGAACCTTCCCTTGTTTCTTAGCTTCGACTAAGGCTTCAATCGCTCCGTTCGGTCGAAAGATTTTCTGTGGGTCATTTTCATAGATCACCTCATGGATCTGCCAGACGTCCAAATGATCGGTCTGGAGGCGACGAAGAGATTCTTCAAGCATCTGCATCGCTACGTTTTTATCGCGTCCGTGCGTGCAGACCTTGGTCATGAGTACCGCTTCCTGCCGCCGCCCGGCAAGCGCCTTGCCCATTCGCGCTTCGCTTTCACCGTCGTGATACTCCCAGGCATTATCGAAGAAGTTGATGCCGGCATCAAGGGCAGCGTGTACCATCTTGGTGGCCGTTTCTTGATCCTCCGTCGCACCGAGATGAAACCCGCCCATACCGATGATGGATACTTCAATCCCGCTCTTGCCAAGCGGACGTTTGGGCATGTTGACGTTTCCCGCTTTAGCCACGGCTGCTCCTAAGGCAATCCAGGCAGTCCCCTGCAGAAAGTTGCGCCGGCTGGTCGCCATTCGAATTCGATCTCCTATGTGGATAGTTCATTTGTCTGACGGGAATGGTTTACCTGTGTTGTCGGTGGCATGCATCATCTCTTTGACTTCTTTTTGCTGCATGTCGAGCGGAAAGTCGTGAGCCAAGCGTGCTTCCGGATTGTCGTATTTGATCGACGTTTTATAAAGCTCGTAGCGGCCGTCATCAAACTCGGCGCAGCGCGCTCGCAGCGCCGCCATCTCCTGCTCATTCATTGGTTCAAACTTTTGTGCCAGCGCAAGATTCTGCCGAACAACGTCCAACTTTTCCATGCCTGTAATCGTCACCGCGACAGGCAAACTCATGGCATAGCGCAGCGCCTCCCTTGGGGAGAGCACGCCCTGCTTAACCGGATCGCCCGCACCACAGATGGGCTTCATGCCAAGCGGGGCAATGCCGCGGCGATTCAATTCCGGCAGCACTTGTTTAGTGAAGCTGCGAAAGGTATAGTCGAACGCGTTTAAGGGCATTTGCACCGAATCGAAGGGAAAGCCTGTTTTCAGCATCGATAAATGGATCTGCGGATCTTTGTGGCCGGTAAAGCCCACGAATCGAACTTTGCCCTGTTGTTTGGCCTGGGTAAGAGCTTCGGCAGCTCCATTCGGACGAATAAATAACGCAGGATCATTTTCGAAAGACACGCCGTGAATCTGCCATAGATCCAGGTGATCCGTCTGCAGGCGATTCAGCGACTCTTCGAGCATCCGCAGAGCCAGGTCTTTGTCCCGGCCATGCGTGCACACTTTGGTCATCAGGAAGACCTT
The DNA here is from genome assembly GCA_049802535.1 of Bryobacteraceae bacterium. Taxonomy (GTDB): domain Bacteria; phylum Acidobacteriota; class Terriglobia; order Bryobacterales; family Bryobacteraceae; genus Bog-105. The sequence goes on along the minus strand of JBARMQ010000438.1, from coordinate 15,486 downwards.
CTGGCGCTTGCCCTTGAGAGCCCCGCCCATCCAATCTTCGCTTTTGCCTCGATGGTATTCCCAGCAGTTGTCAAAGAAGGTTACACCGCCGTCAATGGCCTCCGCCACGATGCGATCCGCGGTTTTCCGGTCCTCCGCGTCACCAAGATGATGGCCACCGAGTCCCAGAGCGGAGATCATCACGCCAGTGTTTCCAAACGGCCGCCTCGGTATATCTGCCATGCTTATGACAGGTTGACATATGTTGGGCGTGCAAAGTTTCAGCACCCGGTAGTAAGCACGGGGGCCGAAACACTTACAGGTTATACGGCACGGCTACTGATACCAATTGCGGAGACGAACTTCGATTCCAGGGTCGCCTTTCAAGGCGTCGGCAAATTCTTGCGGATTTTGGCCCCGGTAATGATACGGATAAACAATCTTGGGACGAAATGCTTTGACGCATTCAGCGGCTTCAACGGGCGTCATTGTGTATGGCAAATTCATGCAGAGAAAGGCCACGTCGATATTTTTGAGCGCCTTCATCTCCGGCGTACATTCCGTGTCGCCGGAGAAATAGATGCGCTTGCCGCCGATTGTGAGGATAAACCCGTCTCCTCGTCCCTTCGGGTGATAGAGCTGACCCGGTTTAGGGCCACGGGTGAGGTTATACATCGGGACGGCTTCCACTTGCATGGAAGCGCCGTTCAAGTGGACTCGCTTGGTCTCTCCATTCGAAAGAACTTGCGCCTCCGTCACGGTTTTAGCGACCGCTGGCGGGGCGATAATGACGGTCCCGGCCTGCTTTAGATTGGCCAATTCCTTAGGATCCATGTGGTCGCCGTGAATATCTGTGATCAAAATCAGATCGGCTTTGGGAAGTCCCGCATAGTTGCCGGCGCTAACTGGATCGACATAAATGGTTTGGCCCTTCCACTCCAGTTCCACACTGGCGTGATTAATGGGGGTGATTCGTAAGTTGCCCGCAGCCGTCGCGATGACGTCGGACGTCCTGGCAATCTGCTCTGGTTTGGATATGGGTGGCAGGTCCGGGGCCTGCGCGCCGGCCAACGAAAAGGACATCATGACAGCTACGAGTGCGGCGTCGCCCACAGAAACTTTGATCATTCTCCGCTCCTTGTGAATTCTTCAAGTCTAAGGCATGCGAAGAGACCAATCCGCAATGCGGAGGTTCGCTATCCGACGGAGCCCTTCAACATGGTGTAGGAATGGGCGGGGAAGCTATACCGAAGCGTGCTTCCGCTTGCAGCGGCCGACTTCGTCACGGGCTTTACCGGATTCGAACCAAAGTCGTTCTGCGATTTGATGTCCGGCCCGTTCACTTCGACGACCTCGAAGGCCCCTGAGAACGTCTTGCCATCCTCTAGTTCAAAGGCGGCCGATTGCGGCTCCGTTTGGTGCCGGTTCACAACGTTGAGCACCATCTTGCCATTATCGAGGGCCACCGAAATATCCAGGTAAGGAACAGCCCCGAAGCGGGGGTTGCTGTAAGTTGGCCCTTCGACGAGTAATTCGAGTGACTTACCCGACGTGTTGGCGGCGAATAACTGCAAAGGATAATAGATGGTCTGTAAGTACAGACCTTTTTCGTTGGTAAAGATGGGCGCAATGACATTTACTAGCTGAGCCATATTGGCGATCTTCACAATATGGGAATTGTTGACAAAGACATTCAGGAAAGTGGCGACTACCAGAGCATCCTCAAGGTTGTAATGCTCTTCCAGGATGCGGCGGCCCGTTTCCTTACCATTTCCGCGTTCGCGGTACCAGACGTTCCATTCGTCCCAGGCAATATACATGTTGCGCTTGTCGGTGTCGGCCATAGCTGCGCGAATGATACCTTCGCCGATCTTAGTGCGGCCGGTTAGCTCCGTCGAAACGGCGACGAAGTCGTAATAATCGTTTTTAGGGTTACCCACATATGTGTGCATCGACAAGTAATCCGCGTGGTTCTTCAGGTACCCGAGAACAGTGCTGTTCCATTGAACCCAATTCGCTCCTGGTCCGAAGTTAGACGAGCCGGCGGCAATGAGTTTGATGCTGGAATCGGTCCACTTCATTAACTTGGCCGCTTCCAGAGCGAACTTTCCGTAGTCTTCGGCAGACCGGTGCCCCATCTGCCAGGGGCCATCCATTTCGTTGCCCAAACCCCAATATTTGACGCCCCACGGATCCTTGCGGCCGTTCTTCTCGCGAAGCTTGGTCATTGCTGTGCCTTCGGGGTAATTGCAATACTCGACCCATTGCTGTGCCTCATCCCAAGTGCCCGTGCCGAGATTGGCGCAGATATACGGCTTGGTCTTTACAACGTCGCAGTAATGCAGAAATTCATTGGTGCCAAAGCGGTTATCTTCCACCGTGCCCCATGCCATTTCCACTCGTGCGGGACGTTCCGCGACGGGTCCGATGCCGTCCCGCCAGTTGTAATTTGAAGAGAAATTGCCGCCGGGCCAGCGTAGAAGCCCCACGTGGAGGTCCTCGACCGCATGCAGCACGTCTTTGCGAAAACCAAACTTGTCGGAGAGCGGCGAGTTCGGCTCAAAGATACCGCCCTCAATACACCGCCCCAGGTGTTCAGTGAAATTGCCATAGATTTTGGGATCGATTTCACCGATGACGCGACCGGTATCGATCCGAACACGCGTGTCGCTGGATGACTGCGCATGGAGCGAACGGGCTTTTACCAAGAGAGGAGCGGCGGACAAGGCGGCATTGAACGCTCGACGGGATAGCGTGGGTTGCGACATACGGTAGCTGAGAGAATATCACGCTGTGGAGACTGGGATGCAAGCGGTTGCAGCGTCGCGAAAAGTCAGCCGCAAGACTTCAAACTTGGGGCTTCTTAAGACGGCCTTTTCGCCGGTCCCGTCGATCCACGCAGCACAAACTCCGGATCGATGATCAACTCTCTTCCGACTTCTCCTTGCGATTCTTGTCGTTCGACCAACAGTTGGAACATGAGCTGTCCGATGCGAGCCCGCGGAATGTGCAGAGTCGTCAGCGGGGGAGCCGAAATTTCGGCTAATTTGATGTTGTCGAAGCCGGTGACAGACACTTCGCGAGGAACTTTCAAGCCGGCTTCGCGCAGCTCGTGCAAAACGCCCAGCGCCATAAAGTCGTTGGTGCAAATGACAGCAGTCGGATGAGAACCGGACTGCAAAATCTCGCGGGTGGCGTCTCGACCGCCATCGATGCCATCTATATTGGCGACCACCTTCCATTCGATGGCGGGCGAATAATTCGCTACTGTCTCGCGGAAGGCTCGCTCACGAGCGCCGAGCGGTCCCAAGCTTGGATGGTGACTTACGAAAGCCATGCGTTCGTGACCGAGGTCGTGGAGATAATTCACTACTCGTTCGATGCCTTTGGCGTAGTTCACGGCGATATTGGAGATATTCCGCTGAACCGTCCCCACGTCATAAAACACGACTGGCGTTTCGCGATCAGCGAGTTCCTGTAAGAGACCTGGGTCCATCTCGGAAACGATCAATGCCAGACCCGAAACACGCCGCCCGATCATCAAATGAATGCTATTGACCAGATGCTCTGGCCGGTAATCGGTATTCGCCAACAGAATCTCGTACCCGCTCGCTCGCGCCACCTCTTCCGCAGCACGATAGATGTCGACGAAGAACGGATTCTCCATGTTCGAAACGATCATGCCGATGGTACGGCTTTTGCCTCCCGCCAGGTTTCGTGCGTGGAGGTTTGGGCGATATTTCAGCTCTTCGACAGCGCGTAGGACCCGCGCGCGCGTGGTCGTTCTAACGGGGCCGACGTTATTTAGTACGCGAGAGACTGTGGCCGTCGATACCTTCGCCCGTTTCGCAACCTCTTCGAGATTCATGGAGCGATACCAATTGAAATTGATTATCGCGTACATTGCATATTCTCAGTGCAAGTCGTTGATGCCGCGATTTTCGAGAATCTTGGGCGCGCCCGTTCTGACAGCCTGCAACATTGCACGGCCGATCTGCTCCGTCGTTGGTTGGATCAAGGTGAGATGGAGCAATACGTCCGGGCAACCGTAAACGCTCCGGTGCTCTGCTTCACCGTTTGCGTGACGGTGCTCACAACGGTTCTATTCGGCCTTGTTCCGGCATTGCGGACCTCACAACCGGAGCCGGACTACTTGCGCAACGGCGCAAGAGCGACAGGCGCTGGATTCCAAAAGCTCTCGTTTAGAAACTTGCTAGTCACATCACAAATCGCCCTCACCGTCCTTCTGCTGGTAGGCGCCTGTCTCGTTTCCCGCAGTCTTTTCCGGCTGTGGAACACGAACATGGGCTTTCGGACCGATCACTTATTGACTGCCCGATTAAAGCTTCCCACCAACTGATATTCGGACAACGCGCTGCGAGGCTCTTTCTACGACCGGCTGATTGAAAGAATTGATGCAATTCCAGGGGTGGCAAGCGCAAGCGGCGCGACCTGCGTGCCATTCGCCGGAAAAGATTGCTGGCCGTCAGTGTCGATCCCGCACTCGCGCTCAGGGTAGATCAGCAGTAGCCTCGGCTAACCTGGAATACACCGGAAATGGATTTAATGCGTAACGATTTAGCGACTATACTAATGATGAGATAAGGCATGAAGCGTCGTCGGAATATTCTAAGCTGGGCGGGATTTACGGTCATTCTTGTCGCGCTCGGGAGCTATATTCCATTCTTCGCCTTGTTCCCGGCGACCCGCGATGTTCCATGGGCAAACTATCTCCTATTCCTCATTGGCGGCGCTCTGATTGCCGTGGCCGTCAGGCGTGCGTTCCGCGATCCCGAGCACTACCGTGGCAAGGTCAGCGGCCCGATCCTCGCTGCGCTAAGTGCCCTCCTATTCGCTTTCTTTGTTGTGAGCGTTACCTACTACTCGAAGCAGATCCCATCCGCAGAAGCCGCCTTAGGCGTGAACCAAAGGGCCCCGTCATTCGTTCTCGCGGATACCGCTGGAAACGAAATCTCGTCTGCTGATCTATTGAGGAATCATCGCGGACTTGTGCTAGTTTTCTATCGAGGATATTGGTGACCGTTCTGCAACTCCGAGTTGCGGGGTTTCGAGCAGCACCTGGGCGAGTTTCATCAGCGCGGCGTTGAAGTCGTGGCAATCAGCGTGGACTCTTCCACCGAGTCGCAGAAGCTCTGCCAGTCCCGGCACTACACGTTTCCATTTCTCTCCGATCCCAAGGCTCAGACGATTCGGCAGTACGGAGTGTTGCATGCGAAGGGCGGCGAGGGAGATAAAGACATCGCGCGACCCGCCGAATTCCTCGTTGACGCGGCCGGCACGATCCGGTGGGTGAACCTGACGGATGATATCCGCGTGCGGGCAAGGCCGGAGTCGGTTCTCGCGGCGATCGATCGCCGGCTATGACGCTTTTGGTGAGATGGTACTGTCAGCCAAACGTGTCCTTGCGGCTAGGAAGAGGAGCCTGTCGTTGGCGATCCAACAGGTTTTCGTGGCCAACCGAATCCGTCCGCAGCTCGCGACGTGATCGATGACGAGAATATCCCTCGGTACCTTCTCACATCCGCACCGCCGCGCGAAAATCGTCACCGTCTGGACGCCTAGTTCCCCTGCTTCCTTTTCCCACTCCACTCCAAATAGGACTTCCATTCACCCTCTCCCGGCATATGAACCTGAAATTTGCCGGACATGACCTGATTCTTCAATTCGTAAGCGAGTCGAAATTGCGGCCCCGGGCTTGAAGGATCGGAGAGAAAAACTACGCTGCCCGCAGCCGGTGTTGAAACGCCGTAGTGAATCACGTGCCCTTCATTGTCGAAGTAGATCGCCCTCAAACGTTGCCCAGGTTCTTCGACGTATACATAGAGCAAGTCTCCATGCTCGCAATCGAAGTCGGCCGGGGCCTTACACGAGGCGCTGGTGCTGTGCCGCGCGAGCACGTGTCCCCCCAGTTCCCTACGGAAGATATAGGTTCCCACCACCATCGGAGTGCCCGCGTTGCCCGGCGTTGCAGCCGACCATTCCCCCTCCAGAAAACGGAGGCTCTGAAACGCATCGCTCCCGCTTGAGGTGGGCGACTGCGCAAGCATGCAAGCAGAGCCGAAAAGCGCCATAAGGCTGATCGTGAACCTCACTGTTGTTGCCCTTTCATCCCGGCCGTAAAGACCCGCACTCTTTCTACCGCCTGTTCCGGCGTCAAAACCTTCTGCACCGTGCAAAGCGCCCACACCTGCCCAAACGGATTGTGAATCCATCCGTACCGATCTTCCCAGATGCGGACCGATAACGCCGTCCCGAGTCACTGAGCCTTTCGCCATGCCGTTCTGTTCCCTTCCTCGTCTTCTGACGGGCGAATTTGCCTTGAGGCGGAGCGAATGCACGCATGGGCCGCCGAGTCGAACAGCATTCGGTACGTCGATACCCAGCGAAACACCTCCGCTAAAGGGTCGGCCGTCAGGCAGGGCGAAGGCCATGAACGGTGTTATTCAGAAAGATCGGCTGGCATGTCGGCTATTTCGAATGCTCCATCGTATCCTCCCTTTGTTTGGGTACGTTTGCAGACGGACCTATTACAAAGCCGCGAGGCGGCTGGTGCTCGTTACAACGCAGTCTATGCAGGGAAGCGCAAAAACATCAGTCATTGCCCAGGCCAAGACTAATGTGCAACCCTATACAGATCTCCCGAAAGTAGGAATGATGGTCTATTTCACCCGCACGTTTGCGCTTACGCTGCTGACAATTCTGGCCACCGGTCCGTTTGCGAACGCTCAGCCGCAGGCCTCCACCTTGGCCCCAGACGTCATCGCTAAGCGAAAAGCGACCGAAAAGGAACTCGAATCGATCGCCATCATCGATCGAAAAGTCATGGTCCCCATGAGCGACGGCAAACGGATGGCCACCGACATCTACCGTCCGAAGGACACGTCGAAAAAGTATCCCATCATCTTCGTACGTACTCCCTACAACTTCAATTTTTGGGACGTCCAACATGGCGTCCCGCGCGACATGACAGCCGAATTGGAAGCGGTGAAGCGAGGATATGTCTACATCGAGATGAACGAACGCGGGCACTTCTTCTCGGAAGGTAACTACGACATTCTGGGCGCTCCCCTCTCCGACGGTTCGGATGAGCTGAACTGGATGGCGTCGCAGTCTTGGACCGACGGCAAGGTGGGAACCATCGGATGTTCGTCGACCGCTGAATGGCAGTTAGGCGTCGCGGCTCTCGGAAACCCCCACTTCACCACCATGATTCCTGAAGGCTTCGGCGCGGGCGTGGGAAAAGTCGGACCATATTATGAACAAGGCAATTGGTACCGTGGCGGCGCCGTGCAGATGCTCTTCATTGCCTGGCTCTATGGCGAACAAAATCAGGTCAGGCCGATGTTTCCGCCAAACACGTCGCAACAAGATCTCATCCGCATTTCGAAATCGTTCGACTTGGCCCAACACGCACCGCCGGTCGATTGGTCCAAAGCCCTGAAATACCTTCCTGAGAAAGACATCATCAAAGAGGTCGAAGGGCCCAAAGGCATCTTCGCAGATCCTATGCCGGTACCCACGGAAGGGGCGATGATTACGAGAAGTCCGAATAATCCTGCTTGGTATCGCGGCGGACTGTGGAACGATCAGCACCCGATCAATATTCCCGGCCTCTGGTTTATGTCCTGGTATGACGTCTCCATCGGTCCGAATCTGGCAGCGTACAACTTTGTCCGGCGCACGGCGAGTCCGGAGGTCGCGAACGAGCAGTATGCGGTCATCGCGCCCACCCTGCATTGTTCTTACACGCGTGCGACGGAACACACTGTCGTCGGCGAGCGCGACATGGGCGATGCGCGGCTGGATTACAGTGCGTTGACCTACGGCTGGTTCGACCACTTCCTAAAGGGCGAAGACAACAAGGTTCTCGAGAAGAATCCCAAAGTGCGCTATTACACGATGGGTCTGAACAAGTGGCAGACATCCGAGACTTGGCCACCCGAAGGCGCTCAGCCTATGACGTTCTACCTGTCAAGCGGCGGCAGAGCAAATAGCCTCCACGGCGATGGCGTTTTGGACACCACTGAGGCCTCAACGGATCAGCCCGACAGCTTTGTCTACGATCCAATGAGCCCCGTGCCTTCTTATGGAGGAAACGTTTGTTGCACAGGAAATGCAGTCACAGGAGGCGCCTTTGACCAGCGCAACATGGAGGCCCGCGACGACATCCTCGTCTACACATCGGCGCCTCTAACAGAAGCGTTCGAAGCAAGCGGGCCCATCGAGCCGACCCTGTATGTTTCCTCTGACGTCAAAGACACCGACATCACGATCAAGCTGATCGACGTATCGCCGGATGGGACGGCTTACAACCTGGACGAAACCATCCAACGGCTCCGGTATCGCGAAGGATATGACAAACCGCCCGTTTGGATGGAGGACGGTAAGGTATACGAGGTGAAGCTGCAGCCCATGAACACGAGCAACTATTTCCCCGCCCGTCATCGCGTTCGAATCGAAATCTCGAGCAGCAACTTTCCGCGTTTCGATCGAAACTTGAACACCGGAGGAAACAACTACGACGAGGCGACCGGCGTTGTGGCGCATACTTCCATTCATCATTCGCAACAGTACGCGTCGAAGATTGTCTTGACCGTGGTAAAGGGAAAATGAAGACCCTCGCGGTTCCAATAAGCCGGCATTTGATATGCGTGTAGCGCCATCAGGCGCTACTTTATCCAGCCATTCTTTAGCGCCTCTGATGACTGCTTCGCTCTTTGAATGCACATGCAAGCCAGAGTAAATAAAGGAGCGCGGCCGCAGAGGTGCGCCGAACAGAAGGCTCCGGAGTTTGGTTGCGGCAGCTGTTGCGGCCGGTAGCTCGTCAGAGAAGATCGATTGGGAGAACTAAATCAGGGGTAGGACGGCGGTTTGGGTCCAGAAGTTTTCGATGGCGGCGATAGCGGCGAAGAACTCGTCCAGATCAGACGGCTTCTTGACGTAGCTATTCGCGCGGAGTTTATAGGCCGTGCGAATATCTTGCGCGGAGCTGGAACTGGAAAAGACAACCACCGGAATTTCCATGAAATTGGGGTTGGTTTTGAGCCGATCTAGCACCTCATGACCGCTGAGGCCAGGAATATTCAGATCGAGAATGACCAAGTCGGGCAGCGGCTTGCCCATCTCGACAAAGTCGATGGCACTTAGCCCGTCTTTGACGACGTGAACGTTAAAGACCGCGCCAGCGCCGTGAAACCCTTCCTTAATGAGGAAAATGTCTCCGGCGTTGTCCTCAACCACTAAGATTTGTATCGCTCGACCTAAACCCATCTTGTCCCGACCAGCCATAGTCGCAGGATCCAACTCTAGGCTCCCATTCTTGCTGACAGAGTTAAGCGTATAGACCTCACCCGGCATCAATTCTAAGACACTGCTCCCCGCAAGCGCTGAGAGGCGTTTGTAACCTTCGATTTGTAGACGCACGACCGGGTAAAAGCCGCAGGAAATTTTCTAAGGAGGATACCTCGGGCGATTTGCAGCACCACCATGAAGTTAGGCAAGTAATCTTTCGAGCCTTGAGCCTGGGACTATCAGGGTCTCGTTGCGCTCCGGCCCGTTAGAGACGGATCCGATCTCAATGCTGGTCTTGTCTTCCAAGAAATCGAGATAGGCCCGGGCGTTTTTGGGGAGATCGGTAAGATGAGCGATGCCACGCGTGGAAGAGCGCCATCCGGGCAAACACTCGAAAATAGGCTTGAGTGCATCCATTTTGCGCGTACTGGCAGGCATTTGTGTGACAGCTTGGCCATCAACTTCGTAGCCGGTGCAGACAGGGATGCGATCCAAGTCGTCGAGCACATCCAGCTTGGTAATGATGAGGCTGTCGAAGCCATTGACTTCGGCGGTGTAGCGCAATAACGGGACATCGAACCAGCCGCAACGGCGTGGGCGACCGGTGACGGACCCGTATTCGTTGCCAACTTTACGGATGGCGTCGCCCAGCGGGGTTAAGTCTTCAGACGGGAATGGGCCGGCGCCGACGCGAGTGATGTAAGCCTTCGAGACACCGACGATGCCATCGATTTTGGTTGGCGCGACGCCCGTGCCGGTGCAAGCGCCGCCAGATGCCGCGCTGGAACTGGTGACGAACGGATACGTCCCGAAGTCGATATCGAGCATGGTGCCCTGGGCGCCTTCGAAGAGGATCGATTTGCCCTCGCGAATCAGGTCGTTGAGGAGATGAGCGGTATCGCAGACGAGGGGGCGGATCTTGGCGGCGAGCTCTTTGTACTGGTCGAGAATTTGTTCGAAATTGCCTGGGTCGGCGATGTTGAAGGCGCTGGCGATGAGCTGTTTGTCTTCCGCGAGAGCTCGATACTGTTGTTCAAAATCGACATCGACGAGATCGGCAATGCGGATTCCGCGGCGGGCGATCTTATCCTCGTAACACGGTCCAATGCCGCGCGAGGTGGTGCCGATAGCAACTCGGTTTTCGCGGCCTTCGGAAATTTTCTCGATGGTGCGATGGAACGGGAAGATGACGTGGGCGCGGTTGCTGACGCGAAGCTGGGACTGGACGTTGACGCCCGCGGCTTCCAGACCTGAAATTTCTTCGAGCAGGGCGCCGGGATCGACGACCACTCCGTTGCCGATGACGGCGAGCACGCCGTGCCGGAGGACGCCGCTGGGGATCAATTTGAGGACAAATTTACGTTCGCCGATATAAACGGTATGGCCCGCGTTGTGGCCGCCTTGATAGCGGGCAACCGCGGCAAACTTTTCCGACAGCAGGTCGACGATTTTCCCTTTGCCTTCGTCGCCCCATTGCGCGCCGAGGACAATCAGATTACTCATGTTTTGAAAAGGGCGATCGGCCCAAACCCACAATTATACTTGAAGCCAGCGAACCCCAACAAAATCACTGGTTTGGACCCAATGACGCGGCGAAGAACGCGGCCTGCTTGTGCTAATCTGCATTCGATGCAGTTGTGCGGAGTGTTTCAGGCTTTAGGTGAGGAAGTTTTCCGTGAGTTGGTGCGCGGCATATCGATCGGAAAATTGAAGACCTATCAGGTGTATGAACGGTTCAAGCTGCGCACGCGATTAAATAAGTTGAACGCGGAAGGTTTACGCAAGGCCGAACCGAAGTTTTGGGCGCGGATCGAGGCGAATGAAGAAGACTTTGCGGGAGACATGGCGCAGGTTTTCTTGTTATCGCATTTGCAGATGATCATCGATGTTTTAAATTTCCTGCAGATTCCCAATGAGGAAGGATTCTTCGATAAGGACCTTGACCCGCAGAAGTATTTGACAGAAGGCTGGCAGGAGCGGACCTTTAACGAGTTTGGGAGCAAGTACAAGCGCGAAATTCTCTTGTTCTATATCAATCATTTGGATTGGGAGCTGACCAAAGCGGACAAAGTCTTCTTACCGGCGGCATGATCTTATGGCTTCGTTACAGATGTTCCATGATGCGGTGAAGCGCGGCGATTTAGCCGTTGTGCGGGACTCGCTGAAAGACGAGCCGTCCCTGCTCGATGCGCGTAATGAAGCCGGTCAAACGGCGTTGCTACTGGCGAAATATTACCGGCAAGAGGAGACAGCATCCTTTTTACTAAGTTTGAATCCGAAGCGGGACTTGTTTTTGGCATGCGCGGCAGGGCGCGCGGATGTCGTAATGGGCGAGATCGAGAGAGACCCTAAGGCGATGGAATCGCGCAGCAGCGACGGATGGACACCGCTGCACCTGGCGGCATTCTTCGGGCATGACGATTTGGTGACTGCGCTGCTGGACCACGGCGCGGCGATTGAAGCGCGATCGACGAACACGATGAAGAATACTCCGCTGCATGCGGCGAGCGCCGGGCGTCATTTGTCAACCATGCGGTTGCTGTTAGAACGAGGCGCGAATGTGAATGCGGCGCAGGAGGGCGGCTGGACGGCTCTGCACGCGGCGGCGCAGAACGGCGATCGCGAGACAACAGAACTCTTGCTAACAGCCGGCGCAAATGTTGAGGCGCGAGCCGGCAACAACCAATGCGCGATGGATCTGGCTTTGACGAAGCGCCATCATGAGCTGGCGAAGCTGCTGGACGCCCTGAGAGTTTCCCAGCAAGCGTGAGTGTCATGCTGGACGAGCAACTGGAAGAGCTGCGGCGCGCCACGCTCGCCGGTTTTGCTTCCGCCGGGTCGTTAGAAGAGCTGGAAGAAGAACGCGTACAAGCGTTGGGGCGCAAAGGAACGCTAGCGCAGATCAGCAAGGAATTCGGCTTGTTGAGGCCGCCGGAACGCGCCGCGTTAGGCAAACTGCTGAATGCGGTAAAGCAAGACCTGGAGAGCGCGTACGAAGACAAGAAGCGGCGGTTCGCACATGCGGAGCTGGAGGAACGCTTATCCAAAGAATGGATTGATGCCACGCTGCCGGCGGCGGGTATTCGGCCGGGAAGCTTGCATCCGGTAACGCAACTGCAAATTGAAATAGAAGATCTATTTTCTTCGCTTGGCTTTGCGATTCTGGATGGCCCGGAGGTGGAAAGCGAAGAGAATAACTTCGATGCGTTGAATATTCCATCTAACCATCCGGCGCGGGATATGCAAGATACGTTCTGGTTGTCAAACGGGCACTTGCTACGCACGCACACCTCGCCGGTGCAAGTGCGGGGGATGCGGCAATATGGACCGCCACTGCGGATGATCGCGCCGGGCCGGGTGTTCCGCAATGAAGAAGTGGATGCTTCGCACGAGCACACGTTTTATCAGTTGGAAGGCATGATGATTGACCGGGATGTGTCGGTCGCAAATCTCATCTATTTCATGAAGACGCTGCTGAGTTCCATTTTTCGGCGGGATGTGACAGTGCGGCTGCGGCCTGGCTATTTTCCATTTGTTGAACCGGGATTTGAACTCGACATACATTGCTTGATCTGCGGCGGCGTGGGCTGCGCGGTTTGCAAACATAGCGGGTGGGTGGAACTATTGCCGTGCGGATTAGTGCATCCTAACGTGTTGCGGATGAGCGGCATCGACCCGGATGATTGGGGCGGCTTCGCATTCGGGCTAGGCCTGACGCGGCTGGTGATGATGCGCTATGGCATTGACGACATACGGCAACTGCAGGGCGGGGATCTCCGGTTTCTTTCACAGTTCTAAGCGCTCAGCATGAAGTTCTCTTACAACTGGCTTGCCGATTACGTTCCGGGACTTTCCGCGAGTCCTGAAGACCTGCAGCGCCTGATCACGATGAAGACGGCTGAGTGCGAAGGCGTTGAGCCGGTGGGCGCACATTTCGGTGCGGTGGTGGCGGCCCGCGTGCTGAGTGTAGAACCGATGCTGAAGGGCAAGAACAAACGCGTCAGCATTGATGCCGGAGGCGACCGGCCGATTACGGTGGTGTGCGGCGCGCCGAATGTACACCCGGGGATGCTAGCGGCATGGGCGCCACCCGGCGCTTTGCTGGATGGCAAAGAAATTCGAACGGCGCTGATTGAAGGCATCGAAAGCGAAGGGATGCTGGCGAGCGCGGCTGAGCTTGGCATCAGCCGGGACCACTCCGGACTGCTGGAATTAGAAGGTGTTGAACCGGGCGAACACTTGCCGCGATTGACTCCCGATTGGGTGATCGAGATCGACAACAAGAGCCTGACACATCGGCCGGATTTGTGGGGTCATTTTGGCATGGCGCGCGAAGTGGCGGCGATTACCGGAGGCGGGCTGAACGATCCAGTGAAGCTGGACACGCTGCCAATAGGCGACGGCGCAATCGGCATTCAAATTGAGAAGGCATTGCTTTGCCCGCGATACAGCGCGTTGCTATTTGAGAATGTCGCCATTCGCCCGTCGCCCTTGTGGCTGCAGGCGCGGCTGGAAAGCGTGGGGCTGAACCCGATTAACAACGTGGTTGACGTTACGAATTACATATTGGCGGAGTTACCGCAGCCGATGCATGCGTTTGACGCGGATGAATTGGTGGGTGGCGAAATCATCGTGCGCAACGCGATCGCGGGTGAGCGGCTAGCGGCCCTAAATGGCGAAACGTACGAACTGGACGCAGCCGATTTGGTGATTGCGGACACAGCGGGTCCGATCGCCCTGGCGGGCGTTATCGGGGGGGCGGCGAGCGCGATTTCAGAAAAGACGAAGCGGATCGTTCTGGAGAGCGCGAATTTTGCGGCGGCGGGAGTTCGATTGACATCGGCGCGGCATAAGCTGCGAACCGATGCTTCGATGCGTTTTGAGAAATCGCTCGATCCGGATAATACGGTTCGTGGACTGGCACGCGCGTTGGAGCTTTTGAAGCAAATTATTCCGAGAATTCGGGTGATTGGCGGCGTTGCCGATCAAGCCTCGCCACGCGCGGTGCCGGATGCGATTGCGCTGCCGGCGGCACTGGTCGTGAAGAAACTGGGAACACCGGTCTCGGCGGAGCGCATCGACCGAATCCTTTCGGCCCTGGGATTCGACGTCAAACTGACGGCGCCGGAAGTATTCAGCGTCACGCCGCCGTCGTGGCGCGCGACGAAAGACATTTCGCTGGCCGATGACTTATTTGAAGAAGTCGGCAGGATGGTTGGGTATGACGAGATTGCTCCGACTGCGCCGCTGGTAGCGGCAGCGGTCCCGCCGGCAAGTCCCATGCGCCTTTACTTGCGGCAGATGCGTGGGCATCTGGCGGCGCAAGGCTTTACAGAAACCTCGAACTATTCATTCGTCAATGGCGCCGGTATGGCGCGGTTCGGCATGGACCCGAGACGATCCCTCGGAGTGTTGAACCCAGTGGCGTCGGAATGGACGCACATTCGGGCGAGCCTGTTGCCGGGATTGTTTGAGAACGTGATTGCGAATGTTCGGAATTACAGCGAATTTCGATTATTCGAAGTGGGGCACGAGGTACAGGTCGACGCGGCGGGCGCGGTGTCCGAGACGACACATGTGGTTGCGGTGATTTACGGCGCACATGCCGATGAGCAAGATTTCTTTGAACTGAAACGCGTGGTGGACTGCCTATTTCCAGGGGCGCGCCTCATCGCGGCCGAACCGAAGATGTATGAACATCCGATGCGGGCAACGGAGATCCAATGGCTGGGATCGAGGATTGGAAGACTGTTCGAACTCCATCCGAAGTTGATGGAGCAAGAGGGTGTTGCGGGCCGCGCCGTGCTGTTCGACATTGATGCCGATCAGGCGCAGGCATTGTCGGCAGGTCGCCTATTTCGTTATACGCCACCACGAAAATATCCGACGAGCGGATTCGATTTGTCTGTGATTTGCGAGTTGAAGCTGCCGGTGAGCCGCATACAGGATCGGTTGGCGGAATTGGCGGGTGCTGACCTGGCCTCGTTAGATTTCGTGCGGCAGTATGCCGGATCGCCGTTGCCTGACGGCAGCAAGAGCGTGTCGTATCACCTCGAAATTGGGGCGCTGGACAGAACCATGACGGCGGAGGAAGTGACATCGATACGCAATCGCATCATTCAAGGCATGCGGGATGCGGGTTACGAGTTGCGGGTCTGATCCTACTGCGGGGCCGCGGAATAGAAGTAGTAGTCA
>JBARMQ010000437.1:0-27960 GCA_049802535.1 Bryobacteraceae bacterium | reverse complement strand
CGATGACGCGTTGCGGGCAATTCGATTGTTCACGACGAAGATTGCCGATGCTGTCGTTGAGGGACGGTCCCTTGCAACCGAACATGACTTTGCCGCCGAAAAGATTGTCAGCGACGAACCGGGCGGTGAAGAGACGGCGCCCGAAGAGTACACGCAATATCTGGATCCAAAGTACGCTGAACAGTTGATGTCGGAAAGCTTGGCAACCAGCGACGAGCCCGAGGCGCCTCCCCGTAAGGGCCCTGGCAGCGAACCACCGGAAGAGCTGGCGACCGTCAGCGAAAGCTAAGCGCGGCGAAGCATAGGCGCTGGCGTTCCCTCCCATAGCGGACGAGTGGTGTGCATTGTCCACTCATGTGCGCGGCTCAGTGACATACAGTCTCACCCTGAGCCTCGCACTGACGCCAGCAATCTACGATAAGAAGAGAAAAGTAATAAGAGGAATCGATGGCCGAAATCAAGGCGGAATTAGTTAAGCAGCTTCGCGAGCGCACGGGTGTAGGCATGATGGAGTGCAAGAAGGCTCTGGTCGCGACGAACGGCGACCTGGCCGAAGCGGAAATTTACTTACGGAAGCAGGGACTGGCGAAGGCGGGCAGCAAAGAGAGCCGGTCGACCAAACAGGGTTTAATTGGCGCTTTCATCGCGACAGATCGTAAGTTGGGCGTTTTGGTTGAAGTCAATTGCGAGACCGACTTCGTAGCACGTACCGACGAATTTCAAGCGATGACGGCGGATATCGCCAAGCACATTGCCGAGACCAATCCGAAGGTACTGAAGGCCGAGGATATCACCGAAGCCGAGCGGGAACACATTAAGCAAGAACACGCGCTTTATGAGCAGAAGTTCGGCGCTGACAAGAGCGGTACTGTCGGGGAATTTCTGAAATCGAAAATCGCCAAGCTCGGCGAGAATATCGGCATTTCCCGCTTTGTAGTGTTCCACGCATACGGTGAGGGAGCAGTTGGGCAATACGTACACGCCGGGGCGCAAATCGGCGTCTTGCTGGAAGTAACGACGAAGTCGGCTGCAACAACGAGCAAGGTGGAGTTTGAGACGCTGGTTCGTGACATCGCGATGCAGATCGCGGCGGCGTCACCGCAGTTCGTCAGCAAGGCAGACGTGACTCCCGACGTGCTGGCGAAGGAACGCGACATCGCCAAGGCGCGAGTCATTGCTGAGGGCAAGCCGGAGAAGATGGCCGACAAGATCGTCGAAGGACGCTTGGCGAAATTCTTCGAGGAAGTGTGCCTCCTGGAGCAACCGTTCATCCGTGAGAACTCGATCACGGTATCCGAATTGATTAAGACCGTCTCCGGAAAGGTCGGCGATCAAATTGGCGTTGCCCGCTTTGTGCGATACAAAGTCGGCGATGCCGGTGACGCACCAAATGTGGCCGCGCAACCGCTGCCGGTATAACCCTATGCAAGGCGCAAGCTGCGGTAAAACGGTTGTGACATGCAGGGTCGCCGGTTCCAATGGTTTGGCTGGTGGTATGCAGCGATAGCTGCCGGATTTGCTCTGTTGGCGGTTAACCGCGCGATTGCCGGCGAGAAGCTGTGGCTGGTCGGCGTGCGTATCGTGATCTCGCTTGGTTTCGCCCTGCTGGCCTACATGGAATTTGCAGGCTTGGGCCGCAAGAAATAAGCAGGGCTGTCAATCAAGCGGCAGCCGCAACACTGTTACACTGGAGGAGTAGTGATTTCCTCCTATGGGGGCGCAACGGTTTCGACGGGATTGGATCGTTGTGTGAAGGCGTGTCGGGTTCCGAGCTCCCGTAAAACGATCGGAAAACCATAACTGCCAACAATACGCAGTTTGCATACGCTGCTTAAGTAATTAGGTAGCCGCTTCGGTTGATGAGCTTGCGCGTCAATCAGTAAGCGTCATTTTGCAGGATAGGCGGCAGGCTTCGGTCCGGAGCCATGTGCTGAGATCAATCGGGCTAGGTAAGCTCCCGCTTTTGCCGGTTCTTTAGGGAGCTGCCGAAGATACAGGACCGGATACACACGTAGGCTTTGCACGTCGGACTTTTTCGGACGCGGGTTCAACTCCCGCCGCCTCCACCAATCGTTTCAATAACTTAGCTGGTCTTTTTGAGCTTCGTCATGACAGATCCTGACACGCGCTTTGCGTCAGGTTCTTTCATCTTGGTCTCAATCACGTCCGCCATGGCGTCTTCCCAGACCTTCGCCGCAGCCAATTTGTCAGCTTTGAGCGGGTGCGTATAGATCGAAAGCGTCACGTTCGGGTTCGCATGGCCCAGGCGGTCCGACACGACTGCCAGCGGAACTCCGCGGCTGAGCAATTCACTCGCGTGGGTATGACGAAGGGTGTGCAAACCAACACCATCGAGACCGCATTTCTTCGAGAGCTCCGTCATCCGAACGCTCACCTTGTCCGGCTTGTAGTATTCGCCGTCCCGACGGCAGAAAACCAATTGGTGATCCGCATAGTCGACTCCGACAACTGCCTTGTCTCGCTCTTGTCTTTCGCGATGCTCAATCAACACCTCGAGCGCCTGGCGCGGAACTACAAATTCACGAGGCTTCCCGCTCTTGGTGCTCTTGATTCGAAGGCCGAGCTTTGTCTCTTCGAGCGACTTGGTCACAAGCATCAGTCCAGTGTCGAAGTTGAGGTCAGGCCACTGCAACGCAAGTAACTCACCGCGCCGCGCTCCCGTGGCGGCTGCCAGCACCGGCAGGGGATACAGCCGGGTCGAAGTTGCCTTCGCGGATAGCGTCCGGAAGCTTCCCTTCTCCACCACATTCACCGCTTTGCGCTCAACCTTGGGAAGCGTGATCTTTTCGAAGTCTGCTGGATTCGTGTCGACCTTCTCCCAAGCCTTCGCTTTCTTGAACACGCCATAAACCAGGAAGGCAATTTCCCGCACGGTCTTGGGCGCTAGCGGGCGGCCGCCTGGATGCGCTGGCGTCTTTCGACCACCGTGGTCCAGCAACGCATTGAAGGCTGTTTCGAGCGCGAATGGCCGTACCTTCGATAAGGGCACATCGCCGAAATGCCGGATAGCATACTGGCCGAGTTCGCCATATCGTTCCGCCGTCTTTGGCGAGCAATGGCGCTGCGCGTATTCCTTCATCCAGACTTCGAAGAACTCCGCAAAGGTCTCCTCGGCAGCGTGCGGCGCCTTTGGGAGATGGCCTTTCCGATAAGCTGCGATCGCGTCGGCTAAACACTCCTCAGCTTCGCGCTTCGTTTCAAATCCCTGCTTCGCAACGCGGATCCATTTACCATTCGCGTCTTTGGACGGCCGGAAATGGTAGCCCCAGGAAGTGCGGCCGTTTTTCTGTTTGTATTTGGTGACGCTGCCGTTCATGGTCTTTCTCCTTCGACGATCTTCTTCTTGGCCGCTGTAAAGCCACGGAGCGTTAGAATACGGAGCGCGTCAGCAGCGTCAAGTATTTCCGAGACGGCAACATCAAGCTTCCCGGGAAGAGACTCCGGTGCGAACCAATTTCGTATGTCCTGACAAATCGCTTCAATTTTCTGTAGGTTCATCTCAACGCTGTGTCGGGCGTGAGGCGCGAGTGTGGGTCTAAAGTCTCTATTCCACCGGGCAAGATGAGCGCTTAGTATCTGCTTGGATATCTCGCTCTTGCCCAACTTGTCGGCTAGTTCAGCGAGTTCAAAAGCGGTACGTGCGTCGATAGGGAGACCCTTTGTCTCCCACCTCGCCACGGTCTGCAGAGCGATCCCCAAGCGATTCGCGAATGCTTGCTGGCTCTCTCCCAGTGACTTGCGCAGCGCCAGGACAGCCTTACCAGTCTCAGGTTTGGGCCTTGACGTCGGGCGAGCCATTATCTTAAGATATGAGATAACTCAATAAGAGTAAACATCAGACGCGTACGCACAAGATAATCAAAGAAAGGTTACCACATTGAAAACTAAGGCAACACCGAACAAGAAAAAGCTACTTTCGCCGCACGATGTCGCGCGCGAATATGGCTTCGGAGTGACCGCCGTCTACAAAATGCTAGGAAGCGGGCAGATGCCGCACATACGGGTGGGCAAGAGATACCTTGTCCCGCGGTCGGCGATCGAGCGCTGGCTCGAGACTTGCGGATCTTCGGCGGCCGCATGAGAGCTGAAGAAGCCTACAACGTCACATGCTGGCGCTGCCACTGCGACATTGAGTTTCCATGTGATGGACGGCATGTATGTCCGCGTTGTGGGAATGAGCAATTTGTCATCGAGTGGCGGCCAAACAGAAGTAAGGCCTGGCAGCGCACAACAGGACGCCACCAGGCCACAAGAAAGGTCAAGCCATGGGTCTATCACGAACCCACTCCGACGATATCACGCCGGCGAGTCAACCGCAAGAGAAGCGAAGACCGCCCGAGTTCCTAACGGTACCTCTAGCGCTGCTGCGTGATCGCGGCAGACTGAGTTTCGGCGCCCTCATGCTCTATGGGCGGCTTAAGCTCTGGCAAGGGGCACGGAAAGCGAACTTCGCCATCTCACAAAGCAGCCTCGCCCAAGACCTCGATGTCAGCGAGCGACAGATTTGGCAGCTTCTACAGGACTTAAGAGAGTCTGGCTTGGTCACGTGGAAGCGCCGCAAGAATCAGACTTGCCTATATACGATTTTGGCCCCCCAGGAACGGAAGAATAGTTCCGATCCTGAAATCGATCAGGAACCGCAGTTTACTTCCGATCAAGACCACCCTCAGGACTCGCAGAATACTTCCAATTCAAAGCCTCAGAAACCGCAGTTTACTTCTGCTAGGAACGGAAGAATAGTTCCGGAACTATCCTGCGGAAACAAAAGAAGTACTTTTGAAAGAGGAATTAATAAAGAGGAAAAACCACAACAACACGCGCGCGCGAAGACGCCGGAAGGAACCGGTGATGTTGTTGTTGTGGGTCCTTCCTTTGCCGACATAAACCAGTTACTGAAGAAGGACGGCATAAAAAAATGGTTTAAGTGGCTGCGTCAGTATGTGGGCAACGAGCAAATCGGACTGACCGGGCAACGGCGCATCCTACGTGCGGCCATAAAATACGGCTTCAATTTGGGGGAACTAGGATGGGCCTTTGAGCGAATCGAAAACGGTGGACCAGACCGGCAAGCGGGCGGATTGATTCTGTTTGCTGAGGATTGGGAACTGAGCACTGCGGGCCTCCGGATACCGAACTGTATTTGGTGTAGCGATAGCGGGCTCAATATCAACCGCAACCCTTGCAGCGATTGCGAGGCCGGCAAACAACGTGCCCACAGCAACGGAGGTCCCCATGCCGCGTGATCCGCTGAGCTGGCTCGATCAACATGGCGTCCAGATCGTCTTCCAAACCATCGCCGCACTCAAAACGAAATTTCGAAAGGAACGAAATGAAAGAAACAGCAGTTACTAAAGTCAAGCGTCAGGTAATCACTCCCGAGTGTTTGGACCTTGAGCCGGCCGCAGAACCGCCTCCGCCTGCGGTGGTTGGGATCGATCCAGAGACGGCAAACGCAATTACTGGATGCAAAGGCGCGCCTTCCTCAACGCTCACGAAAATATTGATACACGCCTTTTCCGAAGGAGTGTGGGACGCGATTTACGGGGTTCCGAACGACCAGAAGGGCGACGCAATCGTCGGAATGCTTTCGGCTATCGCAGCCGAGATGCGGCCGCAAGACCCGATTCAGGCGATGCTAATTTCCGAGATGATTACAACGCATCTGTTGGTCACGCGGTGCGCCCGCTCAGCAACGCAGCACAGTGATGTTGAGCTCTCGGGCAAAGCCGCGGGCCGCGCAGAGCGCCTAATGCGCTTGTTCATCGATCAGGCCGAAGCGTTGGCGAGATTGCAGGGCAAGACAACGGTCCAGAAAGTCGTTGTCGAGCGAGTCGATTTGCAGCCGGGCTCTAAGGCGATCATCGGTGCGGTGTCCGGGGGGAGGGGGGATGAATGAGAAAGAGCGAAGAACGAATCCCATGAAGAAACGCTGCAACGCGCGCACCCGTCGCGGCACAATGTGCCGTCTATGGCCATGTCGCGGCCGTCGGCGTTGCAAGCTTCATGGGGGGAAAACCACCGGTCCCACCAGCGTCGCCGGCAAAGCTAGAAGTGCTCAAAACGCCCTTAAACACGGTGAGTATTCACGCGAGGCTCGAGAAGTGAAGGCGGTCATACGCCGGTTGCATCGAGAGGCAAAGTTGCTGTTGGATCGACTCTAGAGGGGTTAAAAAACATACGCAAAGAAAGTCGAAAATAGTAACCGCACGTTTGGCCGTTCCGAAACGTAACATGGCGCAAAAGTCCGCGCAGAAGACATGGGCCGATAACAATATTTTTCAGAAACTCAGTAAGCCGCAGTAACACGCGGTGTAACTAGACGGCGCTAGGTAACACAACTAGAGTTAGCACGCTTTAGAAAATCTTTTTAGCACTCTTGACAGTTTCTCAAAACACTGTCAAAGTGTGGCGATGAAGTCCAAAGACGTTTGGCTTTGCACGATTGCCGAAGCGGAACGCCGAAGCAAGCTATCTCGATACACGCTGCACGGGCTTATTCAAGCAAAACAACTCCCTGCCAGCAGGATGCCCTCCGGTCGAGTGCTTATCCCTGTTGCGGCTCTTGACGCTTTGCGCAAGGGCACGGCCGCAGCCTAAATCAGGAGATACCCCACCTCATGCCAGTCCTAGAATTCATCAACACCTCCGCACAGACAGTCAGTGCCGCGGGTCCTGTCACTGGGACGCTCTCGACATCCAGCGTCAGCGGCAATGTCACGCTCTCGATCCTAGTGACCAACTTAACGTTGGGCGCTTCGATGGAGATTGCGATCGAGGACACCGCAAGCGCATCAGCGTTTTCGGATGCGCTGCAAGTGTGGACGCAGCAGTTTTCCGGCGGTCTTCCTCCTGAGGGCGACCGGCGGGCCAAGCGCGCTATCGAGCTACCGAGGCTCAGGATTGGTGCCGTCAACAACGCTCTGCGACTCAACATTTTGTCGCTTACTGCTGGCGCATCCGCCCAAGTCTGGGGCTGGATCGAGGTGGGATAAATGATGCAATCAACAGCGGCCTGCTGGGTCTCCCACAACCACCACGGCCATAAGGGGCGACCTGGTGGTTTTTGCGCCGCTTGCGGCAATGAGCTGCCGTACGAGGTACATGAACAACGAGACCGTGGTAACCAGCCGAGGCTACTGTGTCCTGCCTGTTGCCCATGCCACAAAAATCCACCGCCTCCATCACCCTTCGACAAGAAGGCAGCATAGATGCCGACAGCAACAAAGAGTCCAGCAACAGACAAGAAACGTGAAGAGCTGCATCATGTCTATGAGACGCTCGCAGCGCCACTGGCCGATGCCCAAGCGCAACTCGCTACTGCCGAGGCAGAGGTATCGCGGCTGCGCACGCGCCGCGAAGAACTATTGCTTGCCATCCTGGACGCTGAGCGGTGTCTCGCGACCTTGCAAGATCAGCTCAGCCAAGCACTCATCGCCGCGAGTGGACCAATCGCTCTAGAGCCGATCTCCGCCAACGTTGGCGGCCTACCGACGACAATCGAAGAGCTGAAACGAACCGAGTCCGTGCTCACTACGCTCCACCTGAAGCGAGCAAATATCGCCGTGACGCAAGCTGAGATCGATGCGACTCGTGCCGCTATACGGCGGCTGGAGGCCCGATGCGCATTACACGACTTCGAGTTGAGCCTTAGCTTAGCCAATGTCGCCATTCTTGATGGGACGCTTGACGTAACAACGAAAAACGGCCTTAGTGAACAACTGGCAGCAGCAGTCAACGACCACAAAACGAAACTCGCCGACCTACAGGCGAAATTGGAGACCGAAAAAAATGCCTTACGGCTTTGAAAAACTCTCGGAATACTGGGCTGCCGTTCGGAACCAAGAAACCGAACTGCACCGCAACAACCCCTCCCAAGACGCGTTTTATATCACATCGCTGCCTGGCGGTGCCCGGGACTGGAAGGCCGGCGCGGTCTTTATGGCTATTGCAGCACACGCCGCACAACGGATCATTGAACGCACGCATCGTCTCTCGACTCCGGAAGAGATAGCGCAGTACAAAGAGGCCGAAGCAGGTCGCGAGGCCAAGTATCGACAGCTGCGGGAAGAGAAGCGGCCGCTCAGTGTTGTCTTGAGCGAAGATGTTGTGCGTGAGGCCATTTTAAGCCACCGGAAGGGGGCAAATGCCCGATGAGTGACCAATTAATTCTGACGCCGCAAGAGCGCGCGGTTATCGAAAAGATGCGCGACCAAGAAGCCACCCGCCAGGTCGCGGCGGTCAATAACAATAGGCCCATTGACATCGACGAAATTGGGGCGAATATGACCCCCGAACGGCGAGCCCAAGCGTACGCCGAAATTAGAGCGATCGCTCAGCGCGAGGGCTGGGGTTAGTCACTTAAAGGTTCTTAGCGAATCAATTTCGAAGCGCAAATGACTTTAGGAGTAAGCCATGCCCGTAACACTCACCATCGATGCCGCGCCGCACCTCACGGCGGCAATCTTGACCACAATCGTAAACAAGACCGTGGCGAACATGACGATTCAGGACCTCAAGAATCTGAATGATGCGCTTGCCCGGTTCCCGAATAGCACCTATCTGCCGACTGCGCAGTTGGGCACCATTCTGAAGTAGCATGACAATCTATCCACAAGGCAAGATTTCATCCAGCGCAGCCAACGGCATCCTGCCAGCGCTCATAATCAGCAATGTCCAGCAGCTCGTGCACGAGATCGTCTTCGCGCCAGATCCAACAGCAACGGGCAAAACCTACGTCTGTAAAGGGACACCCGATCTGGTTAACTACACGAATGTCCTGCACGCCTTTCCGCCTTACCCGACGACTGCCGTTGCGGTCTCATGCCCGTTCCGGATCAAGGACGGAGGCGAGGGTGATTTGCTTAATCCGGTGCAGTTCAACGTTGGGGCTGTGAACGGCGCTGACGGAATGCTGATTAGTTACGTCATCGACTAAAACCTTATGCCTGATCCAGTTAATTACCCTACCCTGACGAACCCGGCCAAACGGGGCACCAAAGCGGAGGCTGCGGTATTTGCCGTCTTCTATGAATCCTATCTGCGTTTGCTCCAAAAGCCCTCGCCGGAGGTACAGCAACATTTCTGCGAAGAGGCCGGCGAATGGTTTGATACGGGAAACATTGCGAAACTCAGCCTGCCAAATCGCATTGTGGCCGCCATTGCATGGCTCCACGTCACCGCGAATGCTCCACTCGAGCTTCCGACGCCCGAGCAGCTTGCTCCTATCGAAGCCTACATCGCGCACGCCATGGCGTCCGCACAAGTCAATTAGGAGATCACAAACGTTGCTGCCTGATACCGAAACATTCGACTCAACAGTCCATCCGGGCGTGAAGGTCACTGTCAAGCGCGTAACGACCGCGCTGCGACATCGGCTGGAGCTGGCCGATCCCGAAACACGCGCACTGATCCAGGAGGTCGCGACGGAATTTATCGCTGTGGCGCCGGACGGAAACATCCCAACGGATGATCCCGAGAGAGCACGGCGAGCACGGATACTTGATCGGCGCTACGTTTCGCTGAACAGCGAGATTAGTTTTCAAATGGTTCGAGAATGTCTCGTAAGGATCGAAGGGCTGCCGGAAGCGGAAGGGATAAAGGGCGCCGATCTTTTCGGAGAAGTGGGGCTTGACGACGCCCCACTTTTCACTGAAATCGCTGCCCATCTCCGGCGCTCCGAAAGGCTTGGTCCCGATGAAGCAAAAAACTCATTACCGCCTACCACTTTGCCAGAACAGGTGGATGGGCGGACGAATCCTTCAACTGCCGAAACTGTCAGCAGCACAAGCTCTACTTAGGGCGGATTTGTAAGAAGGAATTTCCGGACAAGCTCGAGACGCCGCCAGATGGCAAGAAGCAACTTTGGAGGCCGACATATACCTACACTTCGATCGCGGGCGGCGCGAACACAAAGAAGACGTATACGTTGCGTTCGTATGAGCCCGATGAAGAATGCCCGGTAAGTTTCATCACGCCGAGATCGCAACAGTTGGTAAAGATCAGTTTCCGGGCCAAGGTGATGGGCAAGAACTTGGGCGACATCATGTTTGGTTCTGATGCCAGTGAATGGCCTGCATGGTTAGGCGATGTGATCGCAATCATTGCGGGCGAGGAACTGCAAGTAGACGACGCGCGTATGCAGGATTCGCTCCGGAAGTGAGGTCCGATGGATTACGAGACTAGATTTAAGGTAATTCCCGAGGGTATAGACGACCTCAACACCCAAATCCGTCAACTGACGGCTGGCGGCATGTCTGCCGCGGAGGCGCTCAAACAGATCGGTATCGCAGCTGACTTTGGCGCGAAGGTTAAGGTCGGCTCAGGCCAAGCCACCACATCCATAAGCGAATTCCGGGCGACTGCACAGCAGGCAACGACGTCTATCGGCGCAATGAAGGCTGCGCTCGATAACTCCTCCCTATCGTTTCGCCTATTAGGCACATCCGCGGAAAGCGCCGGGCGGTCTACTGTCACCTCGATGACCGCCGCGCGCGTAGCAGCCGCTGACTTTAGCGGATCGATGACGGGCGTTACTCGCGGTCTAGCCATGGCGGCCGCGCAGTCCCAGATCCTGGGCCCACTCATACAGTCTATTTTCCCGATCGCGGCGGCGGCCGGCTTTGGTGCCATGATTGGTATGGTTGCCGGGAAGGTAGAAGAACTCTATCAAAAGTATGTAAACCTCGCGTCCGTGCAAGGTGCGGTCGGCGATGCGGCAGTAAGGCTCTGGGGCCAAAGGCAGTCCGACCAGCAATCAATCCAGCGATCTACCGAAGGTATCCTGCGCGCCACGAACCCGGTGGCTGCGGACCGATATGCGCTTTCGGTGCTCGGGTCGACGCCATTCACTCCAATACATCCGAACCCAGACCAGATGGGCGGAATGTCCAACTACGGACGCGATTCAATCATGGCCTTATCGCGTGAGACAACTTACGCGCAGATTCCATCCAAAATTGCAAGTATTCAATCGCGTATTGGGCAATTGAACGAGGGGTTATCTGCGTATCAATTGGGCACGTGGCGAAACGGCGAGTTTGCAACAAGATCGCAATCAGACATTGAATGGGAAAAAACATCCCTCAAGGATGTTGGGGTTAGCTTGAATTCACGCCTGATGGCCTATGAGGCACAGCAGAATGATCTCCAAGCCAAGATAAAACACGACCAGAAGGCCCTTGATAACAAGGGGCTGCGGGTTGACCTGCGTAACGACGATTTCCTTGCGCAAACCATTCGTGGGTTTGCATCGCAGGATCTAGACCCAATCGAGCGCATCAAATTAGATCTTGCGGACAAAATACGGGCAGCCCGGCAACGCGGAATCGGGGAGACCGGATTAACGCAAATCAGAGATGCGGCGCGTGCCGATATGATGCGCGAATATACGAAACATCATCTCGTGATGGACACCGAGCGCGATCGCCTCGGATCGGACATCGGCTCTGAACGCGGCGATAACAAGCTCGCGCAAGACGTGGCGCAATCCCTTGGACTCAATAATCTGCGCCAGCTTTCGGTAGCGCAGCCGGGATTGTCGGCTACGCAGTCCGGGCAACTCGGACTTATCAGCATGCGCGGCGGACTCGCGCTAAGTAACATTAACGGGACCGGTAGCCCGCAGGCGGAATACCAAATCAAGCTTGCTGAAATCGATCTTGACCGGCAGCGCGCCGACATGGAAGCGACGCATCTATCCGGCATTCAGTTGGCCGATCAGTTAGAAAAGAACTCGTTCGAGCAGCGTAAGGGATATCTCGAAGCCGAAATCGACATGCAGGAGCGGCTCGCCCAGATCCGTAAACAGCAGTTCGATCAATCGAGTTCCTTCTTTGGCGGATTGTTCAGTTCCGGATTGCCAGGCGGCGGCGGAACGGGACGATACCTTTCAAACTACTTTCGCGGTATCGCGACACATATTGTCGGACAAGCTGGAGCGACATTAACCACCAACGCAACAACCGGTAATGCCGGCCTGTTCAATCTGGGATTGCCAAATCAAATGCTCGTGGGCACGAATGGCGATCTTTCGTTTCTTGGTAAGATTCTGCAAGGCACGCCGTTCGGCTACAATCCCGCGAATGGTGGGGCGGCCATGAGAGCCGCGGCTCGCGGTAATGTCGGCGGTGGCATTGGCTCGACCGGAGGAGGCATATATACCCACGGTGGGAATAGCGATATCGCGAGCGCGACCGTTGACAACACGCAGGCGACCATCGAAAATACTCAAGCGATCCGACAGTTGACGAGCTCTCTCAGTCGGGGAGGTGGACCTTCCAGCGGTTTTTTTAACGTAGGTAGTACCGGCGTGCAAGGCTCGAATAGTGGAGTCTGGCGCGCTGCATCGAACGCCGGGAGCGCATTCTCGCGTATCTCGTTCGACAACGGCGCAACCTGGTCGGGTGCGGCTGCTGGTTCGGGTGGTGCTTTCGATACCACCTATGGTGTCGATCCATCGCTGTCGGGCGCTGGTTTATCCGGCCGCGTGAATAATGCTTATGCCCTGCAACTGGGGCGTGATTTGGCCGCCGGGCCTGCGGGTTCCCAGTTCCTCAAAGCATTGCAGACCGCATCGAGCACGATCAGCAAATTTATGGGCGGCGCGAGTCTAGCGACGTCTGGCCATGCGCTGGAAGGAATCGTGCGTGGAAGTGCCGATTTTGGAAATGGCGTCGGAATGGCACTGTCACCGTCTCAAAGAGTCGGCGCGGCAGCTGGTTTAGTGGGCACGGAATATGCTGCCATTACGGGCGCCATCCATTCTTTGTCGCAAGGCGGGATACGGAATGATCTTTCCGGTATCTCCAGCATTGCGATGGCGATCGCGCCGTTGACCGGCCCCGCCGCCCCGTTTGTGGAAATGGGGGCTGCGGTTATGTCGCTCATCGGTTCGCTCTTCGGAGACCCGCGGCAAAATCGCATTAATGCGATCCAAAAAACCCTCATGGAGGCGAAGTATATTCAGCCCGCGCCGCACCATTACAGCTATGGCGTTGGCGGCGGCGGAACGGATTTCAGCGATACCGGAATGATGCGCAGTGGCGCGCAAACGGAAACCTATCCGTTCGATTTCCCCGGCATGGCGGCTGGCCAGTTCTATTCGTTTGTGAAGGCAAACCCAGCGGAGTTTGCGTTGTCCATGAGTTACGCTCTCGCCAATGGCGGGGTGCAAGCGTATGCAGCGGAAGTCAGTTATGCGGCCACACACGGAGGCTTGTAAATTTAGACGTGATAATTAGGATTGCTTGGGCTTGGCCGAGTGATAAAAGTCGCTCAAGTCCTTGAGCAAAGCCCATACGCGCTCCTGCAGACGCATATCCGCAGACTTCCAGGCTAAGTCATGCGCCGGTACGATCTGATCCACAAAGCCTTCCATGTCTTCCAAGAACTGCAACCTTTTGGTGGGAATGGCCGTTAGCGGCGGTAATCCAGGAATGTCCATATTTTCCTGCACAGGGACGAGCTTCACATCAATTCTAATGGCGTTCGTAATTGGTTCGTCGGGCATGCCGAGCGATTCTATCACCGCTCACGCCGCTAGAAACGCACTCGAACTCTCGTTTGGCCGCGCGTGAAGATATCTGCTCGTCGTCGCGACCGATGCGTGTCCCAGCGTTGCGGCTACCAGATGAACCGGCGCTCCACGATCCATAGCATGCGACGCGTGGGAGTGACGATACCAATGTGGTGATACCGCCAACTCGATGCCAGCGCGCTGAGCAGCCTTTCGAACGATTCGCGCAATCCAGCTGGTGCAGATCCGGCCACCTTTGCGCGAGCGAAATACCGGATCGGTACCTGCAGCATCCCCACGCAGTTCCATCAGGATGCGCCAGCACGAAGCCGTGATGAGCACGGAGCGCGTTTTCGTGCCTTTGCCCGTCACAACCACCTGCCCAGCTTCTCCACGCGGCTGGACGTGATTCCAGTCCAAGCCGCATAACTCCGACACCCGAAGGCCGGCAACGTAGAGAAGCCGCAGGATCGCCGCATTACGCTTATGCTTCTCGAGCGTAATCATGCGCAGAACGGATTCTTCATCCAGAATCCGGGCTGCAAGGTCATTCCCGATCTTCGGCAGCCGTAGCGCCCGCCCTACGTCGAACCGTAAGGCGCCGATGCGGTGGCCGAAGGCCAGCAGCGACTTCACGGCAGCTAACCGGCGGCAAATGCCGCGCGGTTTGAGATGCGCCAATGTGTCCGCGAACGCTTGGAGGTCAGCCAAATTCACGGACGCCAGGGGCTTTCGCCCCGTGAACGTCCGGAAACGGGCGATATCGGATCCGTAGCCGCGGATCGTGGCCTCAGCGCGGCCGTGAAGCCACAAGCGAATCAGGGCGGTGTCCTGGTCTTCGATGGGGATTACTCGAACTGCCAGCGCCTGGTCTGCAGGATCCGGCGGCTCAGGCGGCTCCTCGATCGGAGCCGCTATTGCGGGGAATTGCAAGACGGCGGCCATCACTACGCCGCCTTCCCATCGCACGATTCTTCAAGCATCGCTACGAACTTTTCGACACGTTCTTTGTGCCGCTGGGGAACGCGCACAAAAAGGCCCGATTCATAGAGTAAGCCTCGCATCGTCTCTCCCAGATCGAATCCACTGAAGACATAGTGCAGCAGTTCGTTGATGAGCCAAAGATCTTCGATTCTGGCTTCACCGACGAAATTATCGAATGATTCGCGTAGATCTTCGCGGATGTTGTATGCGGCCATGTCTCGAAGAGCCGTCGGCACCGGCTCGTCAACTTCGGGTACGGGTTCGGGCCAAGCCTTCATGAGACGCGTCCTACGACGAGCGTTTCCAAGAGAGTTCAGGTCTCCGAACTTGCGCATTTCCTTAGCAAGCTCTTCCGGTTCCACTGTTCGAGAGAAATTGTAGCGAGCGTATCGGTGCTGCATCAAGGCGCTAAGGAACTGGTCAAACACACGGCGCTGGCCTCCATGTAGCAGAAGGTCGGACGCCAGGTCGCAACATTCGGCCTGTTCTTCGGTGAGTTTCGTGAAGGGATAAGGTCTGATGGTCGGTTCCACTGCCGGAGTGGTGGCAGCGGATTTGGCGAGAGGAGTAGATTTCTTCATGGGTTCTGTTTTTCCTTTTTACGTCAGGTAAGCGGTGTTAGTCGGCTAATCCGCTTTAGCTATATACTAATCCGCTTTAGCTCATGACGCAAGATGAATTTCAAAGTTTTTACTAAAGCGCTTTTGTCCGGTACACTAGGGTCTATGTATGGATAAGAAGACTGTCAGCGAAGTGATGCGGGAGATGGGCAGTAAAGGCGGAAAGATCGGTGGTAAACGCTCCCTTGAAACAATGACGCCGGAGGAGCGAGCGGAGCGGGCACGTAAGGCTGCCGCGAAGAGCGCTGAGGTGCGGAGCAAGAAGGCCACTGCCAAGAAGAAGGCGCCGGCAAAAAAGAAATCGCCTTAAACCACACTGCGCTATCTTGGCCGGATGGGCAGGGTCATCAAGAAAAAGCGGACGGTGCGGATTTCCCCAGAGATGCGTGCTGAGCTTGATGAGCAACGCGAAAGATTCAAACAAAAATTTGGCCGATATCCGGGCCTGGGCGACCCTGTATTTTTTGATCCCAATTCAGACACGCCTCAGCGCGTGAGTGAGCAGTTGGTTGATGCGGAGATCACGCGCGCTATGGCTGTAGCGGGCATTGACCCGTCAATCATTTACGCTTACCGGAAAACCGGGTTGCTTGTAAGCGAGTCCAATTGGGCACGCCTCAGCCAGAAGGATCGGGATCACTGGAACCAAGCGATCGATGAGTACCATCTCAAGATCGATCAAGGCCTTTCGTCATGACACGCCGCAAAAACAGGATGAAATCAGGTAACAAACCGCTCACCAGTTGAACGTAGAATCAATCACTTAACATGCAGTGGGTCGATCTATAACGATCCGAAGCACGTTCAACTCCCGCCGCCTCCACCAATCAAGAAGTACCTCGGGATCAGGCGGGAATCGGAAGCCGCCGACTTAGTGTCGGCAAGCGTTCGATGGCCTTGCCGGATTTCTGCCGTGCGATGCGCAAGTCATACAGGATTTGCGGGCGCGATAACCCTTTATCGGCGTTTTTCATCGAATTGCCGTAATACTTACTTGATCACGATCTCTCGAATAAAACTTCGTAACTGATTTCGATGACATGGCGAACCTAGTCCTGAAGGTATTAGCAGGGTTCTCGCTTAAAAGCAATTTAGGACTCGCTCGCCTGGAAAGAAGGCACGAAGGAATGAGCAATATGCATAGAAGGCTTCAGGTGGCTTTGGCCACAGCAGGATTACTGGGTGTACTTGCGGCGGCATCCGTATTTGCCCAGACAAGCGACGATAAGAAAATGTCTGACGAGAAAATGTCGTCGGACACGATGTCAGGTAAGAAGATGTCGCAGAAGCAAATGATGGACAAAATGAACGCCATGTCCGTCGACGAAAAGGCGGCTATGTTCGACAAAATGTCCGAGAAGGACAAGATGTCGGCGATGAAAATGGGCGGTCACGACACCGGCAAGATGTCGCATCAGGAAACTATGGACATGATGACAAAGATGTCAGCAAACGATAAAGCCGAGATGCTCGACAAGATGCCAATGGACAAGAAGATGGCAATGATGCGCAAGGACAAGAAGATGACCTCGATGGACAAAGATCCAATGGATAAGCATTAACGGCTGCTGGACGCGGAATATTGACCTAAGCAAAGCGATCGCTTCTATGAAGAAACACTTGGCAATCTTTGCACTTGCTTGCGGCACAGCGGCAGCCCTGAACGCGATGGGCAGCGATTCTTGGGGGAGCGCACCCGGAGCCGTGTTCGCGGCAACGAACGACGTCGCTCATAACGAAGTGGTGATGTACAGCCGCTCCGAAACCGGTCAGTTGAAGCTTATCGGCAGTTTTGCGACGGGCGGCCGCGGCGAAGGCGGAATTAACGACCCGCTGCAAGCGGAGAGCTCCATTGCACTGACCGGCGATCATAGATATCTGCTTGCCGTGAATGCAGGTTCGAGTAACATCTCAGTTTTTCAAGTCTCGCCGACAGGCTTGACCCTAATCGAAAAGAAATCCACCGAGGGCGGCAATCCAGTTAGCGTCACGATACATGACGACCTGGTTTACGTTGCTAATGTCGGCGGTACTTATCACACGGCGGGTTTTCATTTGCAGCCGTGGGGTGGCTTGAAATTCATCCAAAATTCTAAGCAACCGCTCAGTTTCCTTGACACGGAGCCCGGCATGATCGCTCTTTCTCCCGATGGCTCGAAATTAATAGTGACGGAACGCCAGACCAGCAAGATTGATGTGTTCTCGGTTGCTTCCGACGGATCACTTACTAATCCAGTTGTGAATAACGATCAGGGCATCGAACCGTTCGGCGCGACATTTACGCCCTCTGGGGCTCTCCTTGTGACAGAAGCCGGTTCTGGAGCTATGTCGTCTTACGCTATCAATGCAGACAACTCACTGTCTGTAATCACATCCAAAGCTCCAGCAGGCGGGGGCGCCACCTGCTGGGTTGTCGTGGCCGGGCAATACGCCTACGCCAGTAACTCCATTTCTTCAAACGTAGCGCTATACGCTCTTGGAGCGTCCGGCAGTCTGTCTGCGCTGGGCATTGCGGTAACCGAGCCCACCACCGTTAAGGCTATCTTTCCGCCCGGGATTCCGATCACCTCTTATCCTCTCGACGTTGCAGCCACAGCGGATAATAAGTTCGTCTATGTGGTGTACAGCGTA
Organism: Bryobacteraceae bacterium; assembly: GCA_049802535.1. GTDB lineage: Bacteria > Acidobacteriota > Terriglobia > Bryobacterales > Bryobacteraceae > Bog-105. The sequence goes on along the minus strand of JBARMQ010000437.1, from coordinate 10,191 downwards.
TTAGGAAAAGTCATCGGCTATCAGATTGCGGCCGACGGCACTCTTACAAAGGTCGCCAGTGTCAGTCCTTACGCTCCGCAAATTGGAGTCGAGGGATTGGCGGTCTACTAGCTTCTGTACTTTCTCGGGCAGCCGATCAAGGACGCGCTGCCCGATTTCTTCGCGCCAACCTCTTGGAATTGGTACGCCCGGTAGGATTCGAACCTACGACCTTTTGCTCCGGAGGCAAACGCTCTATCCAGACTGAGCTACGGGCGCATGGGGAGGAACGCTGTTAACGCTTGCTAGCGAGAACACCCGTTCCGGAAGAATGCTTAGTGGACGTGGTGCGATCGGAATTAAGAAGTTCTTCGATGCGGGAACGGATCGTCGATTCCTGCATCTGCTTTTCATAATCTCCGTCGCCGAGTGCCGGGGTCTGATAATGAATTTCGCCTTTTCGATCGATCAAGACTAACTGCGGAACCACAAACCTGTCGGCGAAGCTGAAAGCCATAAACGTCAAAAACTGATCCCGGGTCGTCCAGCCTACCGGAAAGCCAACCTGAAAATCCCGCACAAAGTTCTCAACCAGAAGATCGGCATTGTCGTTAATCGCCACATCCAATGCCTGGAACCCACGGCCACCATACTCCTGTTGCAGCTTGGTCATCAAAATAGAGGCGTGCTGGCAATGAGGGCAGGTGGTAAAAATAAATTCCAGCGCCACGACTTTGCCACGATATTGGCTGAGTAATTTAGGTGTTTGCTGTCCGCCGACTGGCACGGAATAGGCGAGTTCAGGGGCTTTTCGCATCTCACCGGCGCCAGCTGAGAATGCGGCGCCCAGGAAGAGCGCAGTCGCGGCAATGCCGCTCAAAACAGTTTTCACTTTGCCAAGCTCCAGTTATCAGTGTAACGCAATATGGCAGTCTAAATTGAAGGCTGGTGTGTGAGTTGTGTTGCGACGACTTCTTCTTGTCCATGGTTATAGCTTCGTCTTCTACTGGGTATTGGCGGTTCAGAGTGGCGTGCCTGTGCCCGCCGATCCAATGTTATTGGTGATGGGTGCGATGGTAGGCGAAAGGCGCTACTCTTACTTTTTGGCAATGGCTGCGGGGGTGTGCGGCGCGTTAATCGGCGACTTCATCTGGTACGAGCTGGGGCGGCAGCGCGGGCGATCGGTCGTCAAGTTTTTGTGCCGTTGGACGCTTGAGCCCGACGGCTGCGTTCGCGCAACGGAAGAACGATTTGCGCGCGGCGGCGCGCGATCGCTGTTGCTGTCGAAATTCATCCCGGGCATGAGTTTGGTGTCGGTGCCGCTTGCCGGCATGATCCGCATGCCGCGCCGAGTATTTCTGATGTGGGATTTTGCGTCTTCGGTGTTGTGGACCGGGACGTATTTGTTAGTGGGCGCCATCTTCCACAAGCAAGTGCAGGATGTGATCGACGCGCTCAGCGGCCTGGGGCGCTGGTCCGTTGTATTGCTGGCGGCGTGTTTGGCGCTCTACCTCGGTTATAAAAAGTTCGACCGATGGCGCTTTGTCCGCGAATTGAGGACGGCGCGCATCGAACCCGCTGAACTTGCGGCGCTCATGCAGAAGAACACGGAATTGAACATAGTCGATCTTCGTCACCCTTTGGAGGTTGAACGCGAAGGCTTCAAAATTGTAGGCGCGTTAGTTTTGCGGCCGGAGGATTTGCAATCGCGAGCGGGCGAAATTCCACGCAATCAGGAAGTGATCCTTTATTGCAGTTGTCCAAATGAAGCCACCAGCGCGCGTGTGGCGCTTCAGCTACGGCGGTTGGGCATCACCAAAGTCCGTCCGTTGGCGGGAGGGTTCGATGCGTGGCGGCAATTGAATCTACCTGTCGAAGCCGTAGTGGTGACGGCTGGAGCAAGCAACGTTCAAAGCGTCTGAAAACCGCGGGCTGTTTTAATCAAACAGGATTTGATGAATTTGTTGTACCGCGCTAAAATAACGTCCATGCAGTCGAACAAAGCATCATCGAAAAAGACACGCCAAATCGCGGAAAAAGGAAATACGGCAGCGCCCGAAGTCAAGGGCGCATCGGTCGAAGCAACTCCCAAAACGCGAGACACAAAGTCTTCCATGGTGAAGAAGAATGACGGTATGGAAAACACGCCGGCAAAACGTCATCGCAAAACAGGCGCCGCGACTTACACGGAAAATGTCGCGCCCGTAGCCACCGCCGAGAGTACGCCCGCTCCGAAAGCCATGGCAGCTTCCGCCGGAGCAGGATCATCCTTTTCCGTTCGTCCCGCACCATTCACATCGCAAAGCGCGAAGCCTTCCGCATCGCGCGACGAAATTGCCCAGCTTGCACATTCGTATTGGGAAGCGCGAGGTGATTCGCACGGTAATCCCGAAGAAGACTGGTTGCGGGCTGAACGCGAACTACTGTCAAAAAGGTAGCCGCCCATCGCAAACGAACGGGACCTGGGTTCGTCTAAATAGGTGCGGAGTTGGGCTTGCACAAAGGCGTGCAGTCTCGCTCTGCATTGATTAAGCTGGTAGACAGCGTACAGATTATGCGCGAGCCCGGTACCACCGTTCCCGTTCCGCCCGCCGAAGCCAGTTCGGATTCTTCCATTCGAGGGCGCTCGGCCTTGCTAACAACCGTCGCTTGGTTCCGGGACCTCATGCTGTCGGTCTTGATCGCCGTCCTGGTCATTTTGTTTCTCTATCGTCCGGTCAAAGTGGAAGGCACCAGCATGATGCCTAGCCTTTATGATCAGGAGCGTTTGTTCATCAATCAATACAGCTACAAATTTGGATTAGGAAAGATCGAACGCGGCGATACGGTCGTGTTTTGGTTTCCCGGCGACCCGACTAAGTCTTACATAAAACGCGTCATCGGCTTGCCTGGCGACACGGTGGCGGTAGACGACGGGTATGTCATCGTCAATGGCAAAAAATTGGTGGAAAACTACGTTCCTCCGGAATACCGTGACGACACTTCCCTGCCCTCACAGAAGATTCCTTCGAATCAATACTTCGTGCTGGGAGATCACCGCGTCTCGTCAAACGATAGCCGCGCTTGGGGCTTGGTGCCGCGCAGCTACATTTACGGCAAGGCCGTATTTATCTTTTGGCCTCCCGATCGAGTCGGCACTGTCCACTAACGACGATTGAAAAGCCAAATAATCAGGCTGCCGAGCAAACTCAGAACAATACACGTAACAATTGGGAAGTAGACTGTGGTGTTTCGGCTACGCCACACAACGTCGCCTGGAAGGCGCCCAACAGGCAGCTTGAGCCTTTCGAAAACGACGAAGAGCACGCCCAGCGCAACCAAAGCCAACCCGGCAACGATAAGAAAACGTCCGATGCTCACGTCACTATTTTGCCGTGAGGGCTTTTAGGAGAATCGCGGAGAGCTGGGATATGAGGATATTGCCTGGATTATCGGGGCTGTAAAAGACCTGCGGTATATCTTCAACAGTGATGGCCATGGCCACATCGCCTGCGGGCGAATAAATGATCCCGACGTCGCTGCGCAGATGGTCGAGAGCACTAGCCTTATTAGCGATGGTCAAGTCGGGTGTATCGCGGCCGATGCCCGTATGATCTTGCTGGCGTTTGAGGATTGCCAGCATTTCCGCTGACGAGGCCTTGTCCACGAGTTCACCGCGGTAGAGCATTTCAAGCAACCGCACCATTTCGCGAGGACTCGATCGGCCAGTGCCCCACTTGGCGTTTTCGGGTTTGCGCCCTTCTTGCGTGAAGCCGGTTGGATGACCTCCTTCGCCCAAAATGTTCCGCATCACCCGAGTCTGAATAAAGCCAAGATGGGCCATCCGTGCATTGACGGCTTCTCCTGTGATGCGATTGAGGATCAAGTTTGTCGCAGTATTGTCGCTGAGGACGATCATGAGAGTGATCAAGTCTTGGATCGGGAACTGATCCCCAGCCGACAGGTCCTGCAGCACGCCAGAACCGGTCACCTTATCCGCATCGGTAAGTTCGAGCCGCTGATCTAACTTCAATTTCCCTTCGCCACGTTCAAAGAAGCATTCGGCCATGATGGCGAGCTTGATGGTGCTGGCAGTACGAACAGGGCTCTCGGGATCCAGCCCGTAATGAGTCCCGGTTTGCAAATTCATAGCGTATAGCGATACCTGCCCGGTAAAGCCGCCAATTTTGTTCTTAACTTCGGAATCAATTGTATTTTGCGCGTTGGCGGTGGAGGCGAGAAGTGCCGCGATGACTAAGGGGCGGAGCATCCTTATTTGCTAACACACGGGTGGCCGGACCAGATGAAGCGTAAGGGCAAATCGGCACATTTAGTAATACCGATGCGCGGAGTGATGGCGATCGGAGGGTGGGGAAGGTCACGCCACAAGCGAATGGTGAGTGAACCTTGATCGAGCCGTTGACCGTAGTGCCGGCGCGAGACATCCATTGCCTGCGTAAGCTTACCCGGGCCGTTCGCCAAGCCCGTTACCGGGCCTTGCCAATGACGCCGGCTACGCATTGTGTCCAGGCCGCAAAGTGGTTCCAACGCTCGAATCAGGACGCAGCCGGCAGCCTGCTGGCCTGCCTTAGCCACAACATTGAGACACTCGTGCACGCCGTAGATGAAGTAGACATAGGCGCGGCCCGATGGGCCGAAGATCACCCGGGTGCGTTCAGTTTCCCCGCGAGAAGAGTGGGCGGCAGCATCATCTGCACCCAGATACGCTTCGGTTTCGACGATCATACCGGCGGTCGGAGCGTGGACAAGCACGGCTCCTATGAGATCGCGAGAAACATCGACGGTCGATCGGCGATAGAAAGACAAGCGAGTCGGAACCGTCTCGCGGAGGAGCTTCGGAAGTGATGTGATGCTGTCCGGCAGGATGACTCTATGCGCCTTTCTATTTAGTGTTGACAAAGCGAAAGCCGGGTTTGAGTTCGCAACGATACAACTGGGAGCGATCGGCATTCGCTTTCACGGTGCAAGTCGCCCACGGAACAGATGGATCCGGGCCAAGGGGAAAGACGATGTCTTCGTTTCCGAGGTCGGCTTCAATACTCGGACCTTCGGCTGTGGGCGGCAGCGTGAAATTGACAGCGTCCCCGAACACGATGGGAATAGATGTGCGCACGGTATCGTTGATCATTACCTTGGTCACTTCCGCTTCAATGAGAAACGTGGCCGTGTCGGACCAATCGACTGCGGAGATCTGGAGCAGACGGCCGTCATGCGTCGTATGCTCGCCGGCGATGCGCGTGAACGGGCAGGGTCCGGCGATGCAAGAGACGCGATCGTCACGAATTTCGTTGTGCGGCCCGGCATCGAGTGTAGTGGCGCCGAGGCTAGCTTTCCACAACCCGTCCGGCGAACACGGAGGATGGCCCATGCACGGAACGCCGCCTTTGTTCACGACTTTGAACGTATCGGCAATGCTTCCGACATCCACGCGCGCGATGGTCTTAACGGAGTAACGGATGCGTAGATGTGTGACGGGCATCTCGGGGCCATGCCGGATTGACCCAACTGCGGCTGGGACGGCGGCGGGCAATAAGTGCGCGAGAAAGATTTGGCCGGGCGAGACAACGTCTAGCTGAAGAGGTTTGTAATTGGCGTGTTCAAAAACGAGTCTGATTGTCCGGCCTGGCAAAGGCGAGTGACTGGGTATCGTGATGCGGAAAAAGCCAGTGGAGTCGGATTTCGTTTCGCCGACCGGGTCGCCATTCGAGAAAGCGATCACGGTGGTGTCGGGAATTGGCATCTGCTTGCGGGGATCGCTGTCCTGGATCAGGACGGCCCCAGTCAGCGTGATGGGAGGCCAATGCGGGTGGCATCCTGTCAGTAAGGGAAGCATCGGTACGACGATCAAAACGCGTGGGAGGAATTGACGCAGCATTTCGAGCCTGTCCGCGTCTAAGGAGCGACGAGCCTTGACTACTGACTGCTTCAGCCGAAAGGGAATGCGCATGTTGTCTCGGCGCGCGCTGCTGCTAGGCGCATCGGAGTTATCGTTGGGCCTGGCCGTGGCAAAGGGTTTGCCCGTTCCGAAACCGCAGTTTACGGCGCAGGGGGTTTCACCGGAAGACGACGCGTTTCTCGAAGAAGTAGAAAAGGCCAGCTTTTTATACTTTCTGGAGCAGTCGGACCCGACCACCGGACTCGTAAAGGACCGAGCGACGGTTAAGGCCGTCGACAACGGTGTGGTCGCGAGCACGGCAGCGACCGGATTTGGATTGACGGCTTTGTGCATTGCGCAACAGCGCGGATACATCTCACTATCCGACGCGCACCAGCGAGTGATCAAGACGCTGGAGTTTCTGTGGAACAAAATGCCGACTCACCGGGGCTTTTATCTCCACTTTGCCAATGTTAAAACGGGCGAGCGCATTTGGGATTCAGAGGTCTCATCCATTGATACCGCATTGCTATTGTGCGGCGTGTTGACTTGCCGGCAACATTTTGTCCATACAGATGTTGCGAGGCTAGCTTACGACATTTATGCGCGCGTAGAGTGGTCGTGGCTCTCGGAAGACACAACGCTGCTTTCGCAGGGATGGAACCCTGAAGGCGGATTTCTGCCGAACCGCTGGGACTACTACAGCGAATTGATGATGATCTACCTGCTGGGCTTGGGGTCGTTGTCACATGCCTTGCCGCCAGGCGTATGGGATGCGTGGAAGCGGGAAACGTTTGATTTTGACGGGCTACGCTACGTGGGATCGTTTGCTCCGTTGTTTGTGAACCAGTATTCGCAGGCTTGGTTCGACTTCCGCGGGAAGCGGGACCGGTATGCAGACTACTTCATGAACTCTATCGTTGCTACGGAGGCCCACCGGCTGTTCTGTCTGCAACTAAAGAAGGAATTTCCGGATTATGGCAATGACTTGTGGGGCTTCACAGCGTCGGATTCTAAGGATGGCTATGTGGTGTGGGGAGGGCCGCCGCAGATGGGCCCGGTCGATGGCACTGTGGTTCCGTGCGCTGCCGGTGGCTCGCTGCCATTCTTGCCCACGGCGGTTCTGCGAGTTCTGAGAAACATCAAGAGCAACTACCCGCAGGCTTGGACCAAGTACGGTTTTGTGGACGCCTTCAACCCGCTTACGAAGTGGTATGACGACGATGTAATTGGAATCGATACGGGGATCACTATGGTGATGGCGGAGAATTTGCGCACCGGATTTGTTTGGAACACGTTTATGAAAAACCCGGAAGCCAAGCGCGGCTTTGAGAAGGCTGGCTTACAGGACTACCAGGTAGATTACACGAAGGTCCAGGAAGCGTTAGAAAAGCGGACGAAGTAACGCTGTCAGGATGGCTGTGTTAGCAACAGTAACCGGCAAGCATGCGGTTGGAGCGTGACCTTCAACAGCTTGGCAGCGCCGAGGTCTTTGTGCTGCCACAGATCCCGGACGTTGTAGGCGGCGCCGGCAAGTCCAAACTCGTTCCAATTCAGTTGCACATCGAGCGGCTGATCTCCCCGGTTGAACGCGGCGATGTAATGGCCGTGCGCCGCGGCGGCCATAGCGCTCCAGACCACGAGCTTATTTGAAATGATGATTGGCCGATTGCTGGTCGAGTGCTGGTTGACGTCAAGCACCTCGCGATTGGTGAGGAGGTTGGTGGTCCAATCGTCATTGCGGGTGAGGTTGGCGCCGATAATCAGTGGGGAGCGGATGATGGACCAAAGAGTCATCAACGTGAACTGCTCGTCATGCGTGAGCCGGCTTTGACGAGGGCTGCCTTGTCCGGGACGCGGCCCAAGATATCCGAGGGGCAACATGTCTGCGTCTGGCCACTCGCCTGCTTGGACTTGTGGCGCCCACGCCGCGGCGGTAGCAAATTGGTCATGTAAGTTTTGTTCCCATTCGTCACCGGGGCCATTGCGCCAGATATCCCAAAAGTCGTCTGAGATGCGCCACATTTGGGCATTCACGGCGACCACCGCGGCGACCGCAAGCGAGGTTGGGCCGGGCGATAGACTCAGAACAATGGGCCGATGGGTCTTGCCAATGGCGTCGTGGATCATTCGAATCTCGTCGCCTTTGAAGGGACGGCTTGCGATGCAATCGACCTTGATGAAATCGAGTTCCCAGCGGGCATAGAGGCCGGCGAGAGAATCGTAATAGGCCTGACCGGCCGCATTGTCCCGAACGCCGTAATTATCTGGATTCCAGGCGCAGGTGTCGGACTTGTCGGCAGCGTCGGCGGCATGGAAATTTGAGCCTGCTATTGGGAGGTTCTTTTCCACGGCTTCGCGTGGAATACCACGGATGATATGGATGCCGAATTTCAAGCCGAGCGAGTGCACATAATCCGCAAGCGGCTTAAAGCCTTGGCTCTTTGTGGCGGACGGGAAACGGTTAGTAGCCGGAAAGAACCGTCCGTACTCACCGAGAGTAAATTGCCAGGAAGGCTTGCCGTGGCTTTCCGGATGAGGGATGTACCAACCTTCGTCGACGACGACATAGACCCAGCCATACTGCTTTAAGTTGGTGTTCAGCCAATCGACATTGGACTTGAATTCATCTTCAGTAACCGAGAGCCCATACGAATCCCAGCTGTTCCATCCCATGGGCGGCGTCGGGGCGAGTTGTGCGAACAGAGCCGTTGAGACAAAGCCGAATAGCAGCGAACGGAGCAATCTGTGCATGCGGTTCCCAACATGATATGGGAGAGCAATTAACTCTTCTAAGGAACTCGCGCAAAACGGGCACGGCATCGAGCTTGCCACCCGAAGAAATAGAGAGTTCCTCTCTTGTGTGGTGGCACGCAGCCGTGCCCTTTGCGCTTTTGAGGAATTCGCGCAAGACGGGCACGGAATCAAAGCATGCCACCCGAAATAATAGCGAGTTCCTCCCCTGTGTGGTGGCAAGTAGCCGCGCCCTTTGCGCTACTGAAGAACTCGCCTGCTGGCACGCGTCAGTGCCCTTTGCGCTAGTGAGACGGCGGCCGGGCGGGCGTACCGGGCACCGGGCGAGGGGCGACTTGTCCGGGAACGCCAGGGGCAGTCGAGGTCGATGGCGACGCTGGAGCGCTGACGGTAGCTGGATGCGCGCGGTCGTAGAGGTCGATGATGTCTCTGGTTATGTCAGTAGCACTCGAGGCAAAGACAACAGCGCTCGATGAGCCCACATCCATGACAACCGCGTAGTTATTATCCTTTGCGTACTTGTCGATTAAAGGGCGCAGCTTCTGTTCCATGCCGCCTAATATCTGTTGTTGTTGCTGGTTGAGATCGGTCTGCGCATCCTGAATATCGCGATCCAGGCGCCGTTTCTTGTCGGCGATTTCAGCTGTCAGCTGGTTGCGGCGTTCGTCGCTGAGCAAGGCTCCGCCTGTCTTGAGCTGTTCATTTAACTTAACAAGTTCGTCGCTGCGTTGCTGAAAGTCTTTTTGACGAGCGGCGAAGGTCTGCTGTAGCTGTTGGGAAGACTTCTGACCCTCTTTGGTATTCGCGATGACCGCCTGCAAATTGACTACACCGATTTTGGTTGGTGGCGAAGAGTGGGTTTGGGCGCATAGCAGGGATGCCAGAACGCCGCCGAGGAGGAGCACACTTAGGGTAGTTTTTTGCAACATTTCGCAGAATAGGCTGTTTGCCTTACGATACAACAGCAGCGCTTTACGAGCGGGATTCACCTCCCGGAGCCGACGGAACTTCCGACAGAAACCAGCGTATAAATAGAATGATATGAATCTTGGTCTACTCGGCTTTGCAATGGGTTCGGCGTGGCTGTCTGGCATCAATCTGTACGCCACGGTGTTGACGCTGGGCCTGCTGCAAAGGTTCAATTTGGCCCATTTACCCGGCGACCTTGGATATCTCAGCCACACCTGGGTGCTGGCGACGTCGGGCGCGCTTTATCTGGTCCAATTTGTCGCCGACAAGATACCGGCCATCGATTCCGCGTGGGATGTGGTCCACACCTTCATACGTGTTCCGGCAGGCGCGGTGTTAGCGGCCGCAGCTTTTGCACATTTCGATCCGGCTGTACGATTGATTGCCTTATTGGTGGGCGGCGGCATAGCACTGAGCTCCCACACAGCGAAGACCGCCACGCGATTAGCAGCTAATACATCGCCTGAGCCGCTATCAAACATCGCACTGAGCCTGATGGGCGATGCATTGGCAGTGGGCGGAACTTTGCTGATGTCGATCCACCCCGCGGTCTTGGTGGCGATTGTTGCGGTGGCAATCGTTCTATCGGCGTTGCTGGTGCGATGGATGTGGAG
>JBARMQ010000436.1:0-6781 GCA_049802535.1 Bryobacteraceae bacterium | reverse complement strand
GCTGCAGGTGCTTGCGCTCACGTTCAAGCCGGCCCACTTCTTTCTTGGCCCGGCCTTCGTAGCCGTTGTCGTTGGACATCTCGTCCAATTCCTTCAGCCGCTTGATCGATCGCTGAACCGTGATGATGTTGGTCAACAATCCGCCCAGCCAACGCTGGTTGACGTAATACTGCTGGCATCGCGTCGCCTCTTCGGCAATCGCTTCCTGTGCCTGCCGCTTGGTGCCAACAAACAGAACCGTCTTACCCTGTGCCGCCATTTCGCCGACAAAGCGCATCGCATCTTTAAAGAGCTTCAGCGTCTTCTGCAGGTCGACGATGTATATGCCGTTACGTTCGCCAAAGATGTATTCCTTCATCTTTGGATTCCAGCGCTTGGTCTGGTGCCCGAAGTGAACGCCTGCTTCGAGCAATTCCTTCATTGAGATAGATGGCAAAGTGCCTCCTCGCGTTTTGTACGAGCCCAACCGGATAACCACGCGGCCCAAAGCGGAATTTTGCGTGGCGCCGATTCGGCCCGGACGCCTCTGATCGCGCAACGAGGCGGCTCGAAGGCCGCCCGGTCACGAAAAAACTGAAGATCGAAGGGGAAGAAAATGCGGTTAGCGTTTGGAGAACTGGAAGCGCTTGCGAGCGCCCTTCTGACCGTACTTCTTTCGCTCATGCTCGCGCGCATCGCGCGTCAAAAATCCGAGCTGCTTCAACTTTCCGCGCAGTTCGGCATTAAACTCAATCAACGCACGGGCGATCCCGAGCCGAGCTGCGCCCGACTGTCCGGTGGTCCCGCCACCATGGGCGAGAATTATGATGTCAAACTGATCTGCGACTTCAACGGCAAGAAGCGGTTGCCGCACATATGCACGGGCCGATTCGCTCACAAAATAGTGCTCAAAAGGCCGGTGATTCACGGTGATCTTACCGGTTCCAGGCCGCAAAAAAACTCGCGCCGTCGCTGTCTTGCGGCGTCCGGTCGCTAACTGCTGAACTAACTTCGCTGGCATGTATGGCTTTTCAATACCTCAGTGCTAATGCCCCACCGCAAGGGGGGCCGGTTTTTGCGCTTGATGGGGATGACGATCACCCGCGTAGACTTTCAACTTCCGGTACATCTGTTTGCCCAGCTTGGTCTTCGGCAACATGCCGGAAATCGCCAGCTCAATCATCCGTTCCGGACGGGTCTCACGCATCTTCTTGGCTCCGGTGCTGATCAATCCACCTGGGTAGCCGGTGTGCCGGTGATACACCTTCTGGCCATCTTTGTTACCAGTCAGCTTCACCTTTGCAGCATTGATTACGATCACATGGTCGCCCGTATCCATAGAGGGGGTGTACGTCGGCTTATGCTTGCCCATCAAGAGCATAGCGGCGCGGGAAGCAATTCGTCCCAAGACGGCTTCCTCTGCGTCAATCACGTGCCAAGCACGATCGATTTCGTGTTGGGACGGAAATACGGTACGCATGGACAGACTTCTTCTCTCTCGTTCGAAAGGTCGAACACCTTAGTCTATCGAATCGTCTCCGTAAGTGTCAATTTTCCGGGTGTTTTCAGTCTCTTGCGCAGATTTAGCGCCCCTCCCGAAATTGTAAAGCTACGGTAAATCACGCGCAGACGCACCGGAAATCGGATTCTAATGAATTCAGATGCCTTCCCAGCAGGATTCAGGCCTGCGCATCCTGATGATCGACGATGACATCAAGCTATGCCGTCTCGTGCGGGACTATCTCAAACCCCTCGGCTTCGATGTCTCGTTTGCCCATAGCGGGCAGGAAGGCTTAGCGTTAGCGGAAGCGGAAAGCTTTTCCGCAGTTATCTTAGACATCATGCTTCCCGGGCTTGATGGCCTCGACGTCTTGCGGCGTCTCCGCTCAACTTCTGCCGTTCCGATCCTGATGCTAACGGGGCGCGCCGGCGAATCCGATCGCATCGTCGGTCTCGAACTTGGGGCTGACGACTACCTGCCCAAGACTTTCTCCACCAGAGAATTGCTGGCGCGCTTGCGTGCTGTCATCCGCCGCTCGTCTGCCGCTGGACGAAGTCAGCCACAACAATCGTCCACCATTACGGTCGGCAATTTATCGATTGACGACCAGAGCCGGTCGGTCTCACTCAACGGCGCTCCTGTCTATTTAACCGCCGCGGAATTCGACATTTTGAAAAGTCTCGCGCGCTCTGCCGGCCGCGTGAAAACACGCGAGCAACTGCTTCTCGAAGCCGCCGATCGCGACTTTGAAGCTTTCGATCGCTCCATTGATGTGCATGTATCGTCGCTGCGAAGAAAACTCGGCGATGATGCCAAGACGCCGCGCTTCATCGTCACCATTCGGGGTGTCGGGTACATGATGCGAAAATCCGGGCCGGACAATCAGTCCTAGGCAATAGCGGAAATGATGCGCCCGTCGCTTTCTTTTAAGATCCTTCTACTCGCCCTGCTGAACGTGTCTCTGCTGGCGATCGGCCTACTCATTTTTGCCAGGATCGAGTTTCGATTCGATCTTAGTTCGTTCTTGCTTGCTCCTGCGCGCGATCGAATTGTGTCCGTGTCGAGCCAGCTTGCCTTGCAGTTGCTAGATACGGACTCATCTTCATGGAATTCGTTGTTGAAGCAGTACCACGCCAAATATCCGGCAGATTTTTATCTCTTTGATTACCGCGGCATCGAATTGGCTGGCGAGCCGGTCATCCTGCCCCAAACGTTCATGCAGGAACTTCGCCACGATCCCTTTGCGCACTCGAATGGGCCGCCAGAGCAGGAGCCACACCCGGATGAACCGGGTCCCACAGTTGTGCCGCCTCCCGGTTGGCGAGGCGAGCCTCCTCGGCATGGGCCGCCTCACCATCATCGAAGTCAATCCGCGCCGCCTGGCGATTCTCCACTCGCTCTGATGCGAACGACAAACCCCACTCGCTATTGGGTAGGCATTCGCATTCCCATTTGGCGCCAAGGTGAGGAGCCCGTTCACGCCACCCTCGTTTGGCAAATACGTTCGGTCTGGACCGAACCATTTTTCTTTGATTTCCGGCCTTGGGTTGCTGTACTGCTGACGATCGTTCTTGTTTCCGTCGCTTGCTGGCTTCCGCTGATTCGCGGGCTAACCCATGCTATCTCGCGACTGACTGCCGCCACCGGCCAAATCGCTAACGGGCAATTCGACATCGCTTTGCAGTTGAAGCGGAAAGACGAACTGGGGCGGCTGAGCGAATCCATCAGCCGAATGGCGCATCGGCTTGCCGGCCTCGTTAACGGCCAAAAGCGATTCCTGAGCGATATTGCACATGAGCTTTCTTCTCCGCTTGCTCGTATGCAAGTCGGATTAGGCATTCTCGAACAGCGCGCCGAAGACTCCGAAATGGAATACGTCAGCGGCCTGCAAGAAGAAACGGAACACATGTCGAGCTTGGTGAATGAATTGCTCAATTTCTCGAAATCGCGGGTGGGAATTGAGCCCGCACAGCTTTCGCCGGTGGCATTGGCTGAACTTGTCGACAAGGTAATTGCCCGGGAGCGCAACGACGATGGAACCTTCGAGATCGCTATCCACAAATCGATCGAAGTGCTAGGCCATTACGACCTCTTGTTTCGAGCGGTCGCGAACGTTGTGCGGAATGCCATTCGGTATGCGGGTTCGGCCGGCCCGATTGGTATCACAGCGTCGCGCGAGAGCGACGCTGTGGTTCTGCGCATCTTTGACAACGGCCCCGGGCTTCCTGACGCCGAACTAGAGAACGTTTTCCGGCCTTTTTATCGCCCGGAATTCGCGCGTCAACGTGAGACCGGCGGTGTTGGATTGGGTCTTGCCATCGTACGAGACTGCATCGAAGCCTGCGGCGGAAGCGTGGAATGCCGAAATCGTGTTCCCACTGGCCTGGAGTTTGTGATCCGGCTCCAGTCAACGGCATGAGAACGCGGATCTTTACACGACCCTTACAATCCGCTGGGCTGACCACACACTGCCTTTACGTTGTTTTGTTTATCTGTAACTAGAGCCTCATGGAACCGAGCAGAATTTCATCACCAAGCATCAATCTCCCAGTCATCACACGCCGCGGATTATTGGCGGCAACCCTTGGCGGTATGGTCGTCGCCTGCCGCGCCCAAGCCCCTGCCATAGTCACGTCAAAGAACCGCACCCAAAGCCCGAATTGCACACTGGCCAGCGAGCAAGAGGAAGGTCCTTACTATGTTGACCAGAGGCTTCTTCGACAAGACATTACAGAGGATCGCCCGGGCATCCCGCTTCGCCTGCGGGTCGTCGTTTTGGATTCGGCGCGCTGTACGCCAGTTCAAAATGCGGCGGTAGACATATGGCACTGTGACTCGCTGGGAGTTTATTCCGGCTTCACCTCGAATAGTCCCGACGGTCCTCCCGGTATGAACGGTCAACGGCCTCCGAGACGGCCTGATATGGCTAATGGGCGTCCACCGGGACCGCCGCCAGATGGCTTTGGGCCGGGCAACGGACCGCCGCCCGGTTTTCATCACGGCCCCAGTGACGACACTCGTTACTTCCGTGGAGTTCAAATGACCGACGCCAGCGGAATTGCGGAGTTCGTCACCATCTATCCCGGTTGGTACATGGGCCGCGACATTCACATTCATTTGAAGGTGCACACCAGCGGTTCCATCAAAAGTGCACACTATGTGGGCGGTCACGTGTGCCACACGGGCCAGTTGTTTTTTCCGGACGAACTCAGCGACACAATTGCGAAACTACCTCCTTATTCCGCACACCATATCGACCGCACGCGGCAAGACGAAGATGGCGTCTTTCTGTCGGAACATGGCAGCGACTTCATCGTTACGCCAACGCAACTCAGCAAGCGGTCAATGACGGACGGCTTTATCACAACCGCAGTGCTAGGCGTCGATCCCAACGCGACGCCGGCGCCCGCCGGTCGAGGCGGACCGCCGCCCCGATTCGACCGCTAGCCCCTCTGCAACATCTCGCCGACGGCCGCGTTGATATCCTGCGGCCAGATGAAGAAGCTGATCAACGATCCGAACCACGTCGTCGAGGAAATGATCGAGGGCCTAGTCGCCATCTATCCAGGGCTTGCCCGGCTCGACCAATTCAACGTAATCGTGCGCGCTGATTTTGACCTGGTGCGCGATCGCCAAGTGGCCGTCATCTCCGGCGGTGGCAGTGGTCACGAACCGGCACACGCTGGCTTCGTGGGAGCCGGCATGCTCAGCGCCGCCGTCGCAGGGCAAGTCTTCACCTCGCCCACGCCCGAATCAATTTTGGCCGCCATTCAAACCACCGCGGGCGCTCCGGGAGCGTTGCTCATTGTGAAGAATTACACCGGCGACCGGCTCAATTTCGGCTTGGCTGCGGAGATGGCCCGCGCTCAAGGCATTCCAGTCGAAATCATCATTGTTGCTGATGACGTCGCTCTGGCCTCATCGTCCGATTACGCCGGTGCGCGCGGTATTGCGGGCACCGTGCTGGTACACAAGATCGCTGGCGCCGCCGCCGCCGAAGGCAAACCTCTCGCCGAGGTCGCTGCTCTCGCTGAAGGAGCCGCTCAGTCGGTCGCGAGCATGGGCGTTTCGCTTTCCTCTGGCATTGTTCCGGCCGCCGGGAAGCCCAGCTTCACTCTCGCTGCCGATGAAGTAGAACTGGGTCTCGGTATTCACGGCGAACCAGGCGTACGCCGCGTGGCCCTTCGCTCAGCCGATCGCATCGTTGAAGATCTACTTGATCCGATCCTGGTGGCTCATCACGGGCATGCCAATCGGCGCGTGGCGCTCTTGGTCAATAATCTTGGGGCCACAACATTTATGGAACTCGCGATCATTGCGCGTCATGCCATCTCCACCCTTACGGCGAAGGGCTTTTCAGTGGGGCGCGTCTACGCCGGAACTTTGATGTCTTCGCTCGAAATGGCGGGCGTATCGCTCTCGGTTATGCGTCTTGACGACGATCGGCTGCGTTTGCTCGATGCCTCGACACTCGCACCCGCGTGGCCGGCTCCCTTTCCGCAACCGCACACTCCTATCGCTGAAAGAATCATCGCAACTCCCGCCCCGGCCTCTTCAGACGCAGTCAGCGCGACTGACACCGCCTTCGGTAAAGCCTCCGCAGACGCCATCGAATCGGCATGTTCTGCTCTGATTCTCGCTGAGGAGCGATTGACGGAGCTCGACCGCACTGTAGGCGATGGCGACCTCGGCTTCAACATGGCTCGAGCTGCCCGAGCCGTGAAACAAGGGCTGGCTACTTATCCTTTAGACGATCCGTCCGCTACGTTGAGAGCCGTCGCCGATTCGCTGCGGCAACATCTTGGCGGTTCGTCAGGCCCGCTTTACGCCATCCTCTTTCTGCGTGCCGCAACGGCTCTCGATGAATGTTCGGTTGATGCGGCAGACGCCTGGGCGCAGGCCGCGATCGATGCCTGCGAAGCTGTCTCTAAATTAGGCGGAGCTGAAGCGGGCGACCGTACGATGCTCGATGCACTGATTGCCTTCGCGACGACGTTTCGCGCCGAGATCAGCCAAAGCCATAGCATCTCCCAAGCTCTTCGAGCCTCCGCCGAAGCCGCCGAAACAGGAGCCGAAGCAACCGCCAGTATGCATCCCCGCCGCGGCCGCTCCAGCTATATCGGCAACCGCGCTTTAGGCACTCCCGATCCAGGCGCCGTCGCTGTCAGCATCTGGCTCCGCGCCGTGACATCGTCGCTTACTCGTAGCGCAGGCACACAATAGGATCGAGATTGGCAGCGCGATTTGCCGGATAATATCCGAAAAACAAACCGACGCCGACGGAGATGCTCACGCCCAAGA
>JBARMQ010000435.1:0-3355 GCA_049802535.1 Bryobacteraceae bacterium | reverse complement strand
GTTAGATCGTGATACAGGAGCATATCGTCGCCACGGACAAACGAGAATGGCTCATAATCCCAAGCACGGAGTTCTCCGCTGTTGAAGGCGACGAGCGAACGCGTTTCTGGAAGTGGCTTGAGGAGACTATGGCCCGACAGCGCCAATTCACCGGCCTCCTGGTAACCGAGCAGGTCGAGGATGGTGGGATATAGGTCGAGATTCGAAATGCTTCGATGCAGGTTATGAGTTAAGGCCCGCTGCTGCGCCGAGCTCAACGCATTGCCGGGTATTTTCAGCCAGCACGGAACCTTCAAAAACTCGTACCGCAGGTCGTAGAGACGCGGAACTGCTTCTCCGCGTTTGCGCTCGCCTGTGGATGGATCTTCTCCGTGGTCGCCGGTTACGAGAATTGCGGTGTTTTCCAAGCTGCCGGCGGCAGCCAGTGCCTGGATCACATCGCTGAAGCATCGATCGAAAAGAGCGAGAGCACTAAGGTAGCGCTCCTTCGCACTGTTCGGATGGAAGGGTCTTTCCGACTGGTCGCCGAGGAACGGAAAGTGCAACATGTTGTAGTTGATGACCGAGAGGAACGGCGCAGGCTGTTTCTTAAGGTCGTGGCAGACGATGCGATTTAGATGGCGGTCGTCCATTGCGAGATCGTTGGCGGCGCGGGCGCCGAGGGCATCGCGATGAACCGCGCGGTCAATTGCCGGGTCTAGCAGCAATGCGCCCAAATCGAGCCATCGCAAGCTTTGCGAGCAGTAGAAGGATGTGTGATGTCCAGCCGTTTTTGCTGCAGCCCATAGCAGCGGTGCGCTGGTAAGCCGTGCGAGCGACTCGCCGGGTGAGAGGCCGGTGAGCAGCGCTGTGTAGGACAAATCGCTGGTGGCGGAATTGGCAAACGCCTTCGGGAATTCTGTAATCTCACCGGCGTGATTGCGAAGGAATGCATGATAGGCCGGGGCAGCCTCGCGGCCTTCTGAGCTGTGAAGGATCTGGTCGCTAAAACTTTCTACGGCAAACATCAATATGTTGCAAGTGGCCGGGCTCGACGGTGAAAGAGGGAAGGGGACACGCCGAACTACCCGTTTGCGGCTCTGCGGCGGCGTTATTAACAAGGCCGCTGAAACGCATCGCAGAACGTTGAGAGCCGGCGAGAGCTTGCCGTTGCGATCGATGAATAGCCATACGACGTAGACGGAGGACGCCGCGACGGCGACGGCTTGGCTTACTCGGCTTGGTGCGGCCGGGGTGAAGGCAAGAATTGCAAAGAGCGGTACAAGAAAAAAGACAAGCCAATCGCGTTCGTGCGTCGCCCCTTTTATAAGCAGATATGCGCTTTCTCGTTCTTTGAGAATGAGCCGGACTGTGCCTGGATCAAGCGGACGGCCGATCCGTTCGTAATAGCAGAAGTCCAAGCAGAACAGCAGGCTATAGACGGTCATGCCGGCTGCGAGGATGACCGTCTCAATTAATCCGGCGGAGCACTGATAGAGGGCGGCTATTACGACGCATTCAAGGAACAGTAACGATCGGAAGCGCGCTGTCGCCGGGCGCTCCCACCAGGTGATCGTGAAGACCGCGAGAGCCGGAATCCACGTAAGCTGCATCGTATCGATTCTAAGTGGTCGAACAATGACCCGGCGAAGCCTGACGCCGTAAAGTAGCTTGCGAATCAGTAGTCCTTAAGCGCAATCGAGTTGGCAATCTTTAGAGGAAGCTCGATCATCATGTTGCGCCAAGGGGTGTGCGGAAGAATCTTCCACATCTGTTGACTGAGCCATAGCCTGACGCGAGTTCGTGGGACAAACCAGTCAATGCTTTCGGCTAGCTGTTGGCACTGGTTTGCGAAATCTCGCATTAAGGCCTCGTATCGGGCGAATGCCGCGGTGTAGTCGCCATCCGCCTGCTTCAACTCGCCTGCAAGAATGTAGGCGCCGACCACGGCCAAACTTGTTCCCATGCCTGAAACCGGCGAGGCGCAGTGGGCAGCATCTCCGAGGAGGACGACTCGGCCCGACGACCAGCGATCCATTCTGATTTGGCTGATGGAGTCGAAGTAGAAGTCGGGTGCATCCTCCATCATTTTGAGAAGGCGCGGGACTTGCCATTTCTCCCCGGCGAAATGGGAGGCTAAAACCTCCTTCTGCTGCGGAATGTCGCGGTAGTCGTATTCCAACGGCGGGGACGTGAAGAAGAAGGACGCTTTTGCCTCGGTATTCTGTCGGGCACTGAAGATACCCACTCGCTTGCCCAGAGTTCCATAGTAGAGGCCGCTTCGATCAAGATTCATGAAGTTTGGCGTGGTGAAGATCGAGACGTAACAGCCGAGATTATGAATGAATTGGGCCTCCTTACCGAAGGCGAGCGATCTCACATTCGAATGCAGCCCGTCGGCGCCGACTACCAGATCAAAGCGGCGCAGACGACCACGTGCGAACGTCACGTCCACCCCATCGGCAGTCTGGTCGATGCCGGTGATGGAATCATCGAAGACGTATTCGGCGCCGCTCCGGGTGGCTTCATAAAAGACCGTTGCGAGATCGCCACGCATAATCTCGAACTCACCGCTTGTGAACCCGTCCGGCATGCTCGCGATCTTTTTGTTGGACGCGTCGACGATGGTGATGGCGCCGGTACGGGTTTCGAATTTCCGAAGTTCGTTCAGGAGGTTCATACGGTCCAGCACGCGCATGGAGGCGCCGCGAAAATCGACGGCATAGCCGCCGGGCCGGAGGGCTGGAGCGCGCTCTACGACAGTGGGCTGAAAGCCGTAACGTCTGAGCCAAAGGGCAAGGGCGGGACCCGCGATGCTTGCCCCGGAAATAAGAACTTCTTTATTTTTCATGACCTGTACAACCGTCTAAGACAGTTGTACCACACAAATGTCTAGGACGTCTGTATGGATTGGAATAGGCTGAACAGATGGGCAATCGAGAAGCACTGCTGATGGGAGCCAAAAGGTGCTTGCTGGAGCGGGGATATGCGCAAACCACCGCCCGGGACATAGCCAAGGAGGCCGGAGTGAGCTTAGCGGCGATTGGTTATCATTTCAGCTCTAAAGAAGCGCTGATGATGGAAGCGTTGTTGCTTGCCTTTGACGACTGGGACCGAGACTTCCGGCGGTTGCTCGAGTCAGGCGTTCCACAAAACGCTAGCCCCGTTGAGCGGTTTGAATCCACGTGGGCGCGTTTGATGGACACGTTTGAAACACATCGTTCGTTATGGACCACCAATATGGAGGTCTTTTCCCAGGTGAGCCGCATGCCGGAACTTCGGCGGACCCTCGCCGGCAGCCTTGCAACCGCACGGTCAGAGTTAGCCTCCTTGTTTCTTGGTAAGGACCGAAACGCCGTGAGCGAGGAAACGGCGC